>MGBT01000136.1:28139-47794 GCA_001788395.1 Candidatus Rokubacteria bacterium GWA2_70_23
CAGGAGTCCCACCTCACCGGCGGCGTAGATGCCCAGCTGCGGGAGGTAGAAGATGAGCCCCGTGCCCGCCAGCGTGAGGAAGCAGACCAGGTAGAGGAGGTGGACCACCCGCTCGGTGCCCGAGAACCGGGCGATGCCGCGCTGGCTCATGACGGCGTCCCTCCTTCCTCGTCGCGTCCGCGGTTGCGCCACGACACCGCGGCGAAGTTCACCACGAGCCCGACGATGCCGAGCAGCACCACCGCCGCGCCCGCGGGCTGCCACGCCCGCTGCCACGACGAGGCCGTACGGAAGGAGGCCTCGGGGTCGGCGGGCAGCGACGGGTAGCGCGAGGGGGCGTCGGGCAGGACGTACATGACGCCGAGGCCGCCCAGCTCCTTCTCGCCGTAGAGCGTGGCACCGGTCCGGCCCTGGCGGCGCAGCTGGGCCACGCGCTCGCGGCCGCGGCCGCGCGACGCCCTCCGCCCTCATGATGAAGGGGGAGACGGCGCCCGGCGGCGCCGGGCCGTCCGGGATATCGCCGACCCACTTCTTGCCCTCCTCGTCCCAGCGGATCACGGCGCGCTTGGGGTTCCACGGCTGCCCCGTCACCGGATGCACCGAGGCGCGGTTGTAGAGGATCCGGCGGTTCACCGGCCAGTCCCACGCCCAGTCGGCGTGGAGCCCGATGCCGGAGCGATCCACCGGGTTGCGGCGGGCCATCATGTTGCCGGCTCCCGTGTAGGAGCCCGAGTAGATCCAGTTGCCGCAGGCGGTGCTGCCGTCGTCGCGGAGCAAGACGAGGCTCGGCATCTGGTCGCCCGCCTTGGCGATCACCTTGCCCTTGTCGTCCATGAGATCGGCCACGGCGTAGCCGTTGACCTCCTTGGCCACCTTGTGGATGTCCACGCGCTCCTTGCCATAGTCCCAGGCGAGCTTGAGGAGCCCGTCAGGGGCGGCGCCGCCCTTCTCGGCATAGCGCTTGCGGAGCCGCAGCATGAGCTGGTTGACGATCCAGGCGTCCTCGCGCGCCTCTCCGGGCGGGTTCACCGCCTTCCAGCGCCACTGCACCCAGTGGCCGCTATTGGTGACGGAGCCCTCCTTCTCGATGGCGGAGGCCGCCGGCAGAAGGAACACCTCGGTCTTGATGTCCTTGGGGCTCGCTCCGGGGCGCTTCCAGAAGGCCGCGGTCTCGGTTTCCCACAGCTCGGTGACGACCATCCAGTCGAGCTTCTCCAGGGCCTTCCGCTCCATCCCGGCATTGGGCCCGCCCACGGCCGGGTTCTGGCCCATGACGAAGAAGCCCTTGATCGTGCCGGCGTACATGGCCTCGAAGAGCGGGATATGAGAGTAGTCGCCGCCCCGCTTCGGGAGCCAGGCGTAGCCGAACTCGTTGTCCTTCTGCGCCGCCTCCCCGTACCAGGCCTTGAGCAGGCTCACCATGTACTTCGGGTAGTTCTTCCACCAGTTGACGCTCTTCGGATCCTGGGACTTGGGCGTCGCCCGCTCCAGGAACTGGGCAAGGGTCTGGTCGGCGTCTACCGGCGACTGCAGACACCCCGGCAGGATATTGAAGAGCAGGCACATGTCCGTGCTGCCCTGGACGTTGACGAGTCCCCGGAGGGCGTTGACGCCGCCGCCGGCGATTCCGAGATTGCCCAGCAGGAGCTGCAGCATCGTGTAGGCGCGGATGTTCTGGGTGCCGTTGGTGTGCTGCGTGGTCCCCATGGCGTACATGATGGTGCCGGCGCGATCGGGCGCGCCGGCGTCAGCGGCACCCGCGAGATCAGCACCCCGCGGTCCGAGAGCGCGTCCTCCACCGCGTTGGCATGGCCGCGGCCGGGCAGATGACGCCGCTCTCGCCGACGCCCTTGATCCCCAGCACGTTCATGACGGATGGGTGATCGAGGAGGACCGCCTCGATGGGGGGCACCTGCGTCGCCGTCGGCACGCCGTAGGCCATGAGGCTCCCGGTGAGGAGCTGCCCTGCATCATCGCGGATGCGCTCCTCGGTGAGCGCGCTGCCGATGCCCTGAACGATGCCGCCGTGGAGCTGCCCTTCCACGACCATGGGATCGTCGAGGTAGCGCCCCCGGCCCGTGAGAAAACGCAGGTCTTCCGTCCGGCGGATGCTGGCGCCGAGGGGGCTCGTCACATCGAGCGGGGGCGGGCGGGCGAGGGCTTGAGGGGCAGCTCCAGCAGGGGGAGCTCACCGGCCAGCGACCGGAACTCCGGGTCCTTGTGGACGAGGGTGCTGCCGGTGACGAGCGCGGTGGCAGCGATCCAGGCGTCCGCGACGGACAGCTCATGAGTTGCCTTGATCCGTGCCGCAGCGAGCAGCAGCTCCTCGGACGCGTCGACGCGACGGATGGCAAGGGCCTTGAGGCGCAGATAGGTCGCCTTGCCGGTCTTCTCGCCCAGTCGCCGCCACACTCCGTACAGCACTTCCATGTAGGCCATGAATGAGGCGTAGGCGTCGATGGTTCCGCGATCCGACAGGGTCAGGATGCGCTCGACCCGGTCGGCGCCGGCCTCATCGGCGAAATACGCCATGATCGCCGACGTATCCAGGGTGTAGCGCCGCGCCTCAGCCACGCTGGCGCTCGCGCTTCCGCTCGCGGGCGCGCTGTCGAAGGAGCGCCGCCACCGAGTACTTCCCCCGGAGCGAGCCTCGGAACGCTCTGGCGGGGTCCGCGGGGACGGGAACCAGGGTGATCACGTCACCCTCGATGATCCACTCCAACCGGGAGTTGCCGGTGAGCTTGAAGCGGCGCCGGACCTCGGCCGGCACTGCCGTTTGCCCGCGGGACGACACCGTGGTGCGCATGAATTGCCTCCATGGCGGATCTGTCGTTTACAAGGCTCGGACCAAGCGTACAAAGCGACGGGCAGAACGTCAAGGCGCCGCGCCACGGACGCCGGGCGGCGCCCGGCCGGCCGCTCCTAAGCTGCGGGAACACTTCCCAGGCCGCTCAAAAGGGTCCACATGCAAGGCGGCGTCCGACGGCGGCAAGGGAGGCGTACTCCGCGTGGCGAGCCGGAGGCGAGGTGAGCGGATCCGGAGATCCGGGCGAGCGTAAGCGAGCCACGTTGAGCGTGCGGCCGAGGGCGCCGTACCTCCGCAGAGGGGCCCTTTTCAGCACCCAGGCCGCTCACAAGGGTCCAGATGCGAGGCGGCGCCCGACGGTCGGACGCGAGGCGTACTTTCTGTACGTTGAGCGTGCGGCCGAGGGCGCCAACGAAGCAGATGGGCCCTTGTGAGCGGCCTGGCGGGGCTGCGGTCAGGTGCCGACGTGGACGGACGCGCCGAGCTCTCGCAGCATGGCGATGGCGGACAGATAGGAGAGCTTGCCGGTGCGCGGGTTCTCGGAGGGGACGTTCTCGATCTCGATGGCGAGGCGGCCGAACTCGCCCTCGATGGTGACGCGGTGCTGGTTCCGCTCCTGTCCGGGAACGGCGAAGATCCTGATCCGGGTGCGCTCGGGTCCGACGCCGGCCAGGGAGAGGGCCGCCACCACGTTGACGTTGGCGGGGAAGGCTCGGACGGCTTCGCTGGCCGGCCCCTCGAAGATGAGCGTCTCGCGGGTGATGGTGTCCAGGTCGATCCGGTGCTGCGCGATGTACGGCGCGCCCGCGAGCCCGCGCGGGGGCTTGCGCGTCTCCATGGTGACGGAGGTGATGGCGCCCTCGCGCGCGCCCTTGACCCCGTCGAGTCCCGCGATGGCGCCTGAGGGCACGAGGATCCGGCAGCGGTGCGTCTCGGCGAGTCGCGCCCACTCGTCCAGCACGCCGACGAGGGCCCCGACGGACAGCACCATCAGGTCCTTGCCCGCTTCCAGCACCGCCGGGCCGAGATCGCGGAGCGCCGCCTGTGTCGCCGCCTCCACGATCAGGTCGGAGCGGCGGATCAGCTCCGGCAGCGGCAGGGCTGGGTAGCCGGCGGCCGTGGCGGGAGCGCGGACGGTGACACCGGCCAGCGTGACCCCGGGCAAATCCGTGGTGACGGCCCGCGCGATGGCCCGTCCGATCACCCCCATGCCGACGATGCCGACGGCGATCATGCCACTCCCCCTCACCCCGGCCCTCTCCCCGGCGGGGAGAGGGGAGCAGGGCGTTAGAAGTCGACGTCGGGCTCGGCGGCTTCCGCCATGCGGGCCTGGGCCCGGTAGTGCTGCCAGATGGCCAGGACCACCGATACCACGGAGAGCGCGATGAGCGTTCCCGAGATCGGACGGGTGAGGAAGAGCCAGGGGTTCGCATCCGTCATGATGGCCCGGACGAGGTTGACCTCGATCTGGTCCCCCAGGACGACGCCCAGGATGAGTGGGGCCAGCGGAAAGGCGAACTTCACCATGGCATAGCCGACCACCCCGAACAGGAGGAGCACGTAGACGTTCTCGATGGTGTTGTTGAGCGCGTAGGCGCCGACGACGCAGAAGACGAGGACCACGGGGATGAGCACGGGCTTGGGCACCGTGACGATCCTCATGAACAATCGTGCTCCCGCGCCGATGAGGAGCACCATGATCGGATGCGCCAGGAGGTAGGCCGCGAAGATGCCGTAGGCCAGACGCGGCTCCTGGCTGATGAACAGCGGCCCCGGCTGGATGCCGTGGATGATCATGGCCCCGAGCATCACCGCGGTGACGGCATCGCCCGGGATGCCGAAGGCCATGATGGTCACGAGCGAGCCGCCGACATTGGCGTTGTTGGAGGACTCGGATGCGATGATGCCCTCCGGCGTGCCGGTGCCGAAGCGCTCGGGGTGCCGCGAGAACTTCTTGGCCTGGTCGTAGGCCATGATGTTCGCCGCGCTGCCGCCGATGGCCGGCAGCACCCCGATGAGGATGCCGATGAAGGTGGACCAGAGGAGGAGGAAAGGGCGGCCGAGGACCTCGGCGATGATCTTGAGGTGGGACACCGAGAGACTCGGCGCCTGCCGGGCCACGTCGCGCGCCGGCCCGCCGCCTGACATCTTCTCGATGTCGGTCATGATCTGGGCGAAGGCGAAGATGCCGATGAGGATGGGCAGGAACTGGAAGCCGCCCTGCAGGAACTCGGAGCCGAGGGTCAGCCGCGGGACGCCCATGATCGGATCGGCGCCGATGATCGTGGCCATGAGCCCGATGGCGCCGGAGATGAGACCCTTCACCAGCGAGGTCCCGGTGAGCCCCGCCACCATCGCCAGCGCGAAGACGAAGAGCGAGAAGAACTCCCAGGGCCCGAACTGGAGCGCGAAGGCGGCCAGCGGACCCGTGGCGGCGATGAGGAAGACCCCACCGAGGAGGCCGCCCCAGAACGACGCCCACACGCCCAGCCATACCGCGCGGCCGGGCTGGCCCTTCTGCGCCATGGGGAAGCCGTCGAAGGTCGTGGCGATGGTGGACGGCGTGCCCGGGATGCCGATGAGGCAGGCGGTGATGAGCCCGCCGGCCGAGCCGCCCACGTAGACGCCGGTCATGGCCGCGAGCCCCTGGAGCGGATCGAGGCCGAAGGTGAAGGGCAGGATCAGGATGATGGTCATCGTGATCGTCACACCCGGCAGCGCCCCGCCCACCACACCGGCGAGCGTGCCGATGACGAGGGAGAGGAGGTACTTCGCCTGGAGCACGTTGAGGATGCCGGCGCCGAGGAGCTCCACCATGGCCTAGAACGCGGTCCAGCGTCCGCGTGGCAGGAGCACAGACAGATAGGTTTCGAAGACCAGGTGCGTCACCCAGGTCGTGGCCACGGCCACCACGACGATGAAGATCCATCGCCGCCTGCCGCGCGGCTCGAGCGCCGCCTGGAGCGCTCCCACGAAGAGGAAAGTCGCCAGGCGATAGCCGAGGCCGGGCAAGAGCAGGACATAGGCGGTGAAGAGGCCGAAGGTCGTGAGGACGAGCGGCCAGCCCGGAGGCAGCCGGGGCCGCGGTGGGGGTGCCGTACCGGCCGTCTGGCCCTGGCGCGGGCCTGGGGCGCGCCGCCGGGCGAGGAGGTCGGCGCCCACGAGGAGCGCGCTCAGGAGCGCGGTGGAGCCGAGAATGATGCGCGGATAGAAGCCGGGGCCGATGGGCACCAGCGCGGGCTGCGGGAGCCCGCGGGTGAGCGTCAGGAGCCACAGGCTCCCCGCCAGGCAGACGAGCCCTGCCCAGCCGTCTCGACCGAGCACCTGGTGTCTACCGCTTGAGCAGGCCGAGATCCTTGGCGAGCTCCCGGTTGAGATCGTCGAGCTTCTTCTGGTACTCGGCGTACGCCTTCCGGTCGAGGTAGCGCACCTCCGTGCCCTGCTTCTTCATGGACTCGGCGAAGGCGGGCTCCTTGCTCGCCTGGGCGCAGGCCGCGTCCAGCTTGGCGATCACGTCGCCGGCAGTGCCCTTGGGCACCATGAGGCCGCGCTCCACGGAGAAGACCACGTTGAGCCCCAGCTCCTTGAGCGTCGGGACGCTGGGGATCTCCGGGCTCCGCTTCTCGGTGGCGATGGCGAGGAATCTGAGCTGGCCGGCGTCCACCTTGCCCTTCTGGGTGAGGTTGGAGTCGGTGAGGTCGATGTGACCGCCCAGGATGGCGTTCATGCGGGGCGCCAGCCCCTCGTAGGAGACGTACTTGAACTTGATGCCGGCGGCCTTCTCGATGAGGGCCGGGAAGAAGTGGCTGGTGGAGCCGAGTGTGGCGCCCACGCTGATCTGCCCGGGGCGCGCCTTGGCGTCGGCGAGGAGCTCCTGCCAGGATGTCCACTTGGTCTTGGGGCTCGCCGTGAGGACGGAGGGAGTCGAGGACAGGAGGCACACCGGCTCGAAGTCCGAGTACTTCACGTCCGACACGCCGGTGTAATACGTGGAGTGGATGTAGTCGTGAACGGCGTAGAGCGTGTAGCCGTCTGGCGGTGAGTTCTTCGCCTCCCGCGCGCCCACCGTTCCGGAGGCGCCGCCCACGTTGGCGATGACCACGGTGGCGCCCAGCGCCTTCTGCAGCCCCGGGGCGAAGGGACGGAAGATGTTGTCGGTGTCGCCGCCGGCCGCCCAGGGCACGATGAGCTTCACGGGCCGGTCGGGGTAGGCCGCGGGGAGCGAGGCCGCCGCGACGAGCACGAGGGCGAAGAGGACGCCGAGGGATACGATCTTTCGCATGGATGCTCCTCCGATGGGCCGGGGTTCGCAGCGAGAGCGGCCACATGATAGCAACCAGCCGATGGGCGGGCAACCGCCCATGCTAGAATCCGGGCCAGAGGCCCCCGGGTGAGACGCCGCCACGCGAGACCCAGAAAGATGCGGCCAAAGCCGCGGCTCAAGGCGCCCCTGGAGCGGCTCTACCGTGAGCTCGACTGGGTCGTCCGCGCCCAGCAGGACGCTATCCGCTACCCGCTCCGCTACGCCGAGCCCGGGGACCGGGAGGTCTCGGGCCTTCTTACCGCCTGTCTCGCCTACGGGCGCGTGGATCTCTTCGGTCCGCAGGTAGCCTGGGCGCTGGCCCAGATGGGTGACTCCCCGTGGCGCTTCATCCTCGGCTTCGACCCGAAGAAGGACGGCGCCCGGTTCGACGGCTTCCGCTATCGCTTCAACCGCCCGCGGGACCTGGCGGCGTTCTGCCTCGCGACGCAGCGTATCCTCCTGGCTCACGGCTCGCTGGGCGCCTTCTTCGCCAAGGGCTACGCCGCGGGCGATCCAGACGTGGGCCCGGCGCTCGAGCGCTTCGTGGACGGCTTTCTCGACCAGGACCTGTCGGCGGTGTTCCCGCGCAATCGGCTCTCGAACGGCTTCCGCCACCTCTTCCCGCGTCCCTCCACGGGCGGCCCGTGCAAGCGACTCCATCTCTTTCTGCGATGGATGGTGAGGCGCGAGCCCCCGGACTTCGGGCTCTGGACGGCGATCCCTCCCTCGGCGCTCCTGATGCCCGTGGACACTCACGTCGAGCACATGGCGCGCGCGCTGGGACTCACGCGCCGGCGGAGTCGCAACTGGAAGATGGCCGAGGAGATCACGGCCAATCTGCGCGCGCTGGATCCGGAGGACCCCGTCAAGTACGACTTCTCGCTCTGCCACAAACGCATGTCCGGGGACTGCCTCGACCGGCGCGACGCGGTGGTCTGCGCCCCCTGCGCCCTCCAGGCGGTGTGCCGGCACTGGCCCACCGCGCGCGGAAAAGGTTGGCGAGCCGCAGCCGGAGGCGAGGCGAGCGGATATGGGGATCCCCCGAGCGGAGCGAGGCGGCGAGCCGCAGCCCGCAGTGCGAGGCGCAGCCGGAGGCGAGCCGAGCCGATGGACCGAGGAAGCGCAACGCGCGCCGAGGCGAGCGGACATGGAAATCCCCCGAGCGGAGCGAGGAGGCGAGCCGCAGCCCGCCCTGCTCGTCATCGTGGGGCCCACGGCAGTGGGCAAGACCGCCGTGGCGGTGCGCCTCGCGGGCCGGATACCGCTCGAGGTGGTGAGCGCCGATTCGCGCCAGGTCTACCGCGGCATGGACGTCGGCACCGGGAAGCCTTCACCGGACGAGCTGCGGGTGGTGCCCCACCACCTCATCGACGTCGTGGAGCCGCACGAGCGCTACCACGCGGCGCGGTTCCGCAACGACGCCCGCCGCGCCCTCGCCGAGATCCGGGGCCGGGGTCGACTGCCAGCCGTGGTGGGCGGCACCGGCCTCTACGTGCGCGCCCTCCTCAAGGGACTCGACCCGGCGCCGCCGGCCGACGCTGGCCTCCGGCGGGAGCTCGAGTCCGTGGGGGACACCCAGGGCTCGGCGGTGCTGCACGGGCGGCTGCGCGAGCACGATCCCGCCGCCGCCGACCGCCTCCATCCGCACGATCGCGTGCGCGTCATCCGGGCTCTCGAGATCGCCCTCGCGGGGAGCCCGGAGGGCCGCGTCGGGGAGCGGCGCCCCGTGGGTAGCTGGGCGACCGCGACCCCCCCCTTCCGGCTGGTCATGGTGGGCCTCTGCCAGCCGCGCGAGATCCTTCGCCGCCGGATCGTGGACCGCGTGCAGGCCATGGTCGCCCGTGGGATGATCGAAGAGGTGAGAGGGCTCCTCGCCGCCGGCTTCGCCGAGACGCTTCCGGCCATGGGCGGCATCGGCTACCGCCACTTCTGCGCGGTGGTCAGGGGACGGATGCCGGAGGCGGACGCGATCCGTCTCATGATCCGCGACACCGGGCGCTACGCGAAGCGCCAGATGACGTGGTTTGCCCGGGACCCGGAGATCCGGTGGATCGACGTGGACGCGCTCGGCGGGCTCGACGGGGCCGCCGACGCCATCGTCCAGCAGCTCACGAAGGAGGGACTGATCGAGTGACCGGACGCGAGAAAGCGGTGCTGGGCGCCGTCCGGCTCCCGACCCAGCGGCGCTTCGATGTGGAGGAGTCACTGGACGAGCTGGAGCGGCTGGCGGAGTCGGCCGGGGCAGAGGTGGTGGGTCGCGTCACGCAAGACCGGAAGGCGCCGACACCGGCACTGTACTTCGGCAAGGGAAAGGTGGAAGATCTCCGGGCATGGTCGCGCCAGCACGGCGCCGACCTCATGATCTCCGACGACCCGCTGTCTCCTGTTCAGGAGCGGAACCTCGGGGGGTCGCTGGGTCTCAAGGTCATCGACCGGACCGCTCTCATCCTCGACCTCTTCGCCCAGCGGGCCCGTAGCATGGAGGGCAAGCTCCAGGTGGAGCTGGCGCAGCTGTCGTACCTGCTCCCGCGGCTCGTGAGGCAGTGGAAGCACCTGGAGCGGCTCGGCGGCGGGATCGGGACCCGAGGCCCAGGGGAGACGCAGCTCGAGTCCGACCGGCGCATCATCCGCCACCGCATCGAGAAGATCCGGGGCGAGCTCCGGCGCGTACGCTCCCACCGCCGTCTCGTTCGGGAGCGGAGGAAGGCGACGGGCTTCTCGGTGGTGGCGCTCGTCGGGTACACCAATTCAGGGAAGACCACGCTCCTGAACCGGCTCACAGGCGCCGGCCGGCCGGCGGCCGACCAGCTCTTCGTGACCCTCGACCCCACGGCCCGGCTCGTCGCCGGCGGGGAGCACTCGCCCTTCATCCTCACCGACACTGTCGGGTTCATCCGGAAGCTGCCGCATCAACTCGTGGAGGCGTTCAAGGCCACGCTGGAGGAGCTGGAGCAAGCCGATCTGCTCGTCCACGTGCTGGATGCGAGCCATCCAGGTCTCGAGGAGCAGGCAGCGGCGGTCGAGAGCCTCCTGGCCGAGCTGGGGCTGGTGGGCCGCCCGACCGTCGTGGCGCTGAACAAGATCGATAAGCTGGAAGGCGGCGCGCCGCCGCGCATGCTGGTCAAGCGCTTCGACGGCGTCCCCATCTCGGCGCACACCGGCGCGGGGATGGATCGCCTGCTGGATCGAATCGACAGCGCGCTGCGCGGCCGAGTGGAGCGGGCGGTCTTGCGGATCCCCTACCGGGATGGCCTGGCCCTGTCGCTCTGCTACGATCGCGGGCGCGTCCTGGCGCGCTCCGACGAGCCCGACGGCATCCGGCTCGAGGTCGAGCTCCCGCCGCGTCTGCTCGGCCCGCTCGAGCCCTACCGCGACGCCGGCTGAGGGCAGCCGAACCCCGAGGCGCTTTCCCGCCGGCCGGCCGAGGGCCGGTGCTACAATCAGGCGGCAACAGCCCACCCCCGATCCCATGGGACTCGCGAACTGGCTCACGACACTGCGCATCTTGCTGATCCCCGTCTTCGTGACCCTGCTGGTGTACCGGCAGGCCACCGCGGCGTTCGTGGTGTTCTGCCTGGCGAGCCTCACCGACATGCTCGACGGTTACATCGCGCGCACCCGCGGCCAGAAGACCCGGCTGGGCGCCTTCCTCGATCCGGTCGCTGACAAGCTCCTGCTCACCTCGGCGTTCGTCACGCTGGCCTATCTGCGGGTCATCCCGTTCTGGATCACGGCCGTGGTCGTGAGCCGCGATCTCATTCTCACCGGCGGGGTGCTGGTGATCCACATCTCGGGGGGCACCATCCAGCCAGCGCCCACGTGGCTCGGCAAGGCCTCCACCGTCTTCCAGATGGCGACGGTCCTGGCGGCCATGCTCTTCTTCTATTTCCACGTGCCCATCGTCCCGAAAGCCTTCGCCTGGGCTGCGGCGGTGCTGACCGTGGCCTCGGGGCTCCAGTACCTCATCCAGGGGCTCAAGCAGATCAACCCGCCGGCGGGTGTGATCGGCCGGAGCTGAGGGGTGCCGAAGACTGCGGTCGACGCCCCCGCGGGCGTGGTGGTGGCGGCGGTACGCGCGCAGACACCGGCGGCGCGTGCCGGGCTTCGCCCCGGCGACCGCATCGTCGCCATCAACGGCCATCCCCTCCGCGACGTCATCGACTTCCACTACCAGAGTGGCGAGGAGCGGCTCACGCTCACCCTCGACCGGCAGGGTCAGGCGGTCGCCGCACTGCTCGAGCGGCGGGGCCCGGACCTCGGGCTCGAGCTCCTGGCGCCCCGGCCGGGGGAGATCTCCACCTGCGCGAACAGTTGCGTCTTCTGCTTCATCCACCAGCTGCCGCGGGGCATGCGCAAGAGTCTCTACGTGAAGGACGACGACTTCCGGCTGTCGTTTCTCCACGGCAACTACATCACCCTGACGGACCTCGAGGAGCCGGACCTCTGCCGCATCGAGGAGCAGCGGCTCTCGCCGCTGTACGTATCCGTGCACGCGACCGATGGGGAGCTGCGCCACCAGATGCTCGGGCAGCCACGAGTGAAACGCGATCTGCTGCCGCTCATGGAGCGCCTCGCCCGGAGCGGCATCCGGATGCACGCCCAGATCGTCCTGTGCCCCGGCTGGAACGACGGCGAGCCCCTCGCTCGCTCCTTTCGCGAGCTGTCGGCGCTGTTCCCGGCCGTCGCCACGATGGCCGTGGTTCCGGTGGGCCTCACGATACACCGCGGACGACTGCCCCGGCTGCGGGCGCTCACCGCGGATGAGGCGCGGGCACTCGTCCAGACCATCCAGGGCTGGCAGCGCGACTGCCTCGCTCGACTCGAGAGCCGCTTCGTCTGGGCCTCCGACGAGGTCTACCTGCAGAGCGGGATGCCGCTCCCCGCGGCACCGGCCTACGAGGGCTTCGCCATTGCCGAGGATGGCATCGGGCTGGTGCGCCGCTTCGAGGACGGCTTCGCTCACGTGCTCCCCGGCCTGCCATCGGACCTGGGCCGCGAACGCCGGGTCACCGTGGTGACGGGGGAGATGTTCGCTCCCCGCATGCGCGCGCTCCTTCGAGGGGTCAGCGTGAAGGGGCTGGCGGCGACGGTCGTGGCCGTCCGGAACGAGTGGTTTGGCGGCACCATCCAGGTGACCGGTCTCCTCACCGGGCGCGACATCCAGGCGCAACTCGCTGCCGGGCCGCTCGGGGAAGAGGTGCTGGTTCCCGGGGTGGCCCTCCGTGACAGCGGCGGAGTGTTCCTCGACGACCTGACGCCGGCGGACCTCGCGGCCTCGCTCGGGGTGCCCGTCACGGCGGTGGAGGCCTCCCCGGGAGCCCTCCTGGCCGCCCTGGTCGCCACGGCGGGGTCCAGGTGATCCGCCCGATCATCGCCATCGTGGGACGGCCCAACGTGGGCAAGTCCACGCTCTTCAACCGCCTGGTGGGCCGGCGTCAGTCGCTGGTCCGCGACGTGCCCGGCGTGACGCGAGATCGGCTGTACGGGACCGTCACCTTCGAGCGCTGGCAGGCCACCGTGGTGGACACGGGCGGCTTCGAGCCCGGCATCACCTCGGACATCATGACCGCCGTGAGGGAACAGATCATGGTCGCCATCGCCGAGGCGGACACGATCGTGTTCGTCGTCGATGCCCGCCAGGGGCTCACACCCCTCGAGACGGAGATCGCCGCCACGCTGCGCCGGAGTCAGCGCCCGGTGGTCGTGGCCGCGAACAAGATCGACGGCGCGGGGCAGGAGGCGGCGCTGGGCGAGTGCTACCGCCTCGGCTTCGCGCAGGTGCTGCCCATCTCCGCCGAGCACGGGCGCGGCGTGGCGGAGCTCCTCGAGGCGATCCGGGAGACCGCGCCCGTCCCCGTGGCTGCACCAGAAGGCGGGGGGCCGCGCGTCGCCATCGTGGGACGGCCCAACGTGGGCAAGTCCTCCCTCGTGAACGCCGTGCTCGGCCACCACCGGGTGCTGGTCCACGAGGCGCCCGGGACCACGCGCGACTCGGTCGACACACCGTTCACGTTCCGCGACCGTCCCTACGTGCTCGTCGACACGGCCGGCATCCGCCGGAAGGGCCGCGTCTCCGAGCCCCTCGAGAAGCTCTCCGTGGTGATGGCGCTCAAGAGCCTGGAGCGGTGCCAGGTGGCGGTCCTCGTCCTCGACGCGTCCGAAGGCGTGACGGCGCAGGATGCCCACATCGCGGGCTACGCGCATGACGCGGGGCGGGCCCTCGTGGTCGCGGTCAACAAGTGGGATCTGGTGCCGCGGGGCTCGGTGCAGAAGGCCGACATCGTGGGGCAGATCTACGATCGCCTCCCGTTCCTCGACTACGCGCCCGTCTGCTTCACCTCGGCGCTCGAGGGGTCCGGGCTCGGCGAGCTGTTCGACCTGGTGGACAGGGTGGCAGCCGAGGCGCAGCGCCGCCTGCAGCCTGGCGAGCTCTTGACCATCTTCCGCGCCGCGGTCGAGCGACGGCCCATGTCCTCCCGCGGCGTTCCGCTGCGGATTCAGTCGGCCCAGCAGGTGGCGGTCTCTCCGCCCACCTTCGCGCTTCGCGTGAACCTGCCCGACAAGATCCACTTCTCGTATGAGCGGTACTTCGTCAACTCCCTGCGGCACGCCCACGCGTTCGCGGGATCTCCGGTGCGCATCCTCTTCCGCAAGAGCGGCGGGAAGCCGGCGGGGCAGTCGTTCGGCTCCGGCCGCAGGTAGCCCCGTCCGCCCACCCGGCCAGAGACATCGCTCGGGGCGTTCAGCTCTCTGAGCTGACAGCCCCTAACTAGCCAGAACGCTGAGGAAAACTGATTTGTAGGCCGTGGCTCTGTGCTACCATTTCGCCAGCGTGAGCCCAAACCGAGACGAGTACCTCGACGACGACGAACCCAGGCGGTTCTCTCCGCGGAGCCTTCTCGCCTCCGGGTGGCTCCGCGCGCTCTTCGTGCTCGGGGCGCTGGCGGTGGTTCTCGTGGTCTCCGTGCCGTACGTGCTCCGCTGGCTGGACGGCACACCGCCCGTCGAGCGCCCGAGCGCGAAGGTGGCACCCCCCCCCGCACAGGCGCCGACCGCAATCCCTGCGACGAGCCCGACGGCAGATGCGCCGGCAGCGCCGGCACCGGCCGCGGCCCCTGGCAAGACCGAATTGATCCAGCCCGTTCCACCGGTCGCGCGGCCACCGGCGGCCGCGGCACAGACCAGGCCCCGGCAGGACAGCGCGCCGGCGGCGCCCACGTCGAAAGGGCCGACGGTCGAGCCGCGGAAGCCGGCCGCCAAGGCGGGCTCGCGTGAGGCCTCAGCGACGGCCCCGGCCGGCACCGGCAGGTACTGGGTGCAGGTCGGGGTCTTCCAGGACGCAACGAACGCGGAGCGGCTGGCGAGCACCCTCAGGGCGCAGAAGGTGCCGGTCCAGGTGGTGAAGGTCAGCCGCGGCTCCTCCGCAGTGGGCAGCCGTCACGAGGTGGTCGTCAACGGGGCGAGCGTGGAGGCGGTGACCGCGGCCCTTCGGGGCAGTGGCACAGCCCAGCAAGCAGGCGCCGTGGTGGCCGTCAGGCCCGCGCTCGACCTGCGCGAGGCGGTGGCCCTCTCGCGCCGCCTCGCGGCCGAAGGGCTCAGCGTGAAGATTCGCCGCGTCGGGGACGCGGCGCCCATGACGCAGCACCTCGTCCGGGTCGGCGACTATCCGAGTCGAGCCGCTGCCGACGCCGGGCGCAAGGACATGCACGCGCGCGGCCTCGCGGCCTTCGTGACCCAGGGCGAGCCCAAGTGAGCCCGCTCGTTGTCCTGGTGACCGCGCCGTCCGCGGACGCTGCGCTCTCGCTGGGCCGGGCGCTCGTGGACGAGCGGCTCGCGGCGTGCGTGAGCGTGGTGCCCGGCATCACGTCCATCTTCGCGTGGGAAGGCAAACGGGAGGAAGCGGCAGAGGCGTTGCTGGTCATCAAGACTGAGAGCCGCCGCTACGCGGCGCTCGAGCAACGCGTCCTGGAGCTGCACCCGTACTCGGTACCCGAGGTGCTGGCCCTGACAGTCGAGGCCGGGTCGCCCGCCTACGTTCAGTGGGTCCGGGACTCGGTCACAGTCGAGGGGAGGTGAGGGCAACGACGAAGAATGACCTGATCAACGCGGTGGCAGCCCACGGGCTGTCGAAGCGACAGTCGGCCTCGGTGGTCGAATCGCTCTTCGACATCATCTTCAACTGCTTCGAGCGGGGGGAGGACGTCAAGGTCGTCGGCTTCGGGCACTTCCGGATTCGCCGCAAGGCGTCGCGCCGCGGGCGAAACCCGCAGACCGGGGACAGCATCGAGATCACGGCGCGGAAGGTGCTCACGTTCAAGCCGAGCAAGGGGCTCAAGCTGCGGCTCAACCACTAGCGCGGGGCACATGTGACCCAGGTGATCCCGGAGAAGCTCTACTACCGCATCGGCGAGGTCGAGTCGATCACGGATATCCCCGCGTACGTGCTGCGCTACTGGGAGTCCGAGTTCAAGCTGCTCCACCCCAAGAAGAACCCGGCGGGACAGCGCCTGTACCGCAAGCGCGACGTCGAGCTGGTCCTCCGCATCAAGACCCTCCTGTACCAGGAGCGCCTCACGCTCGAGGGCGCCAAGAAGCGCCTCCTGGCCGAGTCGCGCGGAACGGCGCAGATGGATCTCGGGCTCAAGGGTGCGGCGCTGGAGGAAACGCTTCGCCGCCTGCGCACCCGGCTGCGGGCGCTCAGGGAGCGGCTCGCGCACGACCGGAAGTGAGCGGGTGCCTTGAGTTTCATGCCGTCTCTCCGTACAATGCTCGTGGGTCGGGGCGTGGCGCAGCCCGGTAGCGCACTTGACTGGGGGTCAAGGGGTCGCTGGTTCAAATCCAGTCGCCCCGACCAATTCCATCGGCAGTCAAGGGCAGATTCTTGGATCTGCTCGTTGTTGTTTTTGGGGATGGGAGGAGTGCATGCCAGGCGTGATCCTGGTCACCAACGATGACGGGATTCACGCCGCGGGGCTCCAGGCGTTGGCCGCCGCCCTCGAGGATCTCGGTGAAGTGTACGTGGTGGCCCCGGATCGCGAGCAGAGCGCCGTCGGGCACGCCCTCACCCTTCACCGTCCGCTCCGTGTCGATCAGCTCGCCGAGCGGCGGTTCGCGGTGAACGGGACGCCGTCGGACTGCGTGAACCTGGGCGTTCTCGGCCTCCTCCCGGAGGCGCCCGTGCTGGTGGCCTCCGGGATCAACCACGGAGCCAACCTCGGCGACGATGTCACGTACTCGGGCACCGTCTCTGCGGCCATGGAGGGGACGCTGCTCGGCGTGGCCTCCATGGCGGTATCCCGGGTGGACCCCGACGGAAGCGGTTTCGACAGGGCGGCGGAGGTCGCCCGCGCCGTGGCGGCGCGGCTGCTGGTCGAGGGACTGCCGGCGCAGACGCTGCTCAACGTGAACGTTCCGCCCGGCAGGCCCGCGGGCGTTCGCATGACGCGGCTGGGACGGCGAGTGTACAGCGCGAAGGCCGTCCGCGAGGTGGATCCCCGGGGACGCCCGTACTACTGGATCGGCGCGGGGCCACCCACGTGGGAGGAGGACGAGGAATCGGACATCGCAGCGGTGCACAATGGGTGGGCGTCGGTGACGCCGCTGCACCTCGACCTGACCCACCACGGGGCGCTCCGCGGCCTGGCGAGCTGGGAGGGCGGTCTCAACGCCCTCCTGAAGAGGCGGACCCGGTGACCGGCCGCAACGAGGTCGTCGCTTCTCGCGAGCGCTTCGCCCGCGAGCGTGAGAAGATGGTCGAGCAGCAGCTCGTCGCGCGCGGCATCACCGATCCCCGCGTGCTGGCCGCCATGCGCCGGGTGCCGCGGCACCTGTTCGTGGACGAGGCGCTGCGGGAGCGGGCGTACGGGGATCACCCCCTTCCGATCGGCGAGGGACAGACCATCTCCCAGCCGTTCATCGTGGGACGGATGACCGAGCTCTTGAAGCTCGTCGGCGTGGAGAAGGTGCTCGAGATCGGGACGGGGTCCGGCTATCAGGCGGCCGTGCTCGCGGAGTGCGCGAGCCGTGTGTGCACCGTGGAGCGCCTCCCGCGACTTGGGGCGCGCGCGCGGCAGACGCTCGAGGCCCTCGCGTACACGAATGTGTGGGTGCGCACGGCGAACGGAACTTTCGGGTGGCCTGACGAGGCGCCCTTCGACCGGATCCTCGTCGCCGCCGGCGGGCCGTCGGTGCCGCCGCCGCTGTTCGAGCAGCTGGCCGAGGGCGGGCGCATGGTGATGCCGGTGGGCGAGGCCGATACGCAGCGGCTGCAGGTGATCGAGAAGGTGCGGGGCGCGATGCGCGTCACTGACGACTCGGGATGCGTGTTCGTCAAGCTCATCGGGAAGTACGCGTGGCAGACCTGAAGACCCGGGGTCGAGCGGTGCCATGCGAGGTCGGGGCGTAGCGCAGCTTGGTAGCGCGCCTGCTTCGGGAGCAGGAGGTCGCTGGTTCAAATCCAGTCGCCCCGACCATTTTCCCGGCCCCCTCGTCCGCCCGCAGGGCCGCATGAGCGGTCCGTGGGGGGCCGGGCGCCGCCGCAGCGTCCGATGACGGCGGCCGACATCCGCACCGCCGCCGAGATCGTCGTCGGCGGGCGCGTTCAGGGCGTGGGCTACCGGAACTTCGTGGAGCGCAAGGCGAGCCAGCTCGGTCTCACGGGCTATGTCATGAACCTGAAGGACGGGCGGGTCCGAGTGCGGGTCGAGGGCGGGCGGAACGTCATCGACGAGTTCGCCCGGGAGATCGAGAAGGGGCCTCCGCTCGCCCGCGTGGAGAAGGTGGAGATCATGTGGCGTCCCGCGACAGGCCGCTTCGCGTCGTTCGGCACCCGCTACGCGGAGTTCGACCCCTGACGCGCCGCCGCACTCGGGCCCGGCGCGCGATCGGCGTGGGGCTGCTATTGCCCGGCCTGCTCTTCGTGCCCGGCCCGCCGGCCCACGCCGAGCCGCAGCCGCCCAGGCCCCCGCACAGGCGACCCCTCCCCAGGGAGCACAAACGCCCGGAGTCCCCGCCTGGGCCCTGCGCGCATGTGGTCCAGGCGGGAGATTCCATCAGCCGCATCGCCGCGCGCAACCGGGTGAGCCGCCAGGCCGTGATCGAGGCAAATCGACTGGTGAGGCCCGACGCCCTCCGGGTTGGCCAGCGGCTCGACATCCCCGGGTGCCAGAGCGCGCGGGTACCGGTAGCCGTCGAGCCCGCCGGTCCCGTGGCGCGGCCCGAGGGAACGCTGCTGGCCGCAGTAGGGCCTCGGCGCGTGCCAACGCGACTCTTCCTTGCGGTGCCCGAGTTCAATGGCCGGAGCATCGACTTCACCTGGCCCGTCATGGGCCCCGTGCTGTCGGGTTTCGGGAGGCGCCGGAACGGCTGGCACGCTGGAATCGACATCCGGGCGGAGGTCGGCACCCCGGTGCTCGCGGCGGCTCCGGGCACGGCGTACTTCAGCGGATGGGAGCGCTCCTATGGCCGGATCATACGGATCGAACACGACAATGGGTTCACGAGCCTCTACGCCCACAACCTTCAGAACTTCGTCGAGGTGGGGGACCGGGTCGAGGCGGGCACCGTCATCGGGACGGTCGGGCGAAGCGGGCGCGCCAGCGCCTACCACCTCCACTTCGAGATCCGACACGAGGGGATGGTCTACAACCCGCTCTACCTGCTGCCGGCTCGGGACACCATCCTGGCCCGCACGGACGAGATGCCCGAGCCCCCCGAAGACGACGACGAGGATGAGTGAGGGGGAGATCGAGGAGCCCATCGAGGGCTCCGACGAGCCTTTGGAGACCCTCCTGGCGGGGGACCTCTCCGTCTTCGCTGATGCCAAGGAGTCCCCCGAGGTCGCCGTGCGCAACCGGGCCTTGCTGGGGCGCTACCTCGACGAGATCCGGGGCATCAAGCCCGTCACGGCCGGCGAGGAACGGGAGCTCGCGCGCCGAGTGCAGGCGGGGGATGTCCAGGCCGAGCGGCGACTGGTCGAGGTCACCCTGCGGCTGGTGGTGAGCCTGGCTCGGCGCTATGTGAACCGCGGGCTCTCCCTTCCCGACCTGATCGAGGAGGGCAACGTGGGGCTCCTCCACGCTGTCAGGAAATTCCGCGCGGATCGAGGCACTTGCTTTCCCACCTACGCGACCTGGTGGATTCGCCAAGCCCTGGTCCGGGCGCTCGCCCACCAGGCGCGCATGATCCGCCTGCCGGTGCACTTGGAGCTGCTCCTCTCCCAGTACACGATGGCCCACGCGGCGCTCACCCAGACACTGACACGCGCGCCGACGGCGGCGGAGCTGGCCGAGCGCCTCGGGCACACGGCGGAGCAGGTCGAACAGCTCGAAACGCTGCGCGCGCAACGGCCCGTGTCGCCCGACGCCCCGGCCGGCGTCGAGGAGAAGGGGAGTCGCCAGGGCATCATCGAGGACCCGTCGCCGCGGACGGTCTCGGCCCTCGCGGCGGCCCTCCGGGCTCGGAACGATGTGGCGGGAATCCTCCACGATCTGCCCGACGTCGAGCGCAGCGTGATTACCCTCCGTTTCGGCCTCGAAGGGGAGCCGC
>MGBT01000136.1:47845-48892 GCA_001788395.1 Candidatus Rokubacteria bacterium GWA2_70_23
TCCGTCACATCGAGACGACCGCGCTCCGACGACTGGCAACGCTCGTCGCGGCGCGAGGCGTGAATCTCCCCGACCTCACCTGAAGCGCCCGTCTTCGCGCGAAGTGCTAGAATCTGGACTGCGTGCTCGCAGCGGACGCATGCCCCCGTAGCTCAGGTGGATAGAGCAGCAGTTTCCTAAACTGCGTGCCGGGTGTTCGAGTCACCCCGGGGGCACCAATTCCTTTTACCGGCCTCTCCCAGGATCACGCTTTGAGCCATCCCCGCTGGAAACACTGCCACAGGAGCAATCCCGCGAGGTACCCCGCGCCCATGTTCCACATGGACATGCCCGCCGTGACGAGCAGGACGTAGCGGTCGTTCTTGTCCAGGCCGCTGCCGTGTGAGCCCGCCGCGAGCTCGAGTCCCCCGAAGAAGAGGATGGCGCCGAGCACCGAGAGGGGGACGAGCTTGAAGAGGGTGGCGGCCGAGTCTGCCAGGAAGAGGCCCACGAAAAGCACGAGGACACCGAGGATGACGAGTGATCCACCCGTGCGGGCGCCGAAGCGGACGTGACCGGCCATGCCACCGGCGCCGTGGCACATGGGGACCCCGCCGAGCGAGGTGCCCACCAGATTCATGAGCCCGTGGTCGATGGCAACGTGGCGGACGGTGATGCGCCGGTCCGGGAAGAGGGCATTGTTCTCCTCGACTGTCGTGATGATCGCGTTGCCCAGGGTGAGGGCGGCCTGGGGCAGACCCAGCACGACCACGCCCGTGGGCACGTCCTCCCACCGGAGGCTTGCGAGCGCGAAGTGGGGCAGGTGGAAGCGAAAGGCCATCGTGCCCAGCTCGCCCAGTAGCGCTGGTTGCCGGACGATGGCGACCGCGGCACCGAGGAGCAGGAGGATGAGCATGGCCGGGACGCGCTCGCGCGAGAGCAGGACGAAGGTGAGGCTCACGGCGACGATCGCCATGAGGGAGTCGCCTTCCACAAGAAGAAGGAATGGTGGCCTACCGCTCGAGGAACGACCGTTTGAAATGGCGGGTCGCCGCCTGATCCATGGCG
>MGBT01000137.1:0-23148 GCA_001788395.1 Candidatus Rokubacteria bacterium GWA2_70_23
ATCCTCGGCATGGGCATGCCCACGGCGATCGTCTACATCATGCTGGCGGTGCTCGTGGGACCGGCACTGGTGCAGCTCGGCATCGCGCCGCTGGGCGCCCACCTCTTCCTCTTCTACTTCGGCATGCTCTCGATGATCACCCCGCCCGTGTGTCTGGCCACCTACGCCGCGGCCTCCATCGCGCGGTCGGACTTCATGAAGACGGGCTGGGCGGGGATGCGACTCGGCATCGTCGCCTACGTGGTGCCCTTCGTCTTCGTCTTCCACCCCGCGCTCCTGATGAAGGGCTCCGTCGTGGAGATCGTGATCGCCGCGGCCTCGGCCTGCGTCGGCGTGATCCTCCTCGGTTTCGGCTGCGTGGGCTATCTCTTCCGGCCGCTCTCCTGGAGCCGCCGGGGCTGGGCGGCGCTGGCGGGGCTGCTCCTCATCCCGCCGCCGTCGAGCGGCGGCTGGCTCGCCGCCAACGTGGCGGGGCTGGCGCTCGGGTTGGCCCTGATCGTGTGGGAGCGAAACGGGTTGCGGCTGCAGCGGGCGGCGCTGGCGGGGCGCGGGACGTGATGGTCCTCTTCGTCGTCTTCAACAACCGCGCCTGGAACGCCGTGAAGCGCGCCGTCACCTCCCATGCCGGCGACGGCTGGGCCGTCCGGACCGGCACGATGCCCCTCACCGAGCTCGACCCCGCGCCCGACTACGAGATGATCTGCCGGGCTTGCGGCGGCCACGGCGAGCGGGTGGAGGACCCGGCCGCGCTGCCCGGGGCCCTCGCCCGCGGGCTCCGCGTCGTCCGCGACGAGAAGCGCCAGGCCCTCGTGAACGTGATCTGCAAGAAGCCGTGAGAGCCTCGAAGGGAGTCACCCCATGGCACAGGACCTGAGAACCTACCTCGACTTGATCAAGCGCAGGAAGCCGGAGGACTTCCGGATCGTCTCGAAGGAGGTGGACCCGGCCCACGAGATCACGGCGATCGTGGCGAAGGCGGAGCGGGAGGCGCGGCAGCGGCCGGTGTTCCTCTTCGAGAAGGTCAAGGGCACGCGCTTTCCCGTCCTCACCAACCTCCACGCCAGTCGTGGTCGCCTGGCGGCGGCGATGGGCTGCGCGCCGGAAGACATGCTCAGGACGTATCTCCGGGCGATGGAGAGGCCGATCCCGCCGCGCGTGGTGCCCACGGGTCCAGTGAAGGAGGTCCTCCTCACGGGGGATCGGGTGAATCTCTACGACCTGCCCCAGATCGTCCACCACCAGGGCGACGCGGGGCCATACCTCACGGCCGCCATCTCCTTCGCCAGGGACCCGTCCGGCGAGACGTGGAACTGCGCCTACAACCGCCTCATGGTGAAGGGCCGAGACATGACCTCCATCCACCTCACCGCGGGCAAGCACCTCTGGGAGTTCTACCGGATCGCCGAGTCCCTGGAGAAGCCCTTGCCCGTGGCCTTCGCCGTGGGCGTCCATCCCGCCATCGCGCTCGGCGCACTCGCCATCGGCTCCATCGACGAGGACGAGCGGGCCATCATGGGCGCGCTCCTCGGCGAGCCGCTGGAGCTGGTCCGCTGCGAGACCTCGGAGGTGCTGGTGCCGGCGCATGCCGAGATGGTGATCGAGGCCGAGATCCTCCCGGCCGAGCGCATCCCGGAGGGGCCCTTCGGCGAGTTCACCGGCTACAGCCTGGGCCAGCGCCAGCGCGAGGTCGTCAAGGTCAAGGCCGTCACCCACCGGCGCGGCGCCATGTTCCAGGACATCACGGTGGCGCATCTCGACCACATGCTCCTGTCCACCATCCCGATGGAGGCGAACCTCTACCGGGCCGTGCGCGCCATGGTCCCGTCGGTGAAGGCCGTGCGGGTGCCGGGGCCCTTCACCTGCTACGTGTCCATCGAGCAGCGCCTGCCCGGCCAGGCCAAGAACGCGATCCTCTCCGTGCTCGGCGCCGATCTCTACATGAAGCGCGTGGTGTTGGTGGATCACGACGTGGACGTCTTCGACGACCGCCAGATGACCTGGGCCATCGCCACGCGCTGCCAGCCCGATCGCGACATCACCATCATCACCGCCGCGCGCGGCTCGGACCTCGACCCGTCCACCCGGGAGGACGGGTACACCGCGAAGTGGGGGGTGGACGCCACGGCCAAGCCGTCGCTGGCGACGTACACGCCGCGCCACTGCGTGCCGCCCGAGGTCTGGCAGCGGATCAACCTGAAGGACTACCTCCCCTGAGTCGCGCGTGACCGAGAACTTCGCCCGGCTGCTCGACGCCACCGCCCGCCGTGAGCCCGGCGCACCAGCGCTTGTCTGGGACGGCGGGGCCCTCACGTGGGCCGCCCTCGATCTCCGCGCCGGCGGGGTCGCCCGCGCGCTCTCCGCCCAGGGAGTCCGCGCGAGGGACAGGGTCGTGCTCGCGATGGCCAACGGCTGGCGCTTCGTCGCGGCGCTCTGGGGGGCCCTCAAGCTCGGCGTGACGGTCACGCCGCTGAACCCGCTGCTGACGGGCGCGGAGCGCATGAGAATCGTGGCGGATCTCCGCCCCGCGGCGATCGTCGAGGCGACGGGAGCCGGCGAGGCCGTCGTCACGAGCGTGGAGGGGACAGGGGCCCCGGCGCTCATCCTCTACACCTCGGGCAGCACGGGCGAGCCCAAGGGCGTTGTCCTCTCGCATGCAGCGCTGACCTTCGCCAATCGCTCCTGGATCGGTCCCGTCATGGGCCTCACCGCAGAGGACGTGGTGCTGGCGGCGCTGCCCCTGTCGCACTCCTTCGGCCTCAACGGCGCGCTCCTCGCGCCGCTCCTGGCCGGGGCCTCCGTGGCTCTCCTCGACCACTTCTCGCCGGAGGCCGCACTGTCCGCCATCGCGCAGCACCGCGTGACCGTGTTCCCCGGAGTGGCCGCCATGTTCCGCAGGATGCTCGATGCCCCGGCGATGGAGACGGCCGACCTCGGAAGCCTCCGCGCGGTGGTGTCGGGGGCGGCTCCGTGTCCGTGGGAGCTGGCGCGGGAGTGGCGGGAGCGAACCGGCGTCAGGATCATCCGCGGCTACGGCTCGACGGAGCTGTTCCGCCCCATCTCTCATCTCGCCGGCGATGCCTGCGACGAGCCCGAGTCGGTGGGGCGGCCCGTGCCCGGCGTCGAGATCGCCGTCGTGGACGATGCGGGCGCGGCGCTGCCGCAGGGCGAGGTCGGCGAGCTGTGGATCCGGACGCCCGCCGCCATGGAGGGGTATCTCGACCGGCCGGAGGAGACGCGCGCAGTCCTCGCGGACGGGTGGTTCAGGACTGGTGATCTCGTCGCCGTCTCCCCCGACGGCCACGTGAGCATCGTGGGGCGCAAGCGCGAGCTGATCTTGAGAGGCGGCTACTCCGTGGTTCCGGCCGAGGTCGAGGCCGTGCTCCTCGCCCACCCCGCCGTGGCCGAGGCCGCCGTCGTCGGCCTGCCGCACCCCGAGCTGGGCGAGGAGGTCGCGGCCTTCGTCACGCTGCGCCCGGGCGCCGCGAGCGAACCCGACGAGCTGATCGCCCACTGCAAGGCGCGCCTCGCCGGCTTCAAGTACCCGCGTCAGGTGCAGATCGTCGCGCAGCTCCCGAAGAGCGCCACGGGCAAGATCCTCAAGAGCCGGCTCAGGTGAAGATGCTCTCGGGCAGGAATGCCGAGACGATCCAGTTGGGCGCGTCCACGATCTCGCTGATCTTGAGATCCACGGCGACGCTCGAGATTCGGGATCGTGGGGTAGAATACGGCGCGGGCAACGCGACATGGCCTTCACCGACGAGTGCTGGCACGCCATCGCGAGGATCTACACCGAGATCCTGCGCCACCCGTTCGTCACGGGGCTCACCGACGGGTCGCTCCCACGCGAGAGCTTCCGGTTCTACGCGGTGCAGGACGCCCTCTACCTGCGCGACTTCGCCCGGGCGCTCTCCCTCGCCGCCGCCCGGGCCCCGCGGGAGGACTGGATCATCATGTTCAACGAGCACGCCGCCGGCGCGCTCAAGGTGGAGCGCACGCTTCACGAGAGCTTCTTCCGCGACTTCGGGCTGAGCCCGGACGAGGTCGCCGCGACCCCGCTGGCACCCACCAACCTCGCCTACACGAGCTATCTCCTGGCGGTGGCCCACGGCGGGCCCTTCCACGAGGCGCTGGCAGCGCTGCTGCCCTGCTACTGGATCTACTGGGAGGTGGGCCGGGCGCTCGAGCAGCGGGGCTCGCCGGATCCGCTGTACACGCGATGGATCGGGACCTACGCCTCCGACGAGTTCGGCGGCGTGGTGCGCGCCGTCCTGGAGGCGGCCAACGCGACGGCGGCGCAGCGCGCGCCCGCGGAGCGCGAGGCCATGCTGCGCCACTTCGTGGCGACGAGCCGGTACGAGTGGATGTTCTGGGACATGGGCTCCCGGCGCGAGTCGTGGCCGGTGTAGCCGTCAGGAACGCGCCGGCCGCGTCGCGGCGCCGTGGGCTGCGCGCGGCGGGGCGCGCGGTGCCGCTCCTCGCTCTCCTGCTGGCCGCGGGCTGCGCGGCGCTGGGGCGCGCGGGCGGCGACTGGCGCGCCGAGATCTGGGACGCGGCGCCGGCGCGCGAGGCGATCCAGCGCTACGTCGAGCGCATGCTCGGCAAGAGGCGCTGACCCGTGCCGCCGCCCCTCCGCCACTTCGAGGACTTCGGGCCGGGCGACGTGATCGAGCTCGGCAGCCGGCGCATCACCAGGGAGAGCATCATCGCGTTCGCGAAGGAGTTCGACCCGCAGGTGTTCCACGTGGACGAGGAGGCAGCGAAGCAGACGATCTTCGGAGGGCTCCTGGCCAGCGGCTGGCATACGGGCTCCCTCCTGATGCGGCTCCTCCACGACGGGCTCCTGTCGCACACGGCGAGCCTCGGCTCCCCCGGCATCGACGAGCTGCGCTGGGTGAAGCCGGTGCGCCCCGGCGACACGCTCTCGGGACGCATGACCGTGCTGGAGAGTATTCCCTCCCGGAGCAAGCCGGACCGGGGCATGGTCCGATCGCTGATGGAGCTGCGGAACCAGCACGGCGAGGTGGTGCTCACGGTCAAGGGGCTCAGCCTGCTGGGCCGCCGGCCGGCCTGAGCGGGAGGCCGTACCGCAGGATGGGCGTTGACCGGCCCTCGACTCTTGCTGTAGATTCTGTTCCATGAAAAAGAAGACAGCGGTGAAGGCAGTGAAGAAGGTGGCGAAGAAGCCCGCGGCCAAGAGGGCGGCAGCGAAGAAGCCCGCGGCCAAGAGGGCGGTGGCGGCGAAGCCGAGCCCGGTAACGCAGGGAGCCCGGGCGGCGGGGTCGTCGGAAGGCGGCGGCGCCCAGCGAGCGGCGTACGCGCCCCCACCGATCCAGGGCACCGGCGGGGCGCCCTTCAGGTACCCCCCCCAGTAGAGTAGGGGGTGGCGCTTGCGCTCCCCCGGCACGCCGCCAGCGGCCGGGGAGCGCGCGAGCGAGCAGCGCCCGGGCGGCCTCGCGCCCGAGACCTCGCCCTTCGGGGCCCTGGCAGACCACGACTCCCGCGACGGCCAGCAAACCTCCCGCGAGCCGCAGCGGCCGAAGTTGCTTGTCCAGGATCAGCCGGGACAGGAGCACCCCTGAGAGCGGGACCAGGTTGGTGAACACCGCCGTCCGCCCCGCTCCCACCAGCCTCAGCCCCATGTTCCACGAATGGAGGCTCTCATGGTCAAGAGTTGGCGCATCCCCGCCCTGGCCAGCCGCCCCGGCCCGCGAAGCCCGTTGCCTCGCGGCGCCGGAAGCCCTATGGTACCGGGCATGACTTCCACATTCGTCACCCTCCCCGAGATCCGACAGGCTGCCCGGCGCCGCCTTCCCCGCGAGGTGTACAACTTCGGCGCGGGCGGCGCCGAGACCGAGACCACGCTCCGCCGCAACCGGCGGGCGCTCTCCCGCCTGGCCATCCGCCAGCACATCCTCGTGGACGTGCGCAAGATCGACCTCGAGACGACGCTCCTCGGCGTCCCCTTGTCCTGGCCCGTGGCCGTGGCGCCCATGGGCGGGCTCGTGATGTTCCACCCCGACGGCGATGTGGAGATGGCGCGCGGCGCCTCCCAGGCCGACACGCTCCTCTTCCTCTCCGGCGCCACCGGCTGGCCGGTGGAGGACGTGGCGGCGGCCAGCACGGCGCCCAGGATGTTCCAGCTCTACCACCACGGCGACCGGGCATGGGTCGCCGATCTGCTGGCGCGGGTGGAAGCCTCCGGCTACCTCGCCGTGTGCCTGACGGTGGACGTGCAGGTCTACGGGCGCCGCGAGCGCGACATCCTCGGGCGCTGGGACCCTCGCGCGGCCATGTCGAAGGCGCCGAATCCGCGCGGGCCGGATCCGGAGTACCAGGCGCGCCTCACCTGGGACGACGTGGCGTGGCTCAAGAAGACGACCCGGCTCCCCATCGGCCTCAAGGGGATCATGACTGCCGAGGATGCCAGGCGGGCCGTCGAGGCCGGGGTCGGGCTGATCTGGGTCTCCAATCACGGTGGACGCCAGCTGGATCAGACCCAGCCGACCATCGATGCCCTGCCCGCCGTCGTCGAGGCCGTGGCCGGGCGGGCGAGCATCGTGGTGGACGGCGGCTTCTCGCGCGGCACCGATGTGATCAAGGCCTTGGCCCTCGGCGCTGATGTCGTCGCGATCGGGCGGACAGTGCTGTGGGGGCTCGGCGCCGATGGCGCCGACGGGGTGGCCTGTGCCCTTGACATCCTTCGCACCGAGCTGCGGACTTCGCTGGCCCTTTGCGGCCAGACGAGAGTCAAGGACCTCTCGCCCGACCTCCTCGTCAGCGTGAGCTGAGTCCCCCCTCACCCTGCCCTCTCCCCCTGCGGGGGCGAGGGGTCCGAGACCTAGCCCCCTCCCTCGTGGGGGAGAGATCAGGGTGGGGGGCGGGGCTACGGAGACTGGGGCCGGCGGGACCGGTCCGCGTCCGGGGCCTCGACAGCTGGGGCGTCCGGGCCTGCCAGTGCCTGCCGAGGCTCCGCCGCGTGATCTCGGTGAAGTCGAAGATGTCGTTGGCGACCTGGCGAATGGCCGTCCGGCGGTCCCGGATCCTGTTCTCCTTCTTGAGCTCGGGATCTTCCAGGATCTTAAGGACCCGGTTCACCTGCACCTGGAGCTGGTCCGCCGGGGGGCCCGCCCACGCGGGGTGAGCGATCCCGAGGAGCCCGACGACTGCGGCGATGGCCAGGACGCGATAGCGCTGGATCATCCATGCCCCTCCGACTGGGTCAATGGTCGGTGACCGCGATCCCCGCAGCCCCCATCTCGATGAGACGCCCGCCCTCGGCGGCCGGGCAGAACCGGGTCAGCAGCTCCTCGCGGCTCGTCCCCGGCGGCCAGAAGGAGGGTGCCCGCTCGGCGCTGAGCGCGCTCGAGGTGATGAGCCGCTCCGTGAGCGGCACACCCATCATATCCTGCGCCAGCAGCCACGAGACGCCGGGGTCGAGCGTGAAGATCACGGTAGATCTCGCGTCCGAGAGGACCGTGATGCCTTCGAGGATGCGCCCAGTCATGCCCTTCGCCTCCATCGAGGGGGTGCGCGGCGAAAACGTGGCCGCGAGTGTACCAGCGCCCCCCGGGCGGATCAAGCCGCGTCGAAACCTCCACTCCTCCGTCCCGCGCTACTCCATGACGAGGCCGGCGTAGCCCACCACGCGGTCGAGATCGCCGGAGACGTCGCCCGAGGTCTCGTAGCGGACCAGCTCGGCCCGCGCCCCGCCCAGCTCCCGCAGCGCCGACAGCGTGGCCAGGGTCGGCGCGATGCCGCACATGGAGATGCGGTGCTCGCTGACCGTCGAGCGGAGCCGGCCGGGGTCGAGGCTCAGGATCGCGTCGATGGCCAGGCGGTCCTTTCGGTTCGATATTCGCTGCGCCTCGAAATGGTTCAGGTCGGTGGAGCAGACGATCATCGCGGGCTCGCCCAGGCGCCCCAGCGCGGCGGCCACCGCGCGCCCCACGTCCTCGCAGAACGCCAGCTCACCGCTGCCGAGCGTGATCGGCACGAAACGGAGGCCAGGACGGAGGCGGCGGAGGAAGGGGAGCTGGACCTCGATGGCGTGCTCCCGGGCGTGCGCCGCGGCGTCTTCCTCCAGCACCGACGCCGCGCCCAGGATCGAGCGGGCGAGCAGCTCGGCGATGGCGAGGTCGCCGCCCGGCAGCGCCCAGCGCCCCCGGCACATGATCGAGCCCGCGGGACCCAGCCCCGTGTGATTCGGGCCGAGGACCACGACGAGGGCCGGCACCTTCACCCGCCCGTAGACCTCGCCGGCCACGCGGCCCGAGTAGCTCCACCCGGCATGGGGCACCACGACCGCCCTCGGTGTCCGCTTGGGCTCGACGTTCGCGATCAGGCGCGCGAGATCCGCCTCCACCGCCTCTGGACGGTCCGGGTAGAACGATCCCGCCACCGCCGGGCGCCTCACGGGACCCGCATCCATCACCCTCCCCCCGGGAGTAAAGTAGAGGAAGAATGGCCCACGCGGCAACTCTCGAGCAGATCCTCTCGCGCCACGCCCGGGAGGGCGAGCTCTACGAGCGCCTCCCCGGGGCCCGGTTGCGCTGCCACGCCTGCGGCCACCGCTGCCTGATCCCTCCGGGGCAGCGGGGCATCTGCCGGGTGCGCTTCAATGCGGACGGCCGCCTGATGGTGCCATCCGGCTACGTGGGCAGCCTGCAGCTCGACCCCATCGAGAAGAAGCCCTTCTTCCACGCCTACCCCGGCGCGCGCGCCCTGTCCTTCGGCATGCTCGGATGCGATCTGCACTGCGGGTTCTGCCAGAACTGGCTTAGCTCGCAGGCACTCCGCGACCCGGCCGCGGGCACGCCGCCGCAGGAGGTGACCCCGCGCGAGATCGTGGACATGGCCCTCCGCCACCGGGCGCGGGTCCTCACCTCCACCTACAACGAGCCCCTCATCACGAGCGAGTGGGCGGTGGAGATCTTCAAGGAAGGGAAGGCGCGGGGGCTCACGTGCTCCTACGTGTCGAACGGGAACGCGACGTCCGAGGTGCTCGACTTCCTGCGCCCCTGGGTGGACCTCTACAAGGTGGACCTCAAGGGCTTCGACGACCGGCGGTACCGGAAGCTGGGCGGCGTGCTGCAGACGGTGCTTGACACGATCCGCATGCTCCACGCCCGGGGTTTCTGGGCGGAGGTCGTCACGCTGGTGGTGCCGGGGCACAACGACTCCGACGAGGAGCTCAGTGCGCTCGCGCGCTTCCTCGTGTCCGTCTCCCCCGACATCCCGTGGCACGTCACGGCCTTCCACCGCGACTACAGGATGACGGACCTCGAGGACACGCCCGCGAGGACGGTGCTCCGCGCCGCCGAGATCGGGCTCGGTGAGGGCCTCCGCTACGTCTACGCCGGCAACCTCCCCGGCCGGGTCGGGCGCTTCGAGAACACCTGCTGCCCCTCCTGCAAAACGCTCCTCATCGAGCGCGAGGGATACAGGATCCTGCGCGATCGCCTGACCGAGACCCGGGGCGCCTGCCCCTCCTGCGCGACCAAGATCCCTGGCGTCTGGGGCTGAGCCCTCGCCCTACCGCTTCTTCCCGTCCCGCGCCACCGATTTGGCGAAGGCCCTCAGCTCACGGTTGAAGCGCGGGGCGGCCTCCCAGAACGGGGCGTGAGCCACGTTGGGGTAGAGCGAGAGCTTGGCCTGCGAGATGGCCGCCGAGTGCTGCCGGGCCGTGGCGGGCAGGACGATCCCGTCCTTCTGGCCATGCGTGATCAGGACCGGTAGCGACCGGCCCACGATTCGCTGCATGGCACGCCTCTTTTCCATGTGGAGGATCCATGGGGCGAGAGGAGTCAACAGGTGGCGGCGAGTGTAGCACGCCGGCCGCGCAGGCTCACGCGCGCTGGGGGCCGAGGCCCAGGAAGAGGCTGGCGGTCACGCCGTGGGCGAGCTGCTCCACCCGCTCCTGGTCCCAGGGCCCGAGCTGACCGTCGAGCAGCAGGGCTGACAGCCCGTGCACGGCGGCCCAGGCCGAGATCGCCAGCTCCGCGGGGTCGCCCTCGCGCGCGAGCCCGGCCCGCTGGCAGCCTGCGACGCCCTCGACGAGCAGGCCGAAGGTCACGGCGGCTGCGTCGAGGAGGTCGGGGTGCGGGGACTTGTCAGCGATCTCGCGCCCGAACATCACGCGGAAGTGGGCGGGGTGGCTCACCGCGAACCTGATGTAGCTGAGCCCGAGCGCGCGGAAGCGGCCGAGCGGCTCGTCGCCATGCGCGGCCGTGGCCTGTCGCATGGCCTCCGTCAGCGCCCGGAATCCCTCCTCGGCCACCGCCGCGAGCAGGGTCCGCTTGTCGGCGAAGTGGCGGTACGGGGCGGCCTGGGAGACGCCGGCCCGTCGCGCCGCAGCCCTGAGCGTCAGCGCCTCGGCGCCCTGGGTCTCGACGAGCTCGAGCGCGGCGTCGAGCAGCGCCCGGCGCAGATTGCCGTGGTGGTAGCTCCCGCGCCGGCGCGCGGCCCGGGGGCCCCCCGGTCGCTTCTTCATCGGGTCTCCTCCTCACCAGGGAGGCTACAGAAGAGTGTTGACAGAGTCAACATTCAATGTTAACTCCGTTAGCATGGTGAGAATTCTCCTGGGCTTCGGGCCGTGGATCGCGTACTGGGTGCTCTCGGGCATGGGGCGCGGGCGCCTTGCGGTGGCCGCGGGGCTGGTCATCGCCGCCTTGCTCTGCGGCTGGCACCTGCGCCACGGGCGGGTGAGGCCCATCGAGTGCAGCGCCGCCGTCTTCTTCACCGTACACGGCCTCGTCACCGTGGGACTCGGATCTCCACTCGTCCAGCGGTACGACGCCGCGCTGTCGAGCGCGGCGCTGGCCGCCATGGCCTGGGGCTCGCTCCTCCTCGGCTCGCCCTGGCTCGCTCGCGCTCGCCTGATTCCGAGGTCCGTTCGCCTCGCCTTCGGCTGCGTCTCACCCTTTACGGCCGTGTACGCGCGGGAGGGGTGGCCTCGCGAGTACTGGGAGGCGCCCCTCTTCCGGCGCACGAACGCCCTCCTCTCCGGTCTCTGGGGCGCCATCTTCACGCTGAATGCGGGCCTGGGCATGGCCGCCCTCGCCTGGCCGGGAGCGCGGATCGCGCTGGTGGTCATTCTCCCGCAAGTCGGCATCGCGGCCGGCATCGCATGCTCCATCGTGTTTCCCCGGTGGTACCCGCGGCGGCGCGCGGCCCGCGACATCGCCGAGCGCGACCCGTACCGGTGGCCGGCCCCGGTGTTCACCGCCGACCCCGCCGGCGACCCCTCACGCCACGACGTCATCGTCGTCGGCGCCGGCATCGGCGGGCTCAGCGCCGGAGCGCTCCTGGCGCAGCGCGGACTCAAGGTGCTGGTCCTCGATCAGCATTACCTGGCCGGCGGCTTCTGCACCTCGTGGCCGCGCATTGTCCGGCGGGGCGACCGCCGGCTGAGGTACGTGTTCGACGCGGGCGTGCACGACGTGAGCGGGCTGGGGGAGCGCGGGCCCGTGCGCCACCTGCTCCGGCAGCTCGGGCTCGAGGACGCGCTCACGTGGGGCCGGATGAGCCACGAGTACGTCCTGCCCGGCTTGAGCGTGAAGGTCCCGCATCGCGTGGAGGACCTCGTGGCGCTGCTCGCGTCGCACTTCCCGGCCGAGCGCGCCGCCATCGTCTCCTTCTTCTCCGAGATGGAGGCGGTGTACCGCGAGATGTACTCCGACGTGCATCTCACCGGCGGCGTGCCGACCCCCCCGCTCACCGTGGATGCCATGCTGGCCTATCCCGTGCTGCACCCGCACGCGTTCCGCTGGATGCACGTCCCCTTCGGCGCATTGCTGGACCGGTACTTCCGCGACCCGCGCCTGAAGGAATTCCTCTCGGTGCTGAGCGGCTATCTGAGCGACGATCCCGGCGCACTCACGGTCTTCGCCATGGCGCCGATCTTCGGCTACTACTTCGATGGGGGCTACTATCCGGCCGGCGGCTCCCAGGCGCTGGCCGACGCCCTCGCGGGCGTCATCCGATCGCATGGGGGCGAGATCCGCCTCAGGACGGCGGCGCAGCGAATCGTGGTCGACAAGGGCCGCGCGGCGGGCGTCGTCTCCGGCGACGGCCGGCTGGACCGGGCCGCGGCCATCGTCTCCAACGCGGATGTCCGCCGCACCTTCCTCGACCTGGTGGGCCGTGAGCATCTGCCGCGGGACTTCACCCGCCGCGTGGACGATCTCCGGCCATCGACGTCGGCCTTCGTCGTGTTCCTGGGCGTCGACTATGTCCCCGACGTCGAGCCCATCACCATGCTGGCCGCGGGTGGGCGGCGGCTCGGCATCGCCATCCCCTCGAAGGTCGATCCGTCGCTGGCCCCCCGGGGCCACAGCAGCGTGAGCCTGACCACGCTCATGCCGCCCGCCACCGACGGGGCGTGGAACCGCAAGACCCCGGGCTACGCTGCGAAAAAGCGGAGCCTCGGAGATGCGCTCATCGCCGAGGCCGAGCAGGCGCTCCCTGGCCTTCGTGGCCACATCGTGTATCGCCAGGAGGGCAGCCCCGCGACCTTCGCCCGCTACGCCTGGACCACGGGCGGCGCGATCTACGGTGGGAGCCTGGGGCAGTGGCAACCGCCGGCCAGATCGCCGGTGGAGGGGCTGGTCCTTGCCGGCGCGGGGGTCTTCCCCGGCGCCGGCGTCGAGGCTGTCGTGATCTCCGGCACCCTGGCGGCGGACGCGATCTACCCGGTGACTCGAGAGAGGAGCAAGGAAGCTTCGAGGTCGCTCTCAGCGGCCTGACGGCAGGAGGGAATGCGGCGACTACGCCGCGGCTTCGATGCGAACCGGGGCCCAGCCGACGGCGCGGAGATCCTGCTCGGTGTCGATCCGGCGCCGCTCCGTCTCACGGCGCTCGCCGCGCCACGCGGGCAGAGAGGCTTGAGCGGCACGCCGATCGCCGTGGCGACGAAGGGGCTACTGTGCCCCGGGTTCGTGGGCATCAATGCCGTGGAGCCGGTCCATCTGGAAACTTTCCCGACGGCGAACGTTGAGGATAGCGCTGTGCCTTCATCGAGCGGAGGAGACCCTATGGCCCCGTGCCGAGCAGACCCAGGACGGCCAGCCGCGCGCTCTCGGCGCAGGCCGAGGCTCCGCCCCACCCAGCCGGCTTCACTCCGTCGCCGACATGCCAGAGCCCCCGGATGGGCGTCTGCTGCGGCAGATCGTGCCCGGCGCAGGCACGCTGTGCCGGCCAGCTCCCCTGCATCACGCTCACGGTCAGCACCCGTCCCGATTCCGTGAATCCGGGCACCTGTGATGCGAGATCCTCCTTCATCAGCCGGACTGTCTCCTCCGCATCGAAGGAGCCCAGCGAAGGCCGGGGCACGCCGAAGGCGACGTAGAGCGGCTCGCCGGCCGGAGTCAGCTCGGGGCAGAGCTGGCCGAGGTTGGCCAGGTTGCAGACCCGCTGTGCCTCGACCAGAGTCACCAGTCCGGGAGCCGAGACGAGGGGGCGGGCGCTCGTGAAGTACAGGGCCACATTGGCAGCGGGGCGGACGCGGGTCTCGACCCGCTCGCGATAGTCCCGGGGCACGGTCGCCTCGTCCAGCAGCGCGAGAGTCTCCCGCGGGCCCGCGTTGCTCACGATGGCGGACACGGGAATCTCCACCGCGGCGCCCTCCCGCCGGCACACCGCCCCCGCCACCGCGCCGCCGCGCACGAGGATCCGCTCCACCGCGCTCCCGGTCCAGACGGCGCCGCCGCGGGCCTCGATGGCGCGGGCCAGGGGCTCCACGAGCCCGAGGCAGCCATGCGGGGCGAAGCCGAAACGCTTGAACCCCCCGCGCGCCATGAAGTGCTCGAAGAACGTGCGGGCGGGGATCTCGTCGGCGTTGACCGCGAAGATGGACGCGGCCAGCGACTGGAAGATGCCGTGCAGCACCGCGTGCTCCGTGTACCCGAGCAGCCAGTCCCTGAGCGAGGGCCCGCCCTGCACGGCCGAGCGGCCGACCTCCTCGTGGATAGCCGCGAGCATCCGCGCGCCGCGCGTGACGAACATCTCGAAGATCTGCCGCCACCCGCCGCCGAAGCTCCGGTCCTTCCCGCCGATCCGGAACACCACCGCCGGCTCCGGCCGCCTCACCTCGAACGGCGCATCGACGACGCGGAATGTCGCTTCCAGCACGCCGCCGCACTCCACGGCCACGGCGCCGGTGCTCACGCGGAAGCCCTCCACGTCCACCGAGGAGAAGCGTCCCCCGACGCGATCGCGCTCCTCCACGACCAGCGGGCGGAGCCCCGCCGCTACCAGGCGGGCGGCGGCCGACAGACCACCGATGCCGGCCCCGATCACCACGCAGTCGAAGCGCTCCGTCATGGGTACCCCTCCAGTACTCACAGGATCATGACTGACCGGTCGGTAGAATCGCCGAGGCAACGCCCCGCCGCAATAGGCATATCAGCATGTAGAAATGATGCCATTAATCCATTTACTGGATGCGGGGACCTGAGTGTAGTGTCTGAGACTGACCAGATAGTCGGAGAATTCAAACCATGGGTCAACCACAGGCGAGATGGAACGACCGCGGCGCCACGCGCCAGCACGTGAGGAATGTCCGCCTCGAGATCATCCTCCAGAGCGCCGCGCGCTGCTTCAACCGCAAGGGCTATCAGGCCACCAAGATGGGGGACATCGCGCGCGAGCTGGGCGTGAGCAAGGCGGCGCTGTACTACTACGTCAAGAGCAAGGAGGAGATCATCTTCCAGTGCCACTCGGCGGCCCTCGATGTCGCGATGGAGGGGGTCCAGATGGCGGAGGCGCTGGCGGATCCGGCCGACGTCAAGCTCTACGTGGCGCTCCGGCACTTCATCGAGGGCATGACCGACCGGCTCAACGGGTGCGTCGTGCTCACGGAGGGCATGCTCTCCCCCAGGCTCTACCGCGACCTCGTCCGCCGGCGGGACGAGTACGAGCGCCGGCTGAGGGGCATCGTCGAGGAGGGAGTCGCGAGCGAGGCCTTTGCCCCCTGCGATCCCAAGATGGTCGTCCTGGCGATGCTGGGCGCGATGAACTGGATTCCCCGGTGGTACTCACCCGACGGCGAGCGCACCCCCAAGGAGATCGGCGAGACCTTCGCGCGCTACCTGGTGCGCGGCCTCGGCCAAGGAGGCTTCCATGAGCACGGATCGGCTGTTTGACCGGTACCTCGAGGGCGAGCGCCCCGCCGACTTCAAGACACTATCGGGAGTCGAGCTGCCGGCGTTCCTGGCCGACCGCCCCTCGGCGGCGGGCGAGCGCCCCGGACAGTACCCCTTCACCCGCGGCATCCACGCGGAGATGTACCGGCAGCGCCTCTGGACGCGCCGCCAGCAGTCCGGCTACGGGACGCCCCGCGAGTCCAACGAGCGTCTCCACTACCTCCTCCGCCAGGGCGCCACCGGGCTCAACATCGACACCGACATGGCGACCAAGCTCGGCTTCGACCCGGACCATCCGCTGTTCGAGGGCGAGGTCGGCCGCCAGGGCACCTCCATCGCCACGCTGGAAGACATGGAACAGCTCTTCGACGGCATCCCGCTGGACAGGGTGTCGAGCACGCTCATCGTCCAGCCGCCCGCCTCGGCCCCGTTCCTCGCCATGTACCTGGCCGTGGCGCGCCGGCGGGGGATCCCGCCGTCCGCCCTGATCGGCACCATCATGAACTGCGCCCTCACGCAGCTCGCCGGCGCGACGCAGCAGGCCATCACGCACTTCTTCCCCATCGATTTCAGCGTGCGCGTGGGGCTCGACGTCATGGAGTACTGCACCCGCGAGATGCGCCGGTGGAACATCGTGAACGTCAACGCCTACAACATGCGCGAGACAGGCATCAACGCGATCCAGGAGGCGGCCTTCGCGCTCTCGCTGGCGCTCGAGTACGCGGAGCGGCTGATCGCGCGTGGCCTCGACGCGGACGCCTTCGCCCAGCGGATGGCCTTCTTCACCGCCGCCCACATGGACCTCTTCGAGGAGGTGGCCAAGCTCCGCGCCATGCGGCGGATCTGGGCCCGGCTCATGCGGGAGCGCCTGGGCGCGAAGGACGACCGCTCGTGCTGGTTCCGCACGGCCATCCAGACCGCGGCCTTGCCGCTCACGGCCCAGGAGCCGCTGAACAACATCGTCCGCGCGGCCATCCAGACGCTGGCGGCGGTGCTGGGCGGCAGCCAGTCCATCCACACGACCTCCTACGACGAGGCGTACGCGCTCCCCTCGGAGGCCTCCCATCGGCTCTCGATCCGGACCCAGCAGGTGATCGGGTACGAGACCAACGTGGTCAAGAGCGCCGACCCCCTGGGCGGCTCCCATCTCGTGGAGTGGCTGACCGACCGGCTCGAGGCCGACATCCTCGCGATGATGGACGACATCCGGGCGCGGGGCGGTTTCGTCTCCGTGTTCAAGGCCGGCTGGGTCGAGCAGCAGATCCTGGCGGCGCGCTTCGAGCACATGGATCGGGTGGAGTCGGGCGAGCAGCCGGTCGTGGGACTCAACTGCTTCCACGACGAGGAGGAAGAGGAGCCAAAGATGGAGTTCTTCGCTTATGAGCAGGAGATGCCAGAGGCGCGCATGCGCTACGTCCGCGAGTACCGCGCGCGCCGCCAGGCGCCGGCGCTCCAGCCGGCCCTCGACGCGCTCCGCCGCGCGACGGCGGCCGGCGAGAACGTGATGCCCCCCGTCCTCGCGGCCGTCGAGGCGGGCGCCACCATCGGCGAGGTGTGCCGCACCTTCGGCGAGGCCATCGGCCACACGGTAGAGAGCTAGCCATGGCGCGCATCGTCCTGGCGAAGCTCGGCAGCGACGCGCACGACCTCGGGGTGACGGCGGTGGCCCGGTGGCTGCGCGAGGGCGGACACGAAGTGGTCTACGCGGGCCTCTACAACACCCCGGAGCGCGTGGCCCAGATCGCGCTCCAGGAAGACGCCGATCTGGTGGGCGTGAGCTGTCTCAGCAGCGACCCCGTCTACGCCACCCGGCGCATGCGCCAGACGCTCGAGGGCGTGGGGCTGGGACGCGTGCCGCTGGTGGTCGGCGGCGTGGTCACCCCCGACATGAAGGTCGAGATCTCGCGGCTCGGCGTCGCCGCCATCTTCGGCCCGGGCACCCGGCGCGAGCGGCTGCTCGAATCCATCGCCGGGCTGCTGGCCGCGACCACCCACGCTCAGGTCGCGGCGGACGGCACGCCGTCGCCTCACTGAGGAGCCCGGCCATGCCCCCCAAGGTAACGGAACGGCAGTACCAGGGGCAGGTGCACGAGCAGTCGCGCGCCCTCATCACGGACTGGACGGCGGCGCTCGCGCGCGCGGAGGCCGAGCGGCAGCCCACCGCCGCGATCATGATCTCGGGCAACATCGTGGAGCTGCTGCGGGCGCTGGGCCTGTTCCCCATGTTCCCCGAGGTCATCGCGCTGCAGAATGCCATCCGCAAGAGGTCGCTCCCGCTGATCCTCAAGGCGGAGCAGGCCGGCTACTCGGCCGACAACTGCGCCTACGTGAAGGCCGACATCGGCCTCTACCTCGACGGCGGCATGGGGCCGGGCAAGCCCATCCCCTTCCCCTCGCTCATCGTCTGCAACTACGTCGGCGGCAACGTGTACGTGTCCTGCCGGCTCTACTCGGCGGGTCAGGGGGACATGCGCGAGTACTTCACGCGCGACCTGGGGGTGCCGACGCTCCTCGTGGAGTCGGACCTCGAGGACCCGCGCTACTACGCCGAAGCCCAGCTCCGGAACCGCATCGACGCCTTCTTCGAATCGCTCGACCACAAGAAGGCAGTCGCCGCGGCGGCGCGCTGACGCCCGGGTGTGCGGTACCCTGCCCCTATGAGGCAGGCCTGGATCGCGGGGGGACTGCTTGCGGTGCTCGTCGTCGGGCTCGTGATGCCCGGGGCTCCCGGCCGGGTCGCTCTGGCGCAGCCCGCGCACAGGAGCCTTGCCGGTCAGCTCCTCGTGGCGGCGCCCGGCATGCGCGATCCGCGCTTCGCCCGTACCGTCATCGCCATCGTCCGCCACGACGCCACTGGCGCGATGGGGGTCACGGTGAACCGCCGGATCGGCGAGGCCCCGCTGACGGATCTCCTCGGGCGGCTGGGACTCGACAGCGCGGGCGTCAGCGGGAGCATCCGCATCCACTGGGGCGGTCCCGTCGAAGGGGGACGCGGCTTCGTGCTTCACACCGCCGACTACGCGGGCGACGGAACCATGGCGGTGACTCCCCGCTTCGCCCTCACCGCGAGCACCGAGATCCTCCGCAGCATCGGCCTGGGCCAGGGGCCGCGGCGAGCGCTGTTCGTGCTGGGCTATGCGGGATGGGCGCCCGGCCAGCTCGAGGCCGAGCAGGAGCGAGGAGACTGGGTCACCGCCGTGCCGGACGACGACGTGGTGTTCGATGACAACGACGCCGGGAAGTGGGAGCGCGCGCTGGCCCGGCGGAGGATCGACCTCTAGCAGGTTGCTGAAAAACTCGCAGGCTGCTCAAAAAGGTCCAGATGCGAGGCGGCGCCCGACGGCCGCACGCGAGGCGTACTCTCTGTACGTTGAGCGTGCGGCCGAGGGCGCCAACGAAGCAGATGGGCCTTTTTCAGCAGCCTGCTAGTGGCCCCGCTGCGCGCGCCCCGGCGCTACTTTCGCCCCTCGGCGGGCAGCGTGGGCGGCGTGGCGGGTTTGAGCGAGCCCCAGACGCGCGCGAAGTAGGTGTCGGCAAGCTGGAGGGCGCCGACGGGGTTGTGGGCGAGCACGCGATCCTTGGCGACGAGCGTCGTGGCCAGTCCCTTCGAGTGGCGGAAGAAGAGGCTGTCGTGCCCGATGCAGAGGCCGAGCACGACGTTCAACTCGCAGCCGGCGTCGTTGAGCAGCGCGGCCTGGGAGATGGGGTTGCACATGGGCTCGTAGGTGCCCGGGCGGATCTTCTCCTCGTCACGCAGGCCGATGCTCTCCTTGGGCACGCCGCCGTTCTTGCACGCCACGGAGGCGACCTGGAAGCCGTGGCTCTCGAGGATGCCCGAGAGCACCTTCGCGAGGTCCACCATGCTGATGCACGTCGCGATGCCGATCTTCGTGAAGCCCATCTTCCTGGCGAAGTGGCAGATCTCCTCGACCCGCGTCCACTTGCAGTACCCCTCGCTCTCCACGAGGGCCGAGGCGTGGGCGATCTTCCTGAGCTCGGGGTCCTCGTACAGCCCCCACGCCCGCTCGATCCCGTCTTCATCCACCTTCGTGGGACAGAAGCCGGGGCCGCGGCTCTCCGACTCACCCTGTCGACAGGCCCGCACGGTGGGCGGGCAGTAGGCGCATCCCGGGGTCTCGTATGTCATGCGGAGCGTGCTCCCTCTCAAAGATTGACGTGCGTCTGATGCCACCGTAACCCTTCCCTCCTGACCGGCGCATGAGTCGTCTGCCGGGGGTTTCTGGTCCGTAGGGCTGAGGCCGGGAACGAATCGGCGCTTGTGGCAGGAGCGCGCTTGGACGGAAGATCGATGTAAGGGGGGAGAGGCCATGGGACTGCAGCTCGGGTCGAGGCGCGCCACCGTCACGGATGTCGGAGATCTCCTCGCGGGCGGGCGCGCGCCGCTGACCGCCGAAGACGTGGGCCACCTGGAGACCCTCGACCTCGTCTACCGCTCGCTCTGCGCCCTCCTCTACAACTACGTGCCCACCTCGGGCCACCCGGGCGGCTCGATCTCCTCCGGACGCATCGTGGCCGCGCTCCTCTTCGACGCGCTCGACTACGACCTGGCCCAGCCCGACCGGGAGGACGCCGACATCATCTCCTATGCGGCCGGGCACAAGGCCATGGGGCTCTACGCGATGTGGGCGCTCCGCGACGAGATCGCCCGGCTCGCCGCTCCCGACCTGCTGCCGAAGGACGTGAAGCAGCGGCTCCGCCTCGAGGATCTCCTGGGTTTCCGCCGCAACCCCATCGTCAGGACGCCGCTCGTGGAGGCGTTCGGGGCCAAGGCCCTCGACGGCCACCCGACGCCGGCCACCCCCTTCGTCCGGCTCTCCACCGGGGCCTCCGGCGTGGGCGTTGCCTCCTCGCTGGGGCTCGCCTTGGGCGCGCGGGACTACTTCGGCGCCGATGCCCCGCGCGTCCACATCGTCGAGGGCGAGGGCGGGCTCACGCCCGGGCGCGTGGCCGAGGCCCTGGCTGCGGCCGGCACCGCCTCGCTCGACAACGCCATCGTCCACCTCGACTGGAACCAGGCCTCCATCGACTCCAACCACGTGTGCCGCGAGGACGGCCAGCCAGGCGACTATGTGCAATGGAGCCCGGCGGAGCTGTTCCACCTCCACGACTGGAACGTGGTCGTCGTGCCCGACGGGATGGACGTCCGCCAGGTCGCCGCCGCCCAGCAGGCCGCGCTGGCGCTGGACAACGGCCAGCCGACGGCCGTCGTCTACCGCACGGTGAAGGGCTGGCAGTACGGGGTCGAGGGCAAGGCCTCGCATGGCGCCGGCCACACGATGTGCTCCGACGGTTTCTGCCAGGCGGTGGCAGAGCTGACGGGAAGAGCGGATCTGATGGTGCCGAGTTGCGAGGCCGGCACGCGGCGCTGCCTGTCGGCCCCCGACGGAGCGGCCATCATCGAGGAGTGCTTCTGGGAGTCGCTCACGGTCGTGCGCAAGGTCCTCGAGCAGAGCGGCCCCATGGTGGAGGCGCTTGCGGCCCGGCTCGCCGCCGCGCGCGACCGACTCGACACGCGCAGCCGCCGCCACCGGGCTGGCGCGCCCCGGGTGGAAGGCGTCTACGAGCTGGCGGCGAAGGGGCCGGCCACGCCCTCCGAGCTCGCGCTCACCCCCGGCACGGTCACGACCCTCCGTGGCGAGCTTGGACGCGCGCTGGGGCACTACAACCGCGCCTCCGGGGGAGCGGTCCTCGCCGCCGCCGCCGATCTCCTCAGCTCCACGAGCGTGAGCGCCGTGGGAGCGGGCTTCGCGGAGGGCTACTGGAATGCCAGGACCAATCCCGGAGCTCGGATCCTGTCCATCGGCGGCATCTGCGAGGACGGAATGTCCGGGATCCTTTCCGGGCTGTCCACCCTCGGCCACCATATCGGCGTGGGCTCGTCCTACGGCGCGTTCATGGCGCCGCTCAGCCACATTGCCGCGCGGCTGCACGCCATCGGCGCCCAGGCACGGCAGGCCCTCGCCGGAGATCCGTACCGGCCGATGATCGTGGTCTGCGCCCATGCCGGGCTCAAGACAGGCGAGGACGGGCCGACCCACGCCGATCCCCAGCCGCTCCAGCTCCTGCAGGAGAATTTCCCGCGGGGTACGGCCATCACGCTGACGCCGTGGGATCCGCAGGAGATCTGGCCGCTGCTCGCCGCCTCGCTGGCCCGGCGCCCCGCGATCATCGCGCCCTTCGTGACGCGCCCCAGCGAGACCGTCCTCGATCGCGCGCGGCTCGGCCTGGCGTCCGCGGCAGACGCGGTCACCGGCGTCTACCTCCTGCGCCGGCCCCGGGGGCAGGGCGGCGGGACCGTGGTGCTGCAGGAGAGCGCGGTCACCTACGCGTTCGTGCAGGAGGCGCTGCCCCTGCTGGAGAAGGACGGGCTCGACCCCTGGGTCTACTACGTCGCGAGCGCCGAGCTATTCGACCTCCTGCCCCAGGCGACGCAGCGCCGCATCTTCCCCGAGGAGCGCGCCCTCGAGGCGATGGGCATCACCGGCTTCACGTTGCCCACGATGTTCCGCTGGATCTGCTCCGACCTCGGCCGGTCCATGACGCTCCACCCCTTCCAGCACGGGCACTTCCTGGGCAGCGGCCAGGGCGACATGGTTCTGGCCGAGGCCGGTCTCGACGGCAAGAGCCAGTACCGGGCCATCAGGCGATATCTGGAGGCCCGGCCCCGCTGACGTGTGCCCCCGGCCCGCCTGCTTGTTTTCCGACACGACAGGACGCTTCCTGTCAGTGCTCAGGGGCTGTCAAGCTGCAAGTCATTGATTTCCTGAGACTCGTGGCCTGGCGCGACCTTTGCTCCCTCTTGAAGCGACTCGGTAGCGAACCCGAACCCGCCCCCGCCCAGCGCCGGACATGCGCCGCGGGGAGTCAGGTCACCGGCAGGAGGGCGATGTGCTGAGCGGGCTGATCACAGGGTGGAACCACGGTGAGCCCTCCGCGGGCGCAGTCGCCGCATACGGCTCGATCCCCGTCCGACCGGGTCTCGTCGCTCGGATCCGCGAGAGCCTCGCGGACCGCCGCGATCCGATCTTCGTGGACCTGGGCGCGACCGGCGAGCTGGCGGTGGCCCGGGTCCGGATCCTCCTCCTGTGCATCCTGCTCACGATCCAGATCCTGCCGGGCACCACCACGGAAATCCGGCGTGTCACGCTGCCCCTCAACATCGTGGCCCTCGTCATCGCCCTCCTCGTCCACTTCCTCGCGTCGCGGCGCCCTCAGCCGTGGCTCGAAGGCTTCGGCAGCAGCGCCGCGGACGTCACCCTGGTCAGCTGCGGCCTGGCGGCTTTCCTCCTGCTGGACCAGCCCCACACCGCGGTCAACAGCGGGACGCTCTTCGAGCTCTACTTCCTCGCCATCGGCTGCGCCAGCCTCCGGTACAACCCCCAGGCCTGCGCCCTCACCGGCCTGCTGGCGGTGGTGCAGTACGGGACCATCGTCGTCTACACCGCCGGCCGCTGGAACCTCAACGATGTCCGCTACGCGCCGTTCAAGCTGGGCATGTTCGACTGGAGCACCCAGGGCATGCGCCTGATCCTGCTGGCCGGCGCGGCCCTGGTGAGCGCCCTCATCGTGCTGCGCGCCCAGAGCTTGCGCCACCTCTCCACCATCGACGTGCTCTCCGGTGCCGCGACTCGCCGCGCCTTCGACGAGCGGCTCCAGGCCGAGGCCAGCCGGGCCCGCCGCAGCTACCGCCCCCTGACCATCGCCCTCATCGACATCGACAACTTCAAGCAGGTCAACGACACGCGCGGTCACGCGACCGGGGATGCCGTCCTGCGCGCCGTCGCGGGGATCTTCCTGCATTCGCTCAGGCCCAGCGACGTGGTGGCCCGCTTCGGGGGGGACGAGTTCGCGCTGCTCCTGCCCGAGACCACCGCCGAGCTGGTGATGGACAGGCTGGAACGACTCCGCGCCGCCGTCGCCGACGCGGGGGTCCTGCCGGCAGGAGACCGGTCGGGGAAGCCCGTTCAGGTGACCCTGAGCATCGGCG
>MGBT01000137.1:23160-55709 GCA_001788395.1 Candidatus Rokubacteria bacterium GWA2_70_23
TGAGAATCGTTGTCTCCTCCCCATCGACCGTGAAAGAACCCCGATGAGATACCGCACCCTGACCGCCTGGACGATCGTCACGATCCTGCTGGGAACGCTCGCCTACTCCGCGGCGTTCGCGACCGCCAACTACCTCGAGACCAGTCACCTGGTGAACCGGATCGCCGCCGACGCAGCCGCCAAGGGAAAGGCTGCCGCTGACGCGCAGCTTCCGGAGGCCCGCCAGCAGTTCGCCAACGCCGTCCGCGCGACGCTGCTGGCCGCTTCCAGCCGGCCGGGCACCGGCTTGACCAGTGCCGGGGTCGCCGTCTCCCAGACGCCCGACGGCGTGCGCGTGACGGTCCAGTGGACCTATCCGCTGGTCGCCTACGGCGAGCGGACCTTCGTGGCAGTGCCCCTGTCGGTCGACCGATCGATCAGCATGAAGCGGTAGCCTGCGGCGCGAGCAAGTCAGGGAGACGTAGCCCGGCAGCTCACGTCCCGGATCGGATGGCGGCGCCCGTCGAGGAGTAGCGTCGGCCCCGTGCCGTCGTCTGAGAGGAGCGGCGCCAGCTGCTGCATCGCGACGCGGCCGAAGCGGGCGCGGAAGGCGCCCTGTCGCACCCGGCAGTACAGGCGCCCGCCTTCGGCCTCGAGGCCTAGCGGATCGAGCGGCTCCCCGTAGTCGCCGGCGAACCGGAGCTCCACGCCGGCCGGCCGGCCGGCCTCCTCGTGGAGCCGCAGCCGCTGCACGACGAAGGGCGTGTCGTGCGGCGCGAACCAGTTCCGCTCCCCCTGGCAGACGACGAGGTACCGTCCGTCGTCGCTCCGCCGCATGGCGCGCAGGAAGAACCGCAGCACCGCGGGATCGACGATCTCGGTCCCGTCGTGGAAGATGTGCCCGTCCCCGTCGACGAGGTACTGGTATTCCCGCATCCCGTCTGGATTATACCTCCTCCTGATCGACGGACGGCTTCAGGAGTGACGCCGCCACGGTCCCGGTCGGTCGTCGATCGTCTGCCGCGGTTGACTTGCCTCGCTCCCCAGGGCTACCCTCGCGGGAGGGAGGACGGACATGACCTTCGACTACGGCCGCTACTTTGGCGAGATCGCGGTGATCCGGGACCTCACCACGATGCCCGACGAGGCCCGGTGGCGCCTCGCCGCGCCGTCGCGGGAGCCCGAGCGCCACCGGATCGTCCTGTACCTCGGCTGCAACGTCTTCCGTACCTCGCACATGATTCGCACCATCACCGCGATCTTCGATCGTCTGGGTCTCGACTACATCGCCGTGGGCGGGCCCACCTACTGCTGCGGGATCGTGCATCACCTGCAGGGCCACACGACGGCGGCGAGAGGGATGGCCAGCCACACCGTCACGCTCCTCGAGCGCTACCAGCCGGAAGAGGTGGTGATGTGGTGCCCGTCATGCATCTACTTCTACGACGAGATCCAGAGGATGCCGCTGCCGTTCGCCGTCCGCCACGCCAGCGAGTTCCTCGTCTCGCGGCTGCCGGACCTGGATCTGACGCGCCCCGTGAACAGGAGCGTCGCGCTCCACCGTCACACCGTGAGCGAGCCCCGACAGCGGGAAGGGATGGCCGGCCGCCGCCTGCTGGAAGCCGTGCCGGGGCTTCGCCTGGTCGAGCATGAGCCGGATCCGCGCTTCGGGCGGGCCTGCACCCCTGCCGTCCATGCGGAGGTGGGCCTGGACGTCTGGACCCGGATGGCGCGCGACGAGATCGATCGAGTCCGGGCGGCGGGCGCCGACACCCTGGCGACCATCTACCACGGCTGCCAGCGCTACCTCTGCGTCTTCGAGGCCGAGCGCCCGATCGCGATCGAGCACTACCTCACGGTATTCGGCCGCAGCCTCGGGATCGAGTTCGAGGACAGGTTCAAGAAGTTCCGCCTCTGGCAAGACCCGGAGCGCGTCCTCGCCGAGACCGCGTCCTGCCAGCGCGCGAACGACGTGGATCCCGCGCGCGCCCGGACCGTGGTCAGCGAGGCCTTCGGCCGGCTCTGATCAGTGGGAAGGCTTCGCCGCGCGGAGAAGCGCCACGTTCTCTTCGACCGTGTCCTGTCCGGTGATGGCTCGGAGCACGATCTCGTCCACCGCCCCCTGCCACTTGCCGAGCCCCAGCGTGAGGGCGTCCGAACTCGGTGCGGCGACAGCCGTCTCCACCGGCTTCACCCCCATGCGCCCGAAGTGGTCCGCGTAGGCCGGTATCGCCGCATACCGGGCGCCCTCCTCGAGCAGCCTGTCGCGTGCGGCGGACCCGAGGGCGACGCGGACGTACGCGAAGATCTTCGGCGGTTGCCGGCCCGCCGCCACGGCACCGGCACGGACCCACTCGGCCGAGCGACGGGCATGCTCGGGAGTCAGCCAGTTGAAGAGCACTCCGTCGGCGACCTCGCCGGCCAGGCGGCACATCTGCGGGCCGAGCGCTGCCACGATGAGGCGCACCGGAAGCTGGGATCGCAGCTCGGCGATCCCCTCGCGCACACGTCTGAGGGCACCCGGGTTCGCGCTTCCCACCCCGAGGAGAAGACGGTCCAGGGGAAGGGCATTGGCGCGCACGCCCTGCGCGATGCTCGCCGGTCCGCGCGTGTGAAGCGGAATCACCCCGATCCCGATCTCGAGACGCCGTGTCTCCCCCGCCGCCACCGCGAGCGCCACCAGTCCATCGGTACCGCCGGGATGGTTCACCCAGAAGGAGCTGTACCCGAGCGCCTCGGCCTCCAGCGCTGACGCGCGGATGACCTCGGGCGCCGTGCCGGCGAACAATGCGAAGCCGTGCCCCATCGCCGTCTCCTCTCGAGGATCTACGTCCTCAGCGCCGTGCCCGGGGGGGGCGGACATGGGCACGATCCGGGCACGAGGTCGGCCAAGGCCTGGCGCGCCGATGCGCCACGTCGTCACACGCCGGGATCAGTCGCGTTCCAGGCTGCCAGCGCGCTGCAGCGCCCGCCGCCGTTTCTTCCGCGCCTGCGCCTGCTTGCGCTTCCGCTTGACCGACGGCTTCTCGTAGTGCTCGCGCCGCTTCATCTCCTGAAAGAGGCCGTCCTTCAGCATGTGTTTCTTGAGCGCCTTGAGCGCGGCCTCGATCTGGTTGTCGAAGACCTCGATCCTCATTCAGCGGTGCCTCAGGTGAGAGGTTGACCGGTAGGCTCGGACGGGCTCCGAGCGATCCACGACGTTCATCTCGATGAGGCGCTTCGTGCCTCCGGCCACGGCGGCAGAGATCGTCGCGAAGGTGTCGTGCGATTCCGCGACGCTCTCCCCCGCGTAGTTGACAATCCGCCAGCGCCAGGACGGGTCCGCCGGCGTCGAGAAGGCCACCACTTGCATCAGACGCTCCCGGCTACCAGCGACCGCCGCCGGACCCGCCGCCGCTGCGATAGCCGCCGCCGCTCCGACCACCGCCGCTCCGACCACCGCCCGACCCCGCGGAGTTCGCGAGCTCGACCTTGAGTGTCCGGCCGTCCACTTCCTGCCCGTTGTACTTCTTGACCGCCGCGTCGGCCTCCTCGGCCGTCGCCATCTCGACGAACCCGAACCCCCGCGAGCGTCCCGTCTCGCGGTCCATCACGACCGCAGCCGATTCGACCCCGCCGACCTGCGCGAACAGCTCGCGCAGACGGTCGTCGGATGTGGAGAACGACAGGCCTCCGATGAAGAGCTTGTGTGCCATCGTGTACCTCCGGGTAGATCTCCCGCTGATAAAGACACCCCCTGGAACGCGGAAGGGAGCGCCAGGGATGTGGTCTGGCGAGGAGGGGTCCACGGTGAGCCGACGACCGAGCCAGACTTCGACAGTATGACACATCGGCGCCCGTTCCGTCGCTTTCGCTTCGAACCGGTTGGCACACCCCGCAGGCGCTCGCCACGAGGCGGTGGGCGGCCGGACCGTCATCGTGTGGTGTCCAGCTCGATGTCCACGCGCCCGGGGACCCCGCGGTGCTCGGGCGGGCCGCGCCCGGTCGGGCCGAAGAAGCCCGTGCCATGGCGGTCATCCACCATGACGAGCGCGTCGTGTCGCTCCGCCAGCGCGCGGATCTCCGCGAGCGGCGCGACGTCGCCGTCCATGGAGAAGACGCCGCCGGTGGCGATCAGGCGGGTCCGGGCGCCCCGGGTCTCCTCGAGGATGCGCTCGAGATCGGACACGTCGCGGTGCTTGTGGCGGGAGCGCTCGGCCCGGTGTTACCATCAACGCCATGATCCTTGTCGAGCTGCTTGAGGAGTGCGGCCTTCAGTGGGTCACGGCCGAACGTGACGGACGGCGTGCGCTTGCGGGCGACTGACGGTACCCCCGTGGAACCGAGCCCCCCGCCTGAACCGATCCGCGGGAAACACATCCTCGTCGTGGATGACGAGCCCTGGATCGTGGAGATCCTCACCGCCATCCTGACGGCCGGCGGACATGAAGTCGACTCGGCCGCGGACGGGCGCCAGGCCCTGGCCACGATCCAGCAGCACTCCTACGATCTCATTGTGTGCGACATGCGGATGCCGAACCTGGATGGGCCAGGACTCTACGCGGTCCTGGAGGGCTCGCACCCGGCGCTGTGCCGTCGGATCCTGTTCGTGACCGGCAGTGCCTTCGAGCCCGAGACCGAGCAGTTTCTCGAGCGCACTCGCGCCCCCTATCTCCTCAAACCCTTCACGCTCGACGACGTCCGTCACCGCACCCAGGCGCTCTTGCGCGAAGGTGCCACCTGAGTACGGCGCCCCCGCGCCGTTGGTGAGTTCACATGCGGGATCTGAGTCGCCACTCTCGTAGCCAGGAGGCCGTTTCTGACGTACTCTCGGCCGCGGGACCGGCACACCCTGAGTCCCCTCCCCATGCGAACCCCACGCCACAGGAATCGGATCAGCCAGAAGGACGAACGCGAGGGCACGGCCTTGCTGTGTCCGGAATGTAGTCGGACCTTCGTCATCGGCCCGGACTTCGTCATGGATATCGTCGCCACGGGCCGCCTTCGCCCGAATCGGACGCGGGCGGAGGTTCGATGCCGGATCTGTGGCCACACCTGGTGGTCCAAGCACCCTGGGGCGCTTCAGAAGGCGCGGGGTGTCGGTCCCTCGCGATGACACGACCGCCCGAGCGCCAGGACCCCATTCGGCGTCTGGGGCAGGAGCCATCTGTCCCGGCCTCCTGGAGCAGCCGGGCGTTGTCCAGGGCGTAGGCGCTGTCCCCGATCAGCGTGTTCAGGAACTGCAGGTCGGTGGCGCTGAATGCGCGGACTTGCAGCGGACCGGCCCCGGCAGGCGGCTTCTCCGCCAGACGGAGGCTCACGGACCCGGACGGCAGACGCTCCATCGTCATCGGCGGCTCTCCCGCCGGCGCAGGCGGCGAGGCTCCGCCAGGGCCGCCCTGTCGCCTCCCCGGCGCGATCGCGTCGGCGCCTCACCCATCCGAGACGTCCCGGTAGGTGCCCGGTTTGACGAACCATCCCTGTGGGATCTGCCCGCCGCCCGTCCGGGCGGCCGCGCAGTTGTAGACGATCGAGGCGTTGCCCCCGGTGTTGGTGTCCACCGTCGTGGCGACGGTGTCACGGACGTTCTGCGACACGACGACGCCGGCGAGCTCCCCCGTCCCGGTGCCGGTGTAGGAGAGGTCGTTGACGGCGTAGAGCATCCCCTGCATCCGGAAGTTCCCGCTGATGGACAGCGAGCCGTTCACGACGATCCAGCCCGCGAAGGTGCCGCTCGCGTCGGCCACCGCGCCGCCATGGATCTGCGCCGCGGCGAAGTCCGAGCTCGGCGTGGTGTCCGTGATGTTGCTGCCGGTGATCGTGTCCACGAAGACGATGCCATTGCGCAGCTGGTTCGAGGAGTTGAACGTCACGGCGCCGCGGAAGTAGGTGCCGTTGGCGCGGGCGAAGCCCTTGAGGATGTCCAGCTCGGCGGCGGTGTAGGTGAACGCGTCGAAGCTGGACGCGGGCGCGTTCTGCTGGATGTCGGCGGGCTGGTTCGCCGTATCGTCGCCGTCGGCCCCCCAGACGCTCGCCGCCCCGCTGCCGATCAGGGTCGTCCCGCTGGTGAACGTTCCCGCCTTGTTCCCGCAGCTCGTGTCCCCGCGCGCATCGATGCTCGAGTTGCCGCTCACCTCCAGCGTTCCGCGCACGCACAGCGCGCAGGGCGGATCGAGAACGCGGACCTTGGTGAGCGTGACCGAGATCCGCTGGTGCGCCTTGGTCCGGCGGTCCGCGCTGACGTCGGTCGGCACCCAGCCAACGGCGACCACCGTGCGTTCGTTCGCCGCGGCACCGGGCGCTACCGTGAGACGGACCCCCCCGAGCGCGGTCCCCGGCATGCCCATGCCCACGGGGACGAGGACGCCTCCGTCGTACGGGGCGGGCACCGGAACTGGCAGTGAATCAGGGAGCCCGCCGTTGGCGGTGGGATTGGACAGGGCCCAGACCGCCAGCTCGACACCCGACTCTGCGAGCCCGCGCGCCTGGGCGACGCGCAGCTGGTTCGAGGCGATATCGGGCTCGGACGCCGAAAGAACCGAGAACGCCACGACGAGCGCCGCCAGAATGAGCGTAGCGATGAGCGCGGCGGGCAGCGCGACGCCACGCTCCTCCCCGAACATTCGCTTCGTGAGACGGGCACCCATACGGCACCTCCCCATGGACCGTCAGCAGCCGCGGGGCGGCCTGCGTGTTGGCACACGTGCCGATCAGCGTCTCAGGACGGCTTCGTCGCCACCGGCGCTGGGAGTGGCACCGTTCTCAAGAGGCAAGAAGCGGACCGTGGGCCCAGCCGGATGGCCGGTCGCGCCGGGGCGCACTGATTGCGCGGACGATCACGTGGCGTAGGGCGTTTGGTGGGGCCCGGTGGGCCGAGATCCCCGTGTTGCATGCGCATCGTGGGGCGTGTGGGTCACGACCCTGCAAATCCTTCACAGGCGCGCGCCGGGTGCGCCTGACGAAATGTGCTCCGGCGGTGACCGGCAGAGGCACTGCCCGACGATACGGCCCGCTGGACTGCCGGGCGACTCGAACGCGGGTCGCGTCGTCAGCCGCGCCCGATGCCGCAGACGCCGGGCGCGGCAAGCGACTCGCCGCCGGCGTTGCTGCGCGCGCTCGTCGGGCATCTCCACCTCGGGGAGACACCAGGAGGCGTGGGGATGCACGAGCACCGTGGCGTCGATCTTGTCCGTCTTGATCTTCGCCCCGGCGATCGCGCGGGTGCGTCGGGGTTGGCCACGACGACCGGATGGACATGGGGCTGCCGAGCGCGGACGAGCGCATGCGTGGCGCCCATCGCGTCGAAGACGACTTCATCCCGCCTTCTACAGCAATTCGAGGGGAGGTCCGTGTCTCACTATCGGTGGCACGGAGGGGCCGAGGGAGCAGCGTTTGCCCGTCCCATGCGCGCGGATACGGCGGAAGCGGCGTCGCCCACATCGGCTCGGCCCTGCCCTCGGCGCCCTCGGTGTCCTGCTTGCGCCATTGCGAGCGGTGATGCTAGCATTCCCGCATGTCGACCCTGCACGTTCGCCAGGTCCCCGAGGACACCTACGAGGCACTCCGCCGCCTCGCCGCTGAGCGGAAGTCCTCCATCCGTGTTGAGGCCATCCGCCTCCTGCGCCGAGCCCTCCGCACGGACACGGCCAAGGTCCGGGCGTTGCTCGACGAGATCGAGTCGCGCCGGCCTGTGGCCCGCCGGGGATCACCGTCAGCCGCGGAGCTGATCCGGCGCGACCGGGATGCCCGGTAGCCGTCGGGCGAGCGACCTGACCGGGCCGCTCGTCCTCGACGCCTCCGTCGCGGTCGAGTATCTCGTCGGCCTGAGGTTCGCCGCGCAGGCCCAGCTCCTCATCCGCGGCGTTCTCGACCGCGACATCGAGCTCTGGGCGCCGGACCTCCTCTATCCGGAATCGGCCTCCGCCATCCGGAAGCTCCTGCGCCTGCGCGCCATCGGCCCGGCCGAGGCGGATCGGGCCGTGAGCGATCTGCTGCGATTGCCCCTCACCGGGGCGGCGACCAAGAATCTCCTGTCTCGCGTGTGGGCGCTCCGCGACGCGCTGACTCCGTACGACGCCTGCTACGTCGCGCTCGCGGATATGCTCGGAGCGCCGCTCGTGACGGCGGACCAGCGACTCGCCGCCTCTCCCCGGGCCAGGCGTATCGATGCCGTGCTCCTCGAAGACCTGATCTGATTGGGGTCCTCGGCGGAATCTGTGGGTAACCGGGGGGATTGAGAGGCGCGTTGGGAGGTAGGCCTGCAGACGCGCCTTGGCGTGTCCCGGGGCCGAAAGAAGGGGCAGGGTAGCCCGTATAGGGTACGGCGGCCCCGGCTTGTATGAGCGGGGGAGCCGGGGCGGGCTCAGGGGGCCGCTGTCGACCACCTCCAGACGGGTCCGGGGCCCCCTGACCAGCAGCCGCTCGCTCGTCTTTCCCAGCGTCACGCCGAAGCCGCCGACGATCACGCTGTTCATGCAAGAGTTCCTTGATAATTTGCAGCATCGCTGAAATATTCGGGGCGATGCCTCTCCACCCACGCCGCGTGCTTCGCCTCCTCCGAGCCCCGCTCGCGAGCCGGACCATCACGGTCCTCACGGGCGCCCGCCAGACTGGCAAGACGACGCTGGTCCGCGACCTCCTGCCGGCGGCCGGTGCCGGCCCTTCGGTCTACTTCTCGCTCGACGACCCGGACGAGCGTCTGCGCCTGGCGGCGGACCCCGTCCGCCGGCTGGACCACGGCCCGCGCCTCGTGATCCTCGACGAGGTCCAGAAACAGCCCACCCTCCTCGACGCGGTGAAGCTGCTCGCCGATCGCACCGAATTCCGCCGCTTTCTCCTGCTCGGGTCGGCGCAGATCCTCCTCCTGCAGCAGGCCCGGAAAACGCTCGCGGGGCGCGCCACCCTGCTGGAGCTGTAGCCGCTCGCGCTCGCCGAGCGCGTCGAGGGTGTGGAGGCGCCTCCCTCCGGCCTCGACCGCCTCTGGGAAGAGGGCGAGGCCGCCGTGCGCCGCATGGCCGACGCGCCGCCGTCCGCCGACGAGGCGCGCCTCTGGCGGGCGCGGGCCGAGGAGCACGTCCTCTGGGGCGGCTATCCCGCCCTCGAGCGGCTGCCACCGGAGGACCGGCGCACCTCGATTCGCGACTTCCGCCGGACGTACCTGGAGCGCGACCTCGCCGACCTCGGCCGCGTCGCCGACCTGGACCAGTTCGCGCTCGCCCAGAACCTCCTGGCCGCGCGCACGGCCCAGCTCCTCTCCTACTCGGAAGTCGCGCGGGACCTGGGCGTCGCGGTGAACACGGCGAAGCGCTACGTGCGCTTCCTGGAGATCTCCTACCAGGTGGTCCTGTGCCCTTGAGGAGGGAAATGAGGCCACCTCCTGAGCGGGCGAAGTGGGGTACTGCCCACTCTCCCTATCAGGCCGGGCCCCTGCCCTTACCCTCCGCCCACGCTCCTTTCGCCGGAGGCGCTGACGACCGGCGACCCCGTGAATGTTCGGCTCTTCGGCAAAATCTGTGGGTCAGAATGTCACCTGTAGGCCTCAGTTCCGAGCTCTGGAATCTGCCAGGCTGGTTCCCAGCCCTTGGAAGACAGGGTTCCCCACAGAGCCCACAGCTTCGACGGGTGCTGCCTGGCACGAGTCAAACGAGTACGAGAACATCCGTCTGAGTGCCGGCCTGGAGGGCCTTCAATATCACGCACTTACGCCACATAACCACCCAGCAGCCCCACAAATTCTGCTGAGGAGCCCGATTTCTGTGCGATACGCACACGCCGATCGGGCCCATGGGCGCGCGCCCTCAGGCCTCACCGCGCTGACCGCCCGCGGCTGGGGACTGGCGCCCGCGGTGGTAGGATGCCGGCCGTGATCATCCACCTGCCGACCGGCCGCGCGTCGCGCCTGGGCCGCCAGCTACACCTTCCCACCTGCCACGCGGAGGCCGCATGACGGACCCCGGCCCCTTCGTCGCAAGAATCGAAGAAGCCAGACAGGAAGAATCTACGCTCCCGGCTGGGGATCGGTTCCAGACCGAATGACGCTCGCCCCCTCGGACGTCGTGGTCATCGGCGGCGGCGCCATCGGGACGGCCGTCGCCTACTCCCTGGCGCGGGCCGGCCGGAGCGTCACTCTCGTGGAGCGGCGCGGCGTGGGCCAGGAGGCCTCAGGCGCCAACGTGGGCCTCGTGACGCTCTTCTCCGGCCACTCGTTCGACGAGCCCGACCCGGGACCGATCTACGAGCTGACGCGCGCCAGCGCGGACGCCTACCTCGCTCTCGGCGACGAGGTCGGCATCGACATCGAGTACGAGCGCTGCGGCGGCGTGGTGCTCGCCGAGAGCGAGGACAAGCTCCGGCTGATCCGCCGCGCCGCGGACGGCTACCGCCGCCACGGCGTGCCGGTGGAGATGCTGGACGCGGCCGGGGTGCGCGACTGCGAGCCGGCTTTCCACCACGACGGGATCGTCGGCGGCGCCTTCTGCCCGCTCAACGGGCAGCTCAACCCGCTCCTCCTCTGCCGCGCGCTCGCGCAGGGCGCGCGGCGCCACGGCGTGCGGATGCTGCTGGGGACGACCGTCCACGCGATCGCATGCGAGGGCGGCCGCGTGCGCGCGGTGCGCACGAGCGCGGGCGACCTCGCGTGCGAGCTCGTCGTGAACGCGGCCGGGGCCTGGGCGGCGGAGATCGGGGCGCTGGCCGGCGTGAAGGTGCCCGTGAAGCCGGCCCGCGGCCAGATCATGCTGACCGAGCCCGCTCCGCGCTTCATCCACCGGGTGATCAGCGGCGCCGAGCCCTCGGCCCGCCAGACGCGGCGGGGCAACGTGATCGTCGGTGGCACGGTGGAGGACGTGGGCTTCGACAAGCGCGTCGCGGCGCCGACGGTGACCGAGTTCGCGCGCGGAGCGCTGGAGCGCTTCCCCCGCCTGCGGGGGCTCGGCGTGATCCGCACGTGGGCCGGGCTCCGGCCGGCCTCGCCCGACCACAAGCCCATCATCCAGCTCCTGGACGAGCCCGCCGGGCTCTGCCTGGCCACGGGCCACAGCCGGCGCGGCATCTGCTACGCGGCGGGGACGGGGCGGCTCGTGACGGACCTCCTGACCGGGCGAGCGCCGTTCCTCGCCCTCGAGACCTTCGGCCTCGGCCGCTTCGCGAATACGGAGGAGGGCGCATGACCGGGCGTGACTTGCGGATGACGGCCGGCGTCGAGCGCGGCCGGGCGGTGACGATCGTGGTGGACGGCCGGGCCCTCGCGGCCCACGAGGGCGAGAGCATCGCGACGGCGCTGGTCGCCTCGGGGCGGCGCCTGACGCGCGTCACGGCGCGCGCCGCCGAGCCCCGCGGCCACTTCTGCGGGATGGGCGTGTGCCATGACTGCCTTATGACCGTGGACGAGTCGCCCACCGTGCGGGCGTGCATGACGCCGGTACGCGACGGGCTCCGCGTCGAGACCCAGCACGGGCTGGGCAAGCGGAGGGTCGAGGCGTGAGGCGCGTCGAGTGCGTGGTCGTGGGCGGGGGCCTCGCCGGGCTGGCCGTCGCCGGGCGGCTCGGCCGGTTGACGGGGCGGGACTACTCGCGCGAGGCCGTCCGCGCCCGCGGCCGGCTGCTCCATCGCGACGGGTTCCGGCGCGTCATGGACGAGATGTTCCGGTTCGGTCCGGGCGTCTACGACCTGGCCGACGAGCAGACCACGCTCTGCCGCTGCGAGGAGGTGACGGTGGGCGAGGCGCTGGCAGCGATCCGCGAGGGCGCCGCCCACGTCAACGAGGTGAAGGCCTGGACGCGGGTGGGGATGGGGCGCTGCCAGGGAACCCACGAGCTGATCACGAACCCCAAGTTCGGCGCCTATTCCAAGGTCGGCCACGACCAGGTCGCGGGCATCGAGACCCCGGACGACTCCACGGTGCGGGTGCGGCTCAAGGAGCCCTTCGCCCCGTTCATGACGGCCTGGGGCGACACCTACATCGTCCCCGCCCATATCCTGGAAGGCGCGGCCGACCCCAACACCCACGAGTTCAACACCAAGAGCCCGGTGGGCACCGGGCCCTTCAGGTTCGGCAGCCGCGTCGCCGGCGACCACCTCGTCCTCCTGGCCAATGCCGGCTACCACGGGGCCGCGCCCGCTCTCGACCGGGTCATCTTCAAGTACATCCCCGACCTCACCGTGCTCTACACCCAGTTCAAGGCCGGCGCGGTGGACGTGACGGGGCTCCAGGGCATCTCGGCGGAGTTCTACGCCGAGGCCAAGAGCCTCCCCGGCGTGACCGTGCACCTGCACTACACGCCGGCGGTCGAGTACGTCTACGTCAACCACGGCAATCCGAAGTTCAAGGAGCTGGCCGTCCGCCAGGCGCTCTACCACGCCATGGACAAGCGCGCCATCATCGACCAGGTGTACTACGGGCTGCCGAAGGCGGTGGAGGGGTACCTGCCGGCGACCTCGTGGGCGTACAACGCCGAGCTGCCGCGGCACGACTACAATCCCGACCGCGCCAAGGCCATCCTCGACGAGGCGGGATGGAAGCCGGGCCCCGACGGGATCCGGGCCAAAGGGGGGTTGCGGCTGTCCTTCAGCAACGCCACGACGGCCGGCAACAAGCTCCGGGAGCAGACCCAGGCCCTGCTCCAGCAGAACTGGCGCGCCATCGGCGTGGACATGCAGATCAACAACATGCCGGCCGCGGTGATCTGGGGCGAGTTCTACGTCAAGTCGAAGTTCGAGACCCTCCTGGTCGGCATCCAGGCCTCGGTGGGCGACGATCCCGACTGCCTCAACCGCATCCACAGCAAGTACATCGCCGCCAAGACGGGCTCCGGCCGCAACGTGAGCCAGTACGAGAACCCCCAGGTGGACAGGCTCCTCGAGGACGGAGTGCGGGAGATCGACCGGGCCAAGCGCCGGGCGATCTACCAGAAGCTCCAGGAGGTGATCCGCGCCGACCTGGCGTACCTGCCCATCTTCAGCTACGTGCGGATCGAGGGCGTCAAGCAGGGGATCGTCAACTACAGGCCGAACCCCTACACCCAGGTGAACAACTGGAACATGCACGAGTGGGGTTGGAGGGCATGATCCTGGCCGGATGAGACAGTACCTCGCCCGGCGGGTGCTCCAGGCGGCGGTGGTCCTCGGCCTGGTGTCGCTCGCCGGGTTCTCCCTCCTCCATCTGGCGCCGGGCGGGCCCGCCGCCATCTACGCCATGAGCCCGACCATGGCCGCCGAGGACCTGGACCGGATCACGCGCGAGCTGGGCCTCGACCGCCCGCTCCACGTGCAGTATCTTTCCTGGGCCCGCGGCTTCCTCACCGGCAACTGGGGGCGCTCCTACCGTGACGGGCGGCTCGTGCTCGAGGTGATCACCGACCGCGTCCCCGCCACCACGGTGCTCATGCTGAGCGCGTTCACGGTGGCCGTCCTCCTCGGACTCGCCGCCGGCATCGTGAGCGCCGTGCGCCAGTACTCGCTCTTCGACCACCTCGCGACCTCCCTCGCCATGGTGGCGCTGTCCATTCCCACCTTCTGGCTGGGGCTGATGGGCATCTACGTCTTCGCCATCCTCCTGCGCGTGCTGCCGCCGGGCAACATCGGGACCGTGGGCGCGGATTTCTCCCTGCCCGATCGCCTGTGGCACCTCGTGCTGCCGGCCGGCACCCTGGGCGTGGTCATGGTCGCCACCTGGAGCCGCTACACGCGGGCCTCCATGCTCGAGGTGATCCGCGCGGACTACATCCGCACCGCGCACGCCAAGGGCGTGGCCGGCGGGGCGGTGATCTTCAAGCACGCGCTCAAGAACGCCCTCATCCCCCTGGTCACCCTGGCCGGCCTGCAGCTCCCGCTCGTTTTCAGCGGGGCGCTGGTGACGGAGACCATCTTCACCTGGCCGGGGATGGGACGCCTGTTCGTGGACTCCATCGGCTACCGCGACTACCCGGTCCTCATGGGGCTCCTCATGTTCACCGCCTTGCTGGTCGTCCTGGGCAATCTGGTCGCGGATCTGGTCTACGGCGCCATCGATCCGCGGGTGCGGCTGGCGTGAGCGTGGCCCACGCCCTCGACCAGCCCATGGCCCCGGCGCGGCCCGAGCGGCTGTCGCGCATCGTCCTCTCCCGATTCCTGCGCCATCGCCCGGCGGTGGTGAGCGCGGTGGTGATCCTGCTGCTCGGGCTCAGCGCCGCGCTGGCCGGGCACCTGGGCCTCGGCGATCCGCTCCACATCCAGATGAGCCACAGGTTCGCCCCGCCGCTCGCCAAGGGGCACCTGCTCGGCGCCGACGAGCTGGGGCGCGACGTGCTGAGCCGGCTCCTCCATGCCGGCCGCATCTCGTTGACGGTGGGCCTGGCCGCCATGGCCGTCACCGTGGTGATCGGCGCGGCGCTGGGCACCGTGTCCGCCTACTTCCGCGGCATGGTCGACGCCGCGCTCCAGCGCCTCACCGACGCCATGCTCTCCTTCCCGCCCATCTACATGCTCCTGGCCCTGGCGGCCTTCGTCCGTCCGTCGCTCGGCTCGATGACGGCGATCATCGCGGCAACCTCGTGGATGGACATCGCGCGCATGGTCCGGGGGCAGATGCTGTCGCTGCGCGAGCAGGAGTTCGTGGTGGGGGCGCGGGGGCTCGGCGCCTCGGGGGCGCGCATCATGGCGCATCACCTGCTGCCCAACACCGTGGGCATCATCGCGGTGGCGGCGACGCTGAGCGTGGCGCGGGCGATCCTGCTCGAGTCCTACATCAGCTTCCTCGGGTACGGGATCCAGCCGCCGCTGGCAAGCTGGGGCAACATGCTGAACAACGCGCAGAGCTACTTCGCCTCGGCGCCGTGGGTGGCGATCTTCCCCGGGGTGATGATCACGCTGGCGGTGACGAGCTTCAACTTCCTGGGCGACGGTCTCCGCGACGCGCTCGATCCCCGGCACGTGGAGTCGCGGGGCTGAGAGCGCGGCGGCACGCGGGCGACGAAAGGACAGGGCCATGGCCGAGACGGCAGACGTGGTGGTGGTCGGAGGCGGGGTCAACGGGATCAGCATCGCCTGCGCGCTGGCCTCCCGGGGGGTGAAGCGCGTGGTGCTGCTGGAGCAGGGGGCCCTCGCGAGCGGGGCCTCGGGGCGCTCCAGCGCGCTGGTGCGCATGCACTACACCAACGAGACCGACGCGCGGCTCGCGTGGGCGAGCTTCCCCGTGTTCCGGGACTGGGTCGAGCTGATGGGCGGGCCGCCGGTCTTCACCCACACCGGCTTCGTCAACGTCGTCTCGCCCCCCTACGCCGACAACCTGCGCCGGAACGTCGAGATGCTGCGCGGCATCGGCGTGAACACCGTGGCGCTGACGCCCGCCGAGCTCAAGGCGCTGCAGCCGTTCGCCAACGTGGACGACGTGGGGGCGGCGGCGTACGAGCCCGACAGCGGCTACGCCAACCCCGCCGAGACGGTCGAGGGGTTCCGGCGCCGCGCGGTGGAGCGGGGCGCGCAGGTGCGGCAGTGGACGGCGGTGACCGCCATCCGCCGCCGCGAGGGGCGCGTCATCGGCGTCGACACGGCGGCCGGCGCCATCGACGCGGGGGCCGTCGTGGTCGCGGCGGGGGCGTGGTCCGTCCGCCTGTGCCGCGAGATGGGGCTCCGGCTGCCCGCGCGCCCCAAGGCCATCGACACCGTGGTGGTGACGCGGCCCCCGGCACTGCGGGATCCGCACATGATCTTCATCGACAACGTCCAGGGCAGCTACTTCCGCCCCGAGAGCGGCATCCTCACCCTGGTCGGCGTGCCGTGTCAGGAGTGGGACATCGACCCCGACACCCTGGGCACGGGGCTGCCGCCGCAGTCGGCGACCCAGGGCGCGCAGATCCTGACCCAGCGCATCCCCGCCATGGAGCAGGCCACGCTGTCGCGCGGCTACCGGGCCTTTGATGGCTACAGCGAGGACCGCCACGCCATCCTCGGCCGGGTGGAAGGGGTGGACGGGCTCTACCTGGCCACCGCCTTCAGCGGATCGGGCTTCAAGATCTCGCCGGCGGTCGGCGCGTGCATGGCCGAGCTGATCGTGGACGGCGAGGCGAAGACCGTGGACATCGGCAGATTCGCCCTGCGGCGCTTCGCCGAGGGCAAGACCGCCGACGGGCCGTACCCCTATGCCCCGCGCTGGGATCAGGTGGAGCCGCCGGCGCAGGGCGCCTGAGCCGGCTTCGCCGACGCGGGGGCCGGACTCGGAGCCGTGGGGCACCTCCGGCGGTCGTCGATCCAGCTCAGCGGAGCGCCCCCCGCCTTCTCCCCCATGATGCAGGCGGCGGTCGCTTCAGGCCTTCTTCATCGGCCTGCCGCAGCACATCTTCTGGGCCATCGCGACCTTGCCGCACTTGGCGTAGCGGAACCCGGCCATCTCCCTGCCCTCCCCCGGCGCGGCGCTCAGCGCCGCTCGATGATCATGGCGAACTCACGAGGCGTCATGCGGACACGGTGACGGGCAGACGAAGGGAGCGCCGAGATCTCCATCTGCTGCGCGCGCCCTCGTAGCCAGCCTTCGTCAGCTTCGTGGAACCGCCCTCCGACTTCAAGTGCTGGAGCCGCTCACGCTTCGATGTAACGTTCTGCCCGACCCTCTGTGCCACGATGAGTGATCATCGACCTTGCGCGCCATCCTCAAGCAGGCGGGAAGGGACGGCTTCGCCGGGTGACGGGCCGGCCCGGGCCGCGTCCGGCGGTCAGCGGACGAAGTCGAGGAGGGCCTCGGCGAAGGCCCCCGGCCGCTCCATCGGGATGAGGTGGCCGGCGTCGGCGAACGTGATCACGCGCCGGTCGGGGATCCGGGCGGCGAGCGCCTCGACGTCCGCCGGCACGTAGAACACCCGGTCGTGCAGGCCGGTCATGATCAGCACGGGCACGGCGAGCCGCTCCCAGGGGAACGCCCAGTCGGCGGCGAGCGAGCCCGCCATCAGCCGGAACAGCCCGTCCGCCGGGGCCATCGCCTGGTAGGGCGTGCTGCTGAAGGCGCCTGGGCGCATGGCCGCGAGCTGGTCGGGGTTCACCAGCATCGGCAGGTTCGCCTCCATGACGAGCTGCGTGCCGCCGGTGCGGGCCATCGCGACCATGGCCTGGTTGATCCATTCCAGGCGCGTTCCGGGCCGCCTCAGCGTGTTGATCAGCACGAGGCCGACCGCCGGCACGCCCGCGAGGTAGCCCCAGGCGGCGAACAGGCCGCCGATCGACAGGCCGACCAGGATCGGCCGCGGCGGCGCCACGTGGTCGGCGAGGCGCTGGAGGTCCTCGACGATGAGCCGCGGTGAGAGATCCGTCGCGGGCCCGTACCGGGTCTCCGCCTGGCCCCGGAAGTTCCAGCACAGCGTACCGTGGCCGGCCGCCCGCAGCCGCGGGCCGATCTCCGGATGCTGCCAGGTGGCGGTGCTCCCGGACAGCGCGTTGACGAAGACGAAGGTCTTCCCGGACGCGCCGGGCGCGTCGTACTCGTAGGAGAGGCTCTCGCCGGCTGCGATCTCCAGGCTGGGCATGATCCCCCTCTCACTCCAGGTGTTCGCTGCCGGTGACGGTGGCGGGCGTGCGCAGGAACATCGCCGCCACGGCGCAACCGAGCGGCAGCAGGGCCAGCAGGCGCAGCGTGGCGGTGGCGCTGCCGAGCAGGTCGAAGGCGAGCCCCACGGGCAGCGGGCCGAGGGAGGCGCCGACGACGCCGATCATCTGGCCGGTGCCCTGGATGCTGCCGAGGTGCCGGCGGCCGAAGTAGCGCGGCCACAGGTAGCCGAACATCGTCATGCTGCAGGCGTTGTTGATCCCGAACAGCATGGCGTAGAGGACGGCGGTGACGGCGTCGTGGACGAGGGTCACGCCGACCAGGGCGCCCATGGTGACGAGCAGGCCGCCCGCGAACACGGCACGCGTGCGCAGCCGATCGAACATGCGGCCCACGAAGGGCATGGCCACCACCATCGTCAGCGCCGACACCGGGAACACCCGCGCCGCGATCTCCGGGGCGAGCCCCTGCGCCGCCAGGATGGAGACCTGGTAGAAGTGCAGCGTCGTCACCAGCATCGCGATGGCGAACCAGCCGGCCCCGACGATGTAGAAGGCCGAGGTGCCGAGCGCCTCGCGCAGGGTGAGCCCGCTCACCGGCGTCGTGGCGTGCCCGCCGGGCGGGGCGGCTCCCAGATCCTGCGGGTCGCCGTCCGGTCGGAGCCCCATGTCCTCCGGCTTGTCGTGGACGAGCAGGAGGACGGGCGGCAGCATCAGCGCCCAGGTGAGGAGGCCGAGGACGACCCAGGCCTGCCGCCAGCCGAGCGTCTCGACCAGGTACTGCCCCAGCGGCGGATGGATCGCCATCGAGGCGGCGAAGCCGAGCGCCATCAGCCCGAGGGCGAAACCGCGCCGGCGGCTGAACCACTGCGCGACCATGTTGGAGCAGTTCAGCATCAGCGAGCCCTGGCCGAGGAAGCGCAACGCCGCGAAGCCGACGGCGAGCCAGACCAGGTTGGCGGCGGCGCCGAAGGCGAGGCAGGCGGTGCCGAGCAGCAGGACCACCGTCGCGGTCATGCGCCGCGCCCCGAAGCGATCGACGAGCCGGCCCATGGAGGGCAGGCAGAAGGCCGCCAGGAGCGTGGCGGCGCCGTAGGCCGAGGCGATCGAAGCCTTGGAGAGGCCGAGATCGCTGCCGATGGGCCCGACGAACACGCTGAAGGTGTGCGACTGACCGGGGCCGCTCGCGAAGATACCGAGGCCGGCCACGGCCAGGATCGTCCAGCCGTAGAACCACTGCTTGCTGACGGCGGCGAAGACCGCCGCCCTGACCCCGCCGTTGGCCACGTCGCGCTCCCCGGGACAGCGATCGGACCTAAGCCCGGTCCCGGCCGCCAGTTTACTCGCGACGGGCCCCCGACGAAATGCCGGAGTCACGCGCCGCCCCCGCAAAGCGCATCCCGTTTCTCCCCCGGACGGAGGAGCGGCCGCGGGATCGTCCAATCCGAGACCGTCGCGCTCAGGAGGGGTGTCGCTCATAACCCCGTCGAGGCGGCCCGCAGACGCTCCGCCCGCTCCTCCGCCTGCCGGACGCGGCGGGAGAGCGTCACCAGGAGGATCTGGGTGAGCCCGGGGACATCCTCGAGAAGCCGGGCGAAGTTCCGCCGGCTGATCACGAGGAGGCGGACCGGGGTGTGCGCGACAACCGTGGCGGACCGGGGCCCGCCATCCAGCAGGCTCATCTCGCCGAAGAGCTCGCCGGGGGGCAGGAGCACGTGCCTGTCCGCGGACACCTCGACGCGAGCGGTGCCGTCGATGAGCAGAAAGAACTCGTCGCCGGGCTCACCCGCCCGGGTGATGACCGTGTCGGCGGCGACGTCGAACACGCGTGCGATCCTGGCCACGCTCCGGAGCTGTCGCCGGCTGCACCCCTCGAACAGCAGGACCTCCTTGAGCCGCTCGATCTTGTCCTCCTGCCGGACCCCGGGCCCGGAGACGACGGGTTCGCAACGCCCCGCGGGATCATAGGGAATCGAGCCGTCCATCATCCGGCTGATCAGCTCCACGGGACTCCTCCTGTCCGGTCGATCTCCAGCCGCCACAGCGGATGCGTGAAGACAACGACAGACTCCGCCGGCCAGCGGCCTCCTCGGCGCATGACGCGCATCGCGGGTGTTCCTCCTCCCGGGCGTTCTGCCCCCTGGACAGATCGGCCAGCCGTCTGCTCAGTGCCGACGCACCCCGACCGCCGGGGGTCGCTCGCTGATACCGACGGGCACGCTGAGAGCCGCCTCAGGACTGCGCGAGATCCTCGGGGACGCGGATCACCACCTCCTGCAGACGCCGACCTGGTGCCGGGAGCGTGCCACCGAGATCGGCCCCGCCTGTCGCGCGTTCATCGGGGCGCTCCTCGGCGATCGCCCCCTCGATCGCCCTCACCAGCAACCGTGACCGGTCGGAGTGGCCAGAGATCTTCGGCGAGAGGTCCGGTCACGTCGCCACACGGGCTCCATTTCGATCTGGCTGTAAGTATTAGCCAGCACCTCCTGTGGCGTCCAGGTCTTTCGGCACAAGCGAAATCCAGAGGACCGAGGCCGGTCCGTGAATCCGGATCATGCGTGAACGCGTATCCCCCCTCACCCCGGCCCTCTCCCTCTCCGAGGGAGAGGGAGTCGTGTCGCTACCCTCGCCTCCGGAGGGGGAGAGGGAAAGGGTGAGGGGGGCGTCGGACGCGGACCACGCATTCGTGAATGGATCGGGGTAGCTACTCGCGTGGCGACCGCTGCCCACGATGGCCCACCCCAGCGTCTCGAGGTCACCGCCGAATCGCGCTCCCGCTGCTCGGCATGCCGGCGCTCAGCCGTCACGGAGGTACCCTCAAGGGGTGTGTAAATGAAGTGAAGGCGGTGTCGCCTTCGGGTGACCGAAACCCGAACCGCGGGCGCTGAGCACGCCCGCCGAAGGAGACACCGCCCATGAAGGAGCAGAGCATCATTCAGGGCGGGGAGTCAAGGCCGGGGTGGGAGGCGCTGGAGACCTACGCCCGGGAAGGGATCCGCCGCGTGTTGCAGCAGCTGCTGGAGGAGGAGGAGGTGGTGGTGGTGGTGGTGAGGCGGCCGCGCTATGAGCGCCGCGCCGGGGTGGATGCCCCGACGGGGTATCGCAATGGCCACGGCACGCCGCGGCGGCTCAGCCTGATGGCCGGGACGGTGACGGTCCGGCGGCCCCGGGTCCGCGGGCTGGAGGCGCGCTTCGAGAGCCGGCGGCTGCCGCTGTTCAAGCGGCGGACCGAGGAAGTGGGCCGGCTGCTGCCGGAGCTGGCCCTGCACGGGCTGGCCCACGGGGACTTTGATCTGGCCCTGCGCGGGGTGCTGGGGGCGGCGGCTGGAGGACCTCGAGCCCGTCTCCGTGTGGGCGGACGGGATCTACGTCAAGGCGGGGCTGGAGAACGACAAGGCGGCGCTGCTCGTCCTGATCGCGGCGCTGCGGGACGGGCGGAAGGGCGTGCTCGCCGTGGAGAGCGGGCATCGGGAGTCGACGGAGAGCTGGGCGGCGCTGCTCCGGGACCTCCAGGCGCGGGGGCTGCGGATGCCGCGGCTGGTGATCGCCGATGGGCCCCTGGGGATCTGGGGCGCCGTGGGGACGGTCTTCCCGACGGGGGACGAGCAGCGGGGCTGGACCCATCGCCTGGTGAACGGGCTCGACACGCTGCCCAAGACGCGCCAGGCCGAGGCCCGCGCCCTGCTCACGACGATCCCCTCCGCGGAGACGCGGGCCGAGGCCGAGCGCCTCACGCACGACTTCCAGGTGTGGGCGACGCAGAAGGGGGTGCCCGCGGCGGGCCGGCGGCTCGAGGAGGACTGGGAGCGGCTCGTGACCTTGTACGCCTTCCCGAAGGAGCACTGGAAGCCCCTGCGGACGACGAACGTGGTGGAGTCGCCGTTCGCCGCGGTGCGGCTGCGGACGACGGCGGCCAAGCGGTTCAAGACAGTGGAGCACGCCACGGCGCTCATCTGGAAGACGCTGCTCGGCGCCGAGCAGCGGGTCCGTCGACTTGACAGCCCCGAGCTGCTGCCGGAGGTTGCCGAGGGGGTCGTGTACGTCGACGGGGTGCGGGAGCAGCGGGGCAACGAGGAGGCCGCCGCCTGAGCTCGTTTACACCCCTCTTGACAAGACCTCTCACCGAGCAGCGTCTGGATCATGCGGAGATTCGTCCCGCTCTCCAGCATGTGGGTGGCGCAGGCGTGACGCAGCGAGTCGGGGGAGACGTGCTTGGTGATCTTGGCGCGCCGGCGGGCGCGGTGGAAGACGCGGGTGACGCTCTCGCGCGTGAGGGGGCCCCCGTGGGGGCTCGGGAAGAGCCGAGTCTGGGGGCGCCGAGCTCGCCAGTACTCCGGCAGGACGAGGCGCAGGTGGGGGGAGAGCATGACGGAGCGGTCCTTGCGCCCCCTGCCCTGCTCGATGCGGATCACCATGCGCTGGCTGTCGATGTCGGTGACGCGCAGGTGGGGGACTTCCGAGACGCGAAGGCCGTCGGCGTCCAGGGTCATGAGCAGGGCGCGGGGCTTGATGTTGGGGGTGGCCCGGAACAGGGCAGCCACCTCCTGGGGGCTCATGATCTCGGGCAGCCTGCGGTCCGTCCGTTGATACGGGATCTGCTTGACCGCCCAGTCCTTGACGTCCTCCTCCTGGGAATGACGGCGTTCAGCACGAACCACGAGACGTCAGGGAGTGTACGGCGGGTAGTCGGAGAAGGAACAGACGGGACGGCGGACGAAGCGTGGCGTACAGCTACGGGCCTGAGACGGGGTCCTTTACTACCAAGTGGCTCGCTTCATCTGCCTCCACCGCGAAGCGGTTTCGTTCAAGATCCGCACTCGGACGTGGCGCCGCGTGCGGACACGGCCCTCCTGGAGCCCCCCCAGGGCCCAGGGATCAGGAGCCGATGGCACAGAAGGACCTCGGTTCGTTCAAGGTCTGTGGCGAAGGAAAATATCCGAAGACTTTCTTGCTTCGCGCACAGACGGCGAAGGGCCAGAAGCTCTGAGGGATCTCCTGGAGTCATCGGCGTCGCCCCACCCCTTTCGAACCGCGGACGAACTGACGGCGGCTCCCCGGCCGGCCCGATGGAGACGTCGGAGTTGCCGAAGCCGGCGAGCGGACGGCGGCCGATGATCAGCTCCGCTGTGCCATTTCGCCTTCGGGAGGGTGCGGGGCGGCGTGCTGACGGTTCGCTTCACCGTCCGAGTCGAACGCGTCCGCATCATCGGCGCCGGATTCTGGAGAAAGGGCAAGGTGTTCTATGAGCAAGCGAACCGTCTACACCGATGAACCCATCAAGATCGGCCGCCGCGTGAGCCGGGAGATCCTGCCTGGCCACGGTGGTCCGCGCGCTGGGGCCGGTCGGCCGTCGACCGGCAACAAGCCGGTCACACTTCGCCTGCCCCCGAAGTTGGTGGAGGCCGTCCGCCGCGACGCCAAACGGGCGAGACAGACGATGTCAGAGTTCGTCGAAGCTCGGCTGCGCCGGGGATGAGCGGTCTCACGGTCCGCGCGAGTCGGGGCTGGGGCGGCCCGGGCAGCGGGGCGGCGCAAGGTCTGGGAGTTACTGAAATGTCCGCTGGGTGATCCCGCCTACCGGCCTGCGCCGTCGAGCCGCAGGTCAAAGAGCTGCTCGCGATCCCGGACGGCGCTGCGACGGCGGCGACGATCGCGATGGGTTACCCGGGCAAAGGGTTTCTCAAACGGCTCGCCCGCCGGCCGCTCGAGGAGTCGCGTTTTGGGAGCGTGCGGTCGGGTAGGGCGATGGCGCGGACCGGGCTTCGAATGATGCCGACGTTTCCATCGCCCTCCCTAAAAAGCCGTACGTCGAGTTTTCCCCAGTACGGCTTCAAGGCCAGCCTGTCAGGTCGCGCCTGCCCGTCCGACATCACGGGTAAGCCTGCTCCCGGCATGCCCGTTCCGTCGGCCAGTTTGCCTCGACCCTTCGCACGCTTCCGCGACGGGCGTGCGACCTGGCGCTGTGTCCAGATCAACCCGCGCCTCCACGTGCCGCGGTGCGAGAGGCCCGTGCCCCTCTACCCCAGGGGGTCCTTGGCTCCAGTCCGAGTTCTGTTGTCTCGGTCCATCATCGCGTACTCCGACCCCATCCGCCGGTCTCGCCGGCACGCTGGGATTTCGCGGCTTGGCCGCTTATACCCAGCGCCTTCGCTGTGCGGGAGCGCCTCGGTGACCCGCGAGACCTTCCCTACTTTCCCTGTCGCGCTGTCTATACGTGCCGTCGACCCTACGCCGGTGGGTCCGCGGCCCCGTCCCGTTGTGCGGGCGCCGCGATACCAGGCTTCCTCGTGCTACGAGCGAGTCGCCATCCACGAGACCCGTCTCTGCCAGCAATGCCCGACGGGGTAATGACTTTCGGCGCTGCATCGTTCGCGTCATGCTGCGGCCCACGCCGCCTTGACCAAGAAGACCCGGAGCCAGTAGCTGCCCCGCCGCGTCCCCACCGGCCTCTGCTTGCCGGCGCTTTCGCGGCTGCCCGGGCTCAATCCCGCCCAGGACACGATGTGGTCGGACGAGGGGAACGTGCTCATGTCAGTGCCGATCTCGGCGAGCACGGCCGGCACGACGACGTCTTTGAGCCCGGGCACCACCCGGAGCCGTTCGGCCTCGGGGTGCACCGGTTCCATCAGTGCCCCGATGCGCTGGTCAAGCGTTGCGAGCCCCGCGTGCACCTCGTCGGCGAGCTTGAGCAGCACGCGCAGCTGGAACGTGCTCGTCTCGCTCAGCTCGGCCTCCAGCGCCCGCACCAGCTGGCCCCGCTTGGTCTTCATCCGGCCCCGCGCGAGGTCGGCCATCTGCTCCACCGTCTGGGTCCCCGCGAGGAGAGCGTCAATCATGGCCCGGCCGCTCTTGCCCATGACGTCCGTGACGAGTCCGGCCAGCTTGACGCCGTTCTCCTCCAACTCCTTGAGGATCCGATTCGTCAGGCTGGAGTGATCCCCGACCAGCTTCTTGCGCAGCCGCGTGAGCGTGCGCAGTTCCAGGCACCACGCCTCCGGGAAGAAGCTCGGCGCGAGCAGGCCGTGCATCAAGAGTGTGGCGACCCAGTGACTGTCAGAGACGTCCGTCTTCCGCCCCGGGACGGTCTTGGCGTGCTGCGGATTGATCAACCAGACCGTGCGCGCCGGACTCTGCACCTGCAGCACGCGGGAAATGGGTTTCCAGTACACCCCGGTGCTCTCCATAGCCCAGCATCGCGCGGAGTTCACCGTCCATTTTCATCCACCTCCATGGGCCCAAGGGCCCATGGATCTTTGCAGGAGAACGGCACCAGGTGCTCATGGGCGCAGCCCTCGCAGCGACAGCGCGCAACGCCGTGCTCGAACGCGGCACACGTCAAGAACTCCCGGAACTCCCGCTCGACGAAGTACGGCAGGCCGGCCCCCTCGCCGGCCTCCACCGCCGCGCGCAGGAAGGCCTCGAGGTGCTCGGCGACGACCTGATGGAGCACGGTGTGCTCGGCGTCACGCGGTCGATACACGGACTGCACACACGCCACTCCCCTGGGTACCGCGCGCGCAGCGGTGCGCCAATGCCCACAGATGGAGACGCCAGGTCCCGGCCGCCGGACGTGACGAACGTCGCCACGGGCGTGACGGGGACGGCGCTTCGTCGCGGGACCGCGGGAGGATGGTCGCGGCGATGGCGACCGCGTGACGACGAGCGCGGTCTGGACCGCTCCTTCTTGCGTGTCGGATGTTGCAGCGAACGCTCCCTTCAAGGGAGGGTTGCCGACGCGATGCCGCGTGAAGGCGACGGCGGCCGGGGAGGTGAGGGCCCCGTGTCGGTACCCAGTCTGACGATCTACAATCAGCACACCGCGGCCTGCGGGACCCCACCGGCGTTCAGCAACGAGTCCGCCGATCTCTCCATCGGGCACTTCGCGAACCGGTACGGCGAACAGTGGATCTTCACGTTCGATCGGGCGACGGGCGCGGCGAGCTTACGAGGCGGGCTCAAGTCCTTCGGCCATCCCATCGGCGCCTCCGGCCTGCGCATGCTCTTCGAGGCCTGGCTCCAGCTCCGCGGCGAGGCCGGCCCGCGCCTGATCGCCAGCCTCGCCCGCGGCCGCAAGCTCGCGATGACCCACAACCTCGGCGGCGCCCCCGGCGAGTGCGTGTCCTTCGTCAGCATCGTCGGCTCGGAGCGCAGCGCGTAGCCACGACCGCCGAGTCGATCCGCTTCCCCCGGTCGTGCGCCCTCGCGGCGAGCGGCGCGGCGCACAACACCTCGGCTCAACCCTGCCGGCCTTGACAGTGTCACCACAGCACTCAACAATGTGGCCACACAGGGGGGGGCGCGATGGCTGCCATCGGGATCACGGAGCTGAAGAACCGGCTCAGTCAGTACGTCAGGAGAGGACGGGCCGGGGAGCGCCTGGTGGTGACCGAGCGGGGCAAGCCCGTGGCCATCATGCTGCCCCCCGCGACCGCTCGCGAGGACCGGCGCATCCAGACCATGCTCCGCAAGGGCGAGGCCCGCTGGGGAGACGGCAAGCCGAAGGGCGCCAGACGACCCGCCCGCATCAAGGGATCCTCGGTCGCCCAGGCGGTGCTCGAGGCGAGGGGCTCACGGACGTGACTGACGTACACAACCAGCGGCGGGAACTCTGCATGGAGGGTGAGCAGAAGTACCTCGTGCGGCTCGGGCGCCCGCAGGCGTAACCAGCCGCGGCCCGGCGGGGCGCCGAGGCCCCCTCGTCCCGATCAGCGAGCGCCCGGAGCCAGCGCGCGCACGGCCGACCTCAGGATGGCCCGCTTCCGCGAGGGATCCGGCTCGCTGGTGGACAGCGACAGGAAGGCCGTGTCGAGCCCGGCCTCGAAGTATCGGAGGACGCGGGCGCGGATCTCCTCCACGCTGCCGCGCGGGATCAGGTCGCTCATCACCTTCTGCGGGATCGCCGCCACGGCCGCCTTGCGGTCACCCGCGGCCCAGGCCTGCCACATGGGCCCAAGCTCGGGGCCGCGTCCCAGCCACTCGTGGAAGGCCTTGTAGACGGGCACGTTGAGATAGGCCGCCATGTGACGCCTCACCGCCAGGTCGCTCTCGGGCCCGGGGGCGTCCAGGTTGACGAAGAGCCGGGCCGAGATCTCGATGGACGCCGGGTCGCGGCCGGCCGCCCGAGCCGCCTCGCGCACCGCGGCCACGCACTTCGGCACGTCCTCCGGCGCGAGCCAGTTGAGGATGGCGCCGTCGGCCACCTCGCCCGCCAGCCGCAGCATCCCGGGACGGAGTGCCGCCACGTGGATGGGCACCGGGGAAGCCGGCGGGCGCGTCACCCGGAAGCCGTCAACCGAGAAGGTCTCTCCGCTGAACACCACGCGCTCGCCGGCCAGGGCCCGGCGGAGGAACTGCACCATCTCGCGCACGCGGGTCACCGGCCGGTCGAAGCGCACGCCGTTCCAGCCCTCGACAATGAGCTGCGAGCCGGTGCCGATGCCGAGACAGAAGCGCCCCGGAGCGATCTCCGCCAGTCCGGTGGCGGTGAGCGCCAGCGTCGCCGGGCCCCGCGTGTAGACATTGGCGATGGCCGTGCCGACGCGCATCCCGGTCGCCTGGCCGATGACGGCCAGGGGCGAGAAGCCGTCGCACCCGTCCACCTCGTAGGACCACGCGTCCGTGTACCCGAGCCGCTCCGCCTCCCGCGCGATCTCGGCAAGCTCCGCCAGCGTGAATCCGTCCATCGGCACCGACAAGGACCATCGCTTCTCGCGCATTCATCTCCTCCGCCGCCCCCGTCCCGCGGGCGGCCCTCGACTGCGACGCCAGATGCTGGCGGCGGCTCTCACTCCAGGTCGAGAGCCGCTCTCAGCCCATCATCCACTCGTGCCATGAGATCCGGAGCGAGCGCGCCCGTCTGCTCCGCGAGCGTACCGCGATCGAGGGTGGTCACCTGGTGGCACAAGGCGACCCCCGGCTTCCGCAAGCCCCCGGCAGCTTCGGGAAGAGCCACCGCGCTCGGCCCGCGGCGGGCCTCTGCATCGGACGTCGAGACGGGCACCACGATGACGGAGCGCCAGCCCGCCGTCTCGTTGAAGCCGTCATGCGAGACCACGATCACGGGCCTTCGCCCTCTCTGCTCGGAGCCCGAGCGGGGGGACAGCTCCGCCCAGAAGACGTCTCCCCGCTTCACCGCGTCCTCCGCCTTCGGGGTCGCCACAGCTCCAGCGAGGCGGCCTCGAGCGCGGGGTCGAGGTCCGCGGAGCTTCCAGCGGACTCGGCCGCGTACGCGGCGATGGCCTCGCGGACCGCCGCCTTCTTCCGCTCGCGGAGCCAGGACTCGATCGCCTGGCGCGCGAGCGTGGTGGCGGGCCGCTTCGCCGCCACCGCTTCGTCCCGAAGCGTCCGGTACAGGTCCTCCGGGAGCGGGAGATGAAAGTTCCGAAGTGCAGCCTGTTTCATGACACGTCTCCTGCCACGATTTCCTGCCAGTATCCCGGCCAGTCCGCCAGAGCGCAAGGCGAAACTCCGAGGAGCCGGCGCCGCGCCGCATGCCTCGCCACGCGACCGGGTGGGCCCGCGGCGACGTGATATGATCGCGGCCGTGTCGGGGCCGGCGGAGCCCCGGCCATCCACGCGAGCATGGGGGACGAGCGAACATGAGGATCGGGATCATCGGCGCGGGGGCCGTCGGGAGCGTCGTAGGAGGCCTCCTGACCAGGGCGGGGTACGATGTGACGCTCATCGATCAGTGGCCCGAGCACGTGGAGGCCATGAAGCAGCGGGGCCTTCGGTTGAGCGGCTCCTGCGGTGACCACGTGATTCCGGTGAAGGCGCTGCACGTGCACGAGGCGCAGTCGATCGGCGAGCCCTTCGACACCGTCTTCATCGCGGTGAAGTCCTACGACACGGAGTGGGCGACCTCCCTCGGCCTGGCCTATCTCAAGCAGCCCGACGGCATCGTCGTGGACTTCCAGAACGGCATCAACGACAAGCGCGTGGCGGCGGTCGCCGGCCGGGAGCGCTGTCTCGGCTGCGTCATCACCATCGGCTGCGGCATGTACGAGGCGGGCCACGCCATGCGCACGGACCGGGGCACCGTGGGCTTCAAGATCGGCGAGCACGATGGCTCGGACTCGGAGCGGGCGCGCGCGCTGGCGCGGATCATGGAGCACGTGGCCGGCGCCACGGTCACCACGAATCTCTGGGGCGAGCGCTGGTCGAAGCTGGCCGTCAACTGCATGGCCAACCCGCTCGCCGGCCTGAGCGGCTTCGGCTCGGCCGAGGTCCGCTCCGAGCCCGTCCCCCAGCGCATCGCCATCCACCTCGCCGCCGAGGTGATCCTGGTGGGGCGCGCGTGCGGCCAGGAGGTCGAGCCCATCTACGGGATCGCGGCCCAGCGCTTCGTGGACGCCGCCCAGGGCCGCGGCCTCGCCGAGGTGCAGACGGAGATGCAGGCCAGCGTCAAGTTCCTGTCGGGCGGGCGGCCGTCCATGCTGCAGGACGTGATGAAGGGCCGCCGGACCGAGATCGAGTACCTGAACGGCTACGTGTCAGTGCAGGGGCGGACGGTCGGTGTCGCGACGCCGATGAACGACGCCGTCGTCCGCACGGTGCTGAGCCATGGTGTCGGCCGGCTCAGGCCCGATCCGAAGAACCTCGAGCCGCTGCTCGCTCTCCTCCCCGGGTAGCGCTCTCCCGCCGCGTCTGGCCATGACCTCCTTCCCCGGTTACGCGCTGCCGTCGGAGCTGGCGCAGCTCCGCGATCAGGTGCGCCGCTTGATCCGCGAGGAGATCCTCCCCGTCGAGCAGCGCATCGACCCGGATGCGGCCGAGATTCCCGAGGAGGACTACCGGCGGCTCTCGGCCAAGACCAAGGCCGCCGGGCTCTGGTGCCTGGGGGCGCCGGCCGAGTGGGGCGGCGGCGGGCTCGACACCTTCAGCATGTCGGTGCTCCTGGAAGAGATGTCACAGCACCGGATGGGGCTCTACAACCCGGGCTGCGGCGTCTTCGGTCGCAACGTGCCGCCGGTCATCTGGGGCGGCGCTCGCGCGCAGATCGAGAAGTACGCCGTGCCCGCGCTGCGCGAGGGCCACCACACCTTCTTCGCCATCACGGAGCCCAGCGGCGGCTCGGACCCGGCTGGCGCCATCCAGGCCCGCGGTGTCAAGCGTGGGGACCACTGGGTGCTCAACGGGACCAAGACCTTCATCTCCCATGCCGACGAGGCCGAGTGGGGCGTGGTCTTCGTCCGCACCGACGCCGCCAAGGGCCGCGCCGGGATCTCCTGCTTCATCATCGACAAGGGCACCCCGGGCTTCACCGCACGGCGCATCCGCACGATCCGCACGGTGTCCGTCCCCTGCGAGGTGGCGCTGGAGGACTGCCGGGTTCCTGCGGAGAATCTCCTCGGCGCGGAAGGGCGGGGCCTCGATCTCTGCCTCGACCTGCTCACACGGCTGCGCTTCCCCTACTCCGCGTGCAATCTCGGCGTGGCCGTGGCCGCGCACCGCATGGCCATCGCCCATGCCAAGCAGCGCGCGACCTTCGGCGTGCCGCTCAGCCAGCGCCAGGCCATCCAGTGGATGCTGGCGGACGCCGAGGTGGAGCTGCGCGCGGCGCGCTGGCTCATCTGGGAGGGGGCGTGGAAGGCCGACCGCGGCGAGGACGCGCGCGTGGAGGCCTCCATCGCCAAGCTCTACTCGAGCGAGGTCCTGGCGCGGGTCGTGGACGCGGCGGTGCAGATCCACGGCGGCTACGGGGTGTCCAAGGAATTCCCGCTGGAGCGCTGGTACCGCGAGGCCCGGGTCCGCCGGATCGGCGAGGGCCCGTCGGAGGTACACCGCATGGTCATCGCTCGCTCGCTCTTCCGGTGATGGGCGCCGTGGGGACCTTCCGCTTCGACCTCTGCACCCTGCCGCCCGAGGCCGAAGCCCTGCGCGGCGAGGTCCGTGAGTTCCTCCGCGAGACGCTCGGGGACATGCCTCCGGTGAAGCGGGCGCGCTCGTGGGGCGGCTTCGACCGCGAGTTCACCCGCACGGTGGCCGCGCGCGGCTGGATCGGCATGACGTGGCCCAGACGCTATGGCGGCCACGAGCGGAGCGCGCTCGAGCGCTACGTGGTGCTGGAGGAGATGCTGGCGGCCGGGGCGCCCGTGGGTGCCCACTGGATCGCCGACAGGCAGAGCGGCCCGCTGCTCCTGCGCTTCGGGACGGAGGCCCAGCGGGAGCGCTTCCTCCCTGCCATCGCCCGGGGCGAGCTGGCCTTGGCCATCGGCATGAGCGAGCCCGACTCGGGCTCCGACCTCGCCTCGATCCGAACCCGCGCCGAGCGCGTGGACGGCGGCTACCGCGTCAACGGCACCAAGGTCTGGACGAGCAACGTCCACCGGGCCGACTACATGATCGCTCTGTTCCGGACCCGCGTGGTGCCCGAGAAGAAGCACGAGGGGCTGTCGCAGTTCCTCGTGGATCCGAAATCGCCGGGCATCACCATCCGGCCCATCATCGAGCTGTCGGGCGCGCACCACTTCAACGAGGTGGTCTTCCAGGACGCCTTCGTGCCCGAGGACATGCGCGTGGGCGAGGAGGGCGCCGGCTGGAAGCAGGTGGGGGCCGAGCTCGCCTTCGAGCGCAGCGGGCCCGAGCGGTACCTCTCCTGCCTCGCGCTCCTCGTGGAGCTGATCCGCGCGGCCCCGGCGGACCCGGGCGAGCGGATGGCAGTCGCGATCGGCAGGCTCGTGGCCCACCTCGCCACGCTGCGGCAGATGTCGCTCTCGGTGGCGGGCATGCTCCAGCGAGGGGAAAACCCCAACCTCGAGGCGGCGCTCGTGAAGGATCTCGGCACCAACTTCGAGCAGGAGATCCCCGAGATCGTCCACGGGCTCCTGGGATGCGAGCCCACCGCGCGGGGAAGCGATCTCCAGCAGGTGCTCGGGTATCTCGTGCAGCACGCGCCCTCCTTCTCGCTCCGCGGCGGCACGCGCGAGATCCTGCGCGGCATCATCGCCCGCGGGCTCGGGCTGAGGTGATGGCATCATGAGCGAGCTGCGCTCGATCCTCGCCGACACCGTCACGCGGCTCTTCACCGACCGCGTCACCAAGGACGTGCTCGAGACCGCCGAGCAGGGCCAGTGGCCGGCCGCCCTCTGGCAGGCGCTCGAGGAGAGCGGGCTCACGCTGCCGCTCGTCACCGAGAAGCAGGGCGGCGCCGGCGGCACCTGGGGCGATGCCCATGTGCTGCTCGCCGCGGCCGGACGCTTCGGCCCGCCCGTCCCCCTCGCCGAGACCATCATTGCGAGCTGGCTCCTGTCCGAGTCGGGCCTCGAGGTGCCGCTCGGGCCCCTGACCGTCGCGCCGGTGCACCGCGGGGACGTCCTGCGCCTGGAGCGCGGGAGCGGCGGCTGGCGGCTCAGCGGCACGGCGCGGCGGTTGCCATGGGGCGGCAGCGCCGGCCACCTCGTGGTGGTCACCTCGCCCGATGGGCCGGCCAGCGGCGCGCGGGCGATGGTGGCGCTCGTGGCAGCGGGGCACGCGCAGGTGACGCCGGACCACAACCTCGCGCTGGAGCCGCGGGACACCCTCGTCTTCGACAACACACCCGTGCTCACCGCCGCGCCGGCCCCCCCGCTCATCCCCGGCGACATCGTCTGGCTCTGTGGCGCCCTCGCGCGCTCGGCCCAGATGGCGGGCGGCCTGGAGTCCCTCCTGGCGCAGACAGTCCAGTACGCCGGGGAGCGCAAGCAGTTCGGCAAGCCCATCGGCTCCTTCCAGGCCATCCAGTGGCAGTGCGCGATCCTGGGCGAGCAGACGGCCGCGGCGGCCAGCGCGGCGGCGAGCGCATTCAGCGCGGCGGACAGGTCCGGGCCGGCCGAGGCGACCTTCGAGATCGCCGTGGCCAAGTCACGGACCGGCGAGGCGGCGGGCATCGGCGCCGGGATCGCCCACCAAGTCCACGGCGCCATCGGCTTCACCTACGAGCACAGCTTGCACTTCGTCACGCGCCGGCTCTGGTCCTGGCGCGCCGAGTGCGGCGGCGAGAGCTACTGGGCCGAGCGGCTCGGCCGGGAGGCCGCATCCCGGGGCGCAGACGCGCTCTGGCCCTACATCACCAGCCGGTAGCCCCGGCGCGGAGGCCACGCATG
>MGBT01000137.1:55728-57754 GCA_001788395.1 Candidatus Rokubacteria bacterium GWA2_70_23
AGGTCACCATCGCCCGCGTCGTGGAGATCGGGCGCTCGTTCAACCGGACGCTCGACATGCTGCCCGACTCGACGCCCGAGGCCATCGCCCGTCACGACCGCTGGCTCAGGCCGCACTTCTTCGACGAGACGGTGAACGACCTCGGCTCGCGCATCCAGACCTACCTCGTCCGCACGCCGCGCCACACGGTGCTCATCGACACCGGCGTGGGCAACGACAAGGCTCGTGCCGCCTCACCGGCCTGGCACCTGCGCCAGGGCACCTACCTCGACGACCTCAGGGCCGCCGGCGTCACGCCCGAGCAGGTGGACGTCGTCCTCTGCACGCATCTGCACGTGGACCACGTCGGGTGGAACACGCGCCTCGTCGGCGGCCGCTGGGTGCCAACCTTTCCCCGGGCGAGTTACGTGTTCGTGGGGCCGGAGTGGGAGTTCTGGAAGTGGGAGAGCGAGAGCGGGCGGGAGGCCTCCGGCTGCATCGCCGACAGCGTCCTGCCCATCGTGGAGGCAGGGCAGGCCCTTCTCGTGGACAGCACGCATGCCGTGGACCCGTGGCTCGCCTTCGAGCCCTCGCCCGGCCACACGCCGGGGCATGTCTCGGTGCGCCTCACCACGACCGCGGGCCGCGCCGTCTTCTCCGGCGACGTCATGCATCGCACGGTGCAGGTCGCCGAGCCCCAGTGGAGCAGCAAGTTCTGCTACGAGCCGCAGCGGGCGGCCGAGACACGCCGGGCCTTCGTGGAGCAGCACGCCGACTCGGGCGTGCTGGTGCTCGCCGCCCACTTCCCGCGGCCCGGCTTCATCGTGCGCGAGGCCGGCGAGCATCGCTTCACCCCCGCCGCCGAGGGGTTCTGATGCCCCTGCCCCTCGAGGGCCTCAACGTCGTCGAGATCGCGCAGAACCTGGCCGGCCCCTTCGCCGCCGAGATCCTCGCCCACCTGGGCGCGGATGTGGTGAAGGTCGAGCGGCCCGAGGGCGGCGACGACGCACGCGGCTGGGGCCCGCCGTTCTGGCACGGCATCTCCCCCGCCTACCTCGCCATGAACACCAACAAGCGCGGGATCACCGTGGACCTGAAGGACCCGCAGGATGTCGCCTGGCTCGCGAACTACATCGCGCGAGCGGATGTCCTCATCCAGAACCTCCGCCCCGGCGTGGTGGAGGAGCTGGGGCTCGGGGCAGACGCGCTCATGGCGCGCAACCCGCGGCTGATCTACTGCTCGCTCCGGGCCTTCGGCCTCACCGGACCCATGCGCCTGCACCCCGGCTACGAGCCCATGGTCCAGGCCTTCTCGGGCCTGATGATGATGAACGGTGACGAGGGCGGCCCCCCGACACGCATCGGCACCTCCATCCTCGACTTCGGCACCGGGATGTGGGCGACCATCGGCACGCTGGCCGCCCTGCTGCAGCGCCAGCACACCGGGCGCGGCTGCGTCGTGGACACCTCGCTCCTCGAGACGGGGCTCGCGTGGCTCACGGGGCACTTCGCCGCCTACCGCGTCTCGGGCGAGGTCCCGCAGCGCCACCGCACGGGCAGCAACCGGGTCGTGCCCTTCCAGGGCTTCGAGACCCGGAACGGCCCGCTCATCGTGGCCGCCGGCAACGACCGGCTCTTCGCCAAGCTGGCGCAGGAACTGGGGCACCCGGAGTGGGCCGGCGACCCGCGCTTCCAGACCAATGCCGGGCGCTTCGCCCACAAGGACGTGCTGCTCCCCGAGATCGAGGCGATCATGCTCACGCGCACCAAGGGCGAGTGGCTCGATCGCCTCGAGCAGGCCGGCATCCCCTGCGCCCCCATCCACACCATGCCCGAGGTGCTGGCCCATGCGCAGACCGTCGCCACCGGCATGGTCCAGCCGGTTCCCGGCATGGACCTCGAGCTGATGGGGCTGCCGATCTCGTTCGATGGAAAGCGCCCGGCGATCCGCCGCGCGCCCCCCGCGCTCGGCGAGCACGACGGCGAGATCAAGGGCGCCCCGTCCTCGTAGGCAGCAGTCTTGGCCGCGCGCCACTCGTTCTCCTTC
>MGBT01000137.1:57769-58114 GCA_001788395.1 Candidatus Rokubacteria bacterium GWA2_70_23
GCCTCCGGCGCTCGATCGCCCTCTGGCTGCCACGGATCCTGCTCGGCCGGGACGCCCAGTCAAGGACCGACCGTGAGGGCCCCGTGCGGGCCCGGCGGAGGGGCGGCGACAGCCCGTCCGAACAGCGCGGGAGGGGGCTACGCGAGGGCGGCGGGGACGGGCGGGGCGGTTTGGGGGTGCCCGAGCGGGCCAGGTGGGCGGGGAGCGTGCGGACGACGGCCGGGTCCTGCACGGTGGCGATGACCCGCAGGCGTCACGCGGCGAGATTCGCGAGGAACCCTGCCAGCGCCGGCGCCCACTTGGGCCAGTCAGCACCACTGGCCAGGTGGCCGAAGTCACTGTCGA
>MGBT01000138.1:0-109 GCA_001788395.1 Candidatus Rokubacteria bacterium GWA2_70_23
CGCGTCGGGAACCTGGCGCGCATCGCCCTCACCGCGGAGCTGGCGCACGGCCTCCACCACGTGGGTGAGCCCGCCGGCCGCGCCCGAGTGGCCGAAGGAGAGGAGCCCC
>MGBT01000138.1:116-4395 GCA_001788395.1 Candidatus Rokubacteria bacterium GWA2_70_23
TGTTGGTCGGCAGCGCCCCGCCCAGCGCCAGCGCGCCCCCGGCGATGGCGGGCCCGGCCTCGCCCTTGGCGAAGAAGCCCATCGACTCGAGCTCGATGAGCAGCGTGATCGTGAAGGAGTCGTAGATCTCCGTCACGTCCATGTCGGCCGGCGTGACGCCCGCCTCTCCCAGGGCGCGGGATGCGGCCTGGCGGCAGCCGAAGTCGGTGAGGCTCGGCGCCTGGCTCACATGCTCGTGGGTATGCCCCTGCCCCGCGCCGAGCAGGGCGACGCGCGAGTCGCGTGTTCCGGCCGATGCGTCAGCCGCGCTCACCACTACCGCCGCCGCGCCGTCAGAAACGAGGCAGCAGTCGAGCAGGTGGAGGGGTCGGGCGATCATCCGCGAGGCGAGCACGTCGGCCACGGTGATGGGGGCGCGCATATGCGCCCCCGGGTGGAGGGCGGCGTGCTGCCGCATCGTCACGGAGATGCAGGCGAGCTGCTCCGGCGTGGCGCCGTACTCGTGCAGGTAGCGGCTCGCCACGAGGCCGTAGTAGGCGGGGATGTTCGGGCCATAGGGCACCTCGAACTGCGGATGCCCCACGCGGGCCAGCGCCGCGACGGTGATGTCTCTCGACATGCCCGTGAGCCGGTTGTCGCCGGCCACGACCAGCACGTGGCGGCAGCGGCCGGACTCCACGAGCATCGCCGCCTGCATCACCATGGCGCAGCCGGTGGCGCCGCCCAGCATCATGCCGAGCGAGTAGGCCGGGCGGATGCCGAGGTACTCGGCCACGACGGAGGAGAGCATGAGGTGGGGCTCCACCAGCGAGTAGGCGCAGAGCACGCCGTCCACGTCGCCCTTGGCGAGCCCGGCATCCGCGAGCGCGGCGCGGGCGGCCCGGGAGTGGAGCCCCAGCACGCTCGATCCCCTGATCTCGCCGAAGGGCGTGTCGCCGGCGCCCGTGAGCCGTGCGCGCCGGGACAGCGGCAGGCCGGCCATCAGCGGCTGCCGCCCAGGTGGCCCATGGCGCGGGCGATGATGTTGCGCTGGATCTCGCTGGTCCCCTCGCCGATCACGTAGACGAGGGCATCGCGATGGAAGCGCGCCACCGGGTACTCGCGCATGAGCCCGTTGCCGCCCAGGATCTGCATGGCGTCGCGGGTGGCCTTCACCGCGGTCTCGCTGGCGATGAGCTTCACCTTCGACGCCGTGGCGGGGTCGAGGTCGCCCCTGTCCACGCGCCAGGCGCCGTAGTAAACGAGCCAGCGCACCGCCTCGATCTCGGCGGCCATGTCGGCGAGGCGGTGCGCCACCGCCTGGTGCTGGCCGATGGGGCGGCCGTGGGCGATGCGCTCGTGAGCGTAGCGGTCCGCGGCCTCGAGCGCCGCGCGGGCCATCCCCAGGCAATTGGCGGAGACGCCCACGCGGTTCTCCACCAGGCTTTCCAGCACCACGGGGTAATTGCCCTCGCGCTCGGCAAGCAGGCAGTCGTCGGGGACGAAGGCGTCCTCCAGCGCGATGAGGCCGGTCTCGGAGCCTCGGATCCCCTCTTTCTTGAGGGGCGAGATGGCGACGCCCCGGCACGGCAGCTCGAGGATGAAGAGACTGATGGACTCCGCGGTGAGCTCGGGGCGGGTCCGCGCGGCCAGCAGGAGGAAGTCGGCGATGGGGGCATTGGTGATGAAGGTCTTGCTCCCGCTGATGGCGTAGCCGCCGGCCACCTTCCGCGCCTGCGTCCTGAGGGCGCGGATATTGGAGCCGCCGTCGGGCTCGGAGAGCGCGAAGCCCGAGATCCTCTCGCCACGGAGGGCGGGGGCCAGGAAGCGCCGCTTCTGGGCCGCAGTGCCGGCGCGCCAGATGGGCCAGATGCCGAGATGCGTGTGCGCGGACCAGACGGCGGCGAAGCTCTGGCACACGCGCGCCATCTCCTCGCGGATGATGCAGTCGGAGATCTTGTCGCTGCCCGCCCCGCCGTCGGCGATGGGGTAGCGCGCGCCCAGGAGCCCGAGATCGGCCCAGCGCTTGAAGAGTCCGCGCGGGAAGCGCTCGGTCTCCTCGGCCTCGTCCACGAGCGGCCGCATCTCCGTCTCGGAGAAACGCCGCACCATCTCGCGAAGGCTGTCGTGCTCCTCCGTGAACTGGAAGTCCATGGCAACCCGGGCTACCCCGCCGCCCCGTGGCGGCCGCGCCACGCGGGACGCCGCTTCTCCACGAAAGCGCGCAGCCCCTCCACGCGGTCGGCCGAGCAGAAGTTGACAAGCCAGGCCTCGGCCTCGACGACGAGCCCCTGGTCCAGCGAGAGATCGGCGCCCTCGTCGATGGCCTTCTTGGCCTGGCGCACGGCGATGGGGCTGTTGCGGACAATGGCGGCCGCCATCGCGCGGCAGGCCTCGAGGAGCCCGTCCGCCGGCACGACGCGGTTGACCAGACCGAGGGCGAGCGCCTCGGCCGCGGGAACGCGGCGGCCGGTGAAGACCAGGTCCTTGGCGATGCCGCGGCCCAGGAGCCTCACCAGCCGCTGGGTGCCGCCCCAGCCGGGGATGAGCCCGACGGAGACCTCGGGCACCCCCAGCTCCGCCGTCTCGGCCGCGAGGCGCAGGTCGCAGGCCAGCGCGATCTCGAGCCCGCCGCCCAGCGCCCACCCATTGACGGCGGAGATGGACACCTGGTGCAGCCGCTCGAGGCGCCGGAGCAGCGCCTGGCCGCGATAGACGAAGCGCTCGCCCTCGTCGGGGGTGAGCGCGCCCATGTGGGCGATGTCCCCGCCGCCCACGAAGGCCCGCCCCGCTCCCGTGAGCACCACCACCCGCACGGCGTCGGTCCCGGCCAGCGTATCCACCGCGCGCTCGAGGTCGTCGAGCACCGCGGCGTTCACCGCGTTCAGCGCCTCCGGCCTGTCGAAGGTGAGGAGCGCCGCGGAGGGCGCCCAGTCGAGGTCGAGCCTCACGGTGGCCGTCATGCCGCGGCCCCGGGCGCGGCGGCCTGCTCTCGCAGGACGCGCTTGAGCACCTTGCCGGAGGGGTTGCGCGGTAGCGCCTCGATGACGCGCACGGCGCGCGGGACCTTGAAGCGGGCCAGGCGGGCGCGGCAGAACTCCATCAGCTCCTCGGCTGAGGCCTGCTGCCCCTCGCGGAAGACGACGAAGGCCACCGGCACCTCCCCCCACTTCGGGTCCGGCCGGCCCACGACGGAGGCCTCGAGCACCGCCGGGTGCTCGTAGAGGACGCGCTCCACCTCGGGCGAGGCGATGTTCTCCCCGCCACTGATGATGAGGTCCTTCTTCCTGTCGGCGATGTAGAGGAAGCCGTCGGCATCCAGCCGCCCGATATCCCCCGTGTGGAACCAGCCGCCCCTGAAGGCCGCCGCCGTCGCGTCGGGATCCTTCCAGTAGCCCTTGAAGACCTTGGGGCCGCGCAGCACGATCTCGCCCAGCGCCTCGGCCGGCACCGGCCTGTCCTGTTCGTCCCAGATCTCGACCTCCAGGTGGATGCAGGGCTTGCCCACCGAGCCGAGTCGCTCCACCGTCTTCTTCTTGTCGAGGAAGGTGTCGCCGGACACGGTCTCGGTGAGGCCATAGGCATCCGCGAACCAGGCGCTGGGGAAGGCGCGCACCAGCCGCTCGATGAGCGGCAAAGGCATCTTCTCGCCGCCGTCGATGATGAGCCTGACGCCCGAGAGGTCGCGGCGCTCGAGCGTCGGGTGCGCCAGGAGGGCGTTGACCATGGACGGGGCGAGCCAGACATTGGAGATGCGGCGCCTCTCGAGGGCGTCCAGCACGGCGTCGGCCTCGAACTTCCTGTGGATGAGGATGGTGCCGCCGACGTAGAGGATCGTGGTGCTCGTGAGGTCCAGCGCCCCCACGTGGTAGAGCGGCCCGCAGGCCAGCCCCTTGTCGGCGCCCGTGAGGCCGAACTCCACCACGTGGCCGATGTTCTTCCAGTACAGGTTCGCATGCGTGATCATCACGCCCTTGGGGCGCGCCGTAGTGCCCGAGGTGTACATCAGCCGATGGAGGTCGTCCCCGTCCACGGCCGCCGGCGGGGGCGGGGGGCCGGCCTCGCGGAGGGCGTCGAAGCGCGTCCACCCCGCGGGGGCCTCGCCCACCGAGATGAAGCGCGCGCCGCCGAGCCGCGTCCGCGCGGCCTCGGCCAGCGGCAGGAGCTCGGGCTCCGAGATCAGCGCGGCGGCGCCGGCGTGGCTCGCGATGTAGGCGACCTCCGCCCCCGCGAGCCGCCAGTTGATCGGCATGACGACGGCGCCGAGACGCGCCACCGCGACCATCGCCTCGATGAACTC
>MGBT01000138.1:4476-5509 GCA_001788395.1 Candidatus Rokubacteria bacterium GWA2_70_23
GCGCCGGTCCAGCTCGGCGTAGCTGATCGTCTCGTCCCCCCACTCGAGGCAGGGGCGCTCGGGGAAGCGGTCGGCGTGATGGGCGAGGATGCCCGCCAGGTTGAAGGCGCTCATGTCAGGAGCTGGCCGCCGTCGATCACCAGCACCGACCCCGTCATGAAGCGCGAGGCCTCGGAGGCGAGGTAGACGATGGTCGGGCCGAGCTCCACCGGGTCGCCGAGCCGGCGCATGGGAATGGAGCGCTTGATCACGTCCTGGCCCGCGGCCGAGGCGAAGAAGGTCTCGTTCATGGGCGTCAGGAAGTAGCCGGGGCAGAGCGCATTGACCTGCACGTTGTGGCGGGCCAGCTCCAGCGCCATCACCTTGGTCAGCTGGATAAGCCCCGCCTTGCTGGCGCAGTACGGGCCCAGCCGCGCCACGGCCCCGAGCCCGCCGATGGAGGCAATGTTGACGATGCGCCCGCGCTTGCGCTCGATCATCCCGCGCGCCACCGCGCGGGCGCAGAGCGCGGGGGCGCGCAGATCCACGGCAAGCACCTGGTCCCAGTCCTCGGCCGTCAAGTCCACGAACCGCTTCTCCGCGCCCGAGATCCCGGCATTGTTCACGAGGACGTCGATCCTGCCGAAGGCCGACTCGGCCGCGGCGACCATCGCCTCGATCTCCCGGGGCTCGCGCATGTCGGCCCTGAAGATCTCGGCCCTCACCCCGTGGCGCCGCGCGTCCTCCGCTGTCCGCTCGAGGTCCGGCTGGCTGCGGGCCGCCAGCGCGACATCCGAGCCGGCCTCCGCCAGCGCCAGCGCCATGGCCCGGCCCAGCCCGCGGCTCGCCCCCGTCACGAGCGCCACCGTTCCCTTCAGATCCATCGTGGTCGCCATGTCTGTCTACGCGCCTCCTGGCATGTCGATGACCGCGAGCACTTCGCCGATGGGATACACCGACCGCGCCGCGCCGACGATCTCGACCAGCGTCCCGCCGGCGGGGGCCTCGACCTCCACTTCCGCCTTCTCGGTCTCGATGACCAGGAGTGGCTCCC
>MGBT01000138.1:5530-5854 GCA_001788395.1 Candidatus Rokubacteria bacterium GWA2_70_23
CCGCCTTTCGCCACTCGACGATGGTGGCCTCGGTCATGGTGAGGCCGAACTTGGGGATCTTGACCTTCACGCGCATCAGGCGCACACCTCGCGCACCGCCGCGACGATCTTCCCCGCATCGGGCAGCCAGAACTTCTCCATGGGCGGGCTGAAGGGCACAGGCGTGAACGGCGGCGTGACCCGGCGCACGGGCGCCTTGAGGAAGCGGAAGCCGTGCTCGGCCACGGTGGCCGCCACCTCGGCGCCGAGCCCGCACGGCCCCCACGCCTCGTGGGCGATCACCAGGCGGCCGGTCTTCCCCACCGAGGCGAGCAAGGCGTCCCT
>MGBT01000138.1:5877-6312 GCA_001788395.1 Candidatus Rokubacteria bacterium GWA2_70_23
GGTCGAGCACCTCCACACTGATGCCCTCCTGTGCGAGGAGCTCGGCGGCCGTGAGCGCCTCGTGGACCATGCGCGAGAGGGCGACCACGGTGACGTCTTTCCCCTCCCGCTTCACCTCGGCGCGGCCGATGGGCACCAGGTGCTCCCCCGCCGGCACCTCGCCCTTCATGGCGTAGAGCGTCTTGTTCTCGACGACGATGACGGGGTTGTCGTCGCGAATGGCCGCCTTGAGGAGCCCCTTCATGTCGGCAGGCGTGCTCGGCATCACGACCTTGAGCCCGGGGACGTGCACCGCCCACGCCTCCAGGCTCCCCGAGTGCTGGGGGCCCGCGTTGAGCCCGGCACCGGTGTGGGTGCGCAGGACCAGCGGCAGCCGCATCTGGCCGCCGAACATGTAGCGCATCTTCGCCATCTGGTTCACGACCTGGTCCCAGC
>MGBT01000139.1 GCA_001788395.1 Candidatus Rokubacteria bacterium GWA2_70_23
CCGCTTCACCCCGGCGGGGATCGCGGCCTTTCTCGAGGGGCCGTACGAGATGCTGCCGCAGTCGGACCGCATGGGAGCCCGCTTCCGCGGCCCGCGCATCGAGCACGCGCGCGGGCACGACATCGTCTCCGACGGCGTGGCGCTGGGCGGCATCCAGGTCATCGGCGAAGGGCAGCCCATCGTGCTCCTGGTGGATCGTCAGTCCACGGGGGGCTACACCAAGAGTGCCACGGTCTGCTCCTTCGACATCGGCAGGGTGGGACAGGTGAAGCCCGGGCAGCGTCTGCGCTTCCGGCGCGTCACCGTGGGTGAGGCCCACGCCATCCTGCGCTCGCGTCGCCAGGAGCTCGACACCGCCATAGAGTAGCCCCTCACCCTGACCCTCTCCCCTGAGGGGCAAGGGGGCGAGAGAGAGAAGGAGGTCACCATGCTCGAGCACGAGATCGACGACTACAAGGCCAAGACCCCGCGCTCCCGCGCCCTCTTCGAGGAGGCGCTGCGCGTGATGCCCGGCGGCAACAGCCGCACCACGACCTTCTTCGACCCGTACCCCTTCTATATTAGCCGCGGCTCGGGGGCGCGGATCTGGGACGCCGACGGCGTCGAGCGGCTCGACTTCAACGGGAATTACACGAGCCTGATCCTCGGCCACGCCCATCCCGCCGTGGTCACGGCGATCCAGGAGACGGCCGCCCACGGCATGTCCTTCCCGGGGCCGAGCGAGCTCGAGATCAGGCTGGCCGAGATCCTGACGCAACGCATCCCCACCATGGAGGCAATCCGCTTCGCCAACTCGGGTACGGAGGCCACCATGCACGCGATCCGCGTGGCGCGGGCCTTCACGGGCCGGTCGAAGATCGCCAAGTTCGAGGGCGCCTATCATGGCACCCACGACTGGGTCCTCGTGAGCATCTCGCCGGACCCGGCCCAGGCCGGCTCACGCAAGCGCCCGAAGTCCGTGGCGTGGTCGGCCGGCGTGCCGCCCGCGGTGCTCAAGCACGTGCTCGTGTTGCCCTGGAACGATCTCGCCGCCTGCACCGCCATTCTCGAGAAGCACGCCGCGGATCTGGCCGCTCTCATCATCGACCCCATGCTCGCCAACGCGGGGATGATTCCAGCCCGCGAGGGCTTCCTCGAGGGGCTCAGGGAGGTGACGGCGCGTCTCGGGATCCTCCTCATTTTCGACGAGGTGATCTCCTTCCGGGTGGCCTCGGGCGGCGCCCAGGAGCGTTTCGGAATCCGCCCCGACCTCACCACCCTCGGCAAGATCATCGGCGGTGGGCTCGCGGTGGGCGCCTTCGGCGGGCGCGCGGACGTGATGAACTTCTACGACCCGCGCGGGGGCCGCGGGCGGATCAACCACGGCGGCACCTTCAACGCCAACCCGCTCACCATGGCGGGAGGCGTGGCCACCCTGGAGCAGCTCAGCGCCGAGGCCTATGCGCGGCTCGACGCCCTCGGCAATCGGTTGCGGGACGGCGTGAGGCGCATGCTCAAGCGGAAGAAGCACCCGGGGCAGGTGACCGGCACGGGCTCCCTCTTCTGGCTCCACTGGACCAAACGGCGGCTCAGCGACTTTCGCTCCGCGCGACCGGACGACTCGACGGTGCCGCAGCAGGTCTTCATGGGACTCGTCAACGAGGGCGTGTTGATGTCGCAGCGCGGGCTCGGCGCCTGCTCGCTCGTCATGACCGATGCCGACGTGGATCGCTTCGTCGAGGCGCTGGGCCGCGTCCTCGACCGGCAGATCTAGTGCTGAGGCTCAGCGAAGCACGATCGCGCCGGGCAGCCCGTTGAAGTCGGCGTCGGCCGTGACGAGGCTCGCTCCGTGTCGCCGCGCTGTCGCGTACACGAGCGAGTCTGCCATGGCGAGGCCATGGGCGAGCGAGATGTCGGCCGCCTCGAGCGCGAGCGATTCGTCGATGGGAGCGATGGTCGCCCGGCGGAGCGCCGAGACCGCCTCCAGAGCGCGCTCCTCGGACAGGTCCCGCCAGATGACCTTGTAGGCCTCGTACACCTCGACGGCGCAGACCAGCAGGGGCTCGCTGCCCTCGAGATACGGGGCGAAACGGTGTGCGAGAGGGCGGTTGGCGAGGTACTCTTAGAATCGAAGGGCAGAGAGGGCACCGACTCAGGACCCGCGAGAGAAGGAGCCACCGAGATGGCGAAGATCATCGATCTCAACTGCGACATGGGGGAGTCCTACGGGCGCTGGACGCTCGGGGCCGACGAGGCCGTCATGCCGTTCATCACCTCGGCGAACGTGGCCTGCGGCTTCCACGGCGGCGATCCGCACGTGATCCGCAAGACCGTGGAGCTGGCGCTCAAGCACAGCGTCGCCGTGGGCTCCCACCCGGGGCTGCCGGACCTCATGGGCTTCGGCCGGCGGAAGATGGACGTGACGCCCCAGGAGGTGCGCGACTACATGTGCTACCAGACCGGTGCGCTGCGCGAGTACCTCCGCGTGGCCGGGGCCGATGTCCAGCACGTGAAGCCGCACGGCGTCCTCTACAACATGATGGAGGCCGACGAGGCGCTGGCGGCGGCAGCGGGGCAGGCCGCGATGGACTCGGGGCTGATCCTGATGACGCTCGCCTCGGGCAAGTACGACGCGACCTGCCGGAAGATGGGCGCCCGCGTCGCCTCCGAGGGGTTCGCCGACCGCGCCTACAACGTGGACGGGACGCTGGTGTCGCGGAAGACTCCGGGCTCGGTCATCACCGATCCCGCCAGGGCCGCGGCCCAGGCGGTGAAGATGGCCATGGAGGGCAAGGTGCGAACGCTCGATGGCGTCGAGATCGACATCTCCATCCAGACCATCTGCTGCCACGGCGATACCCCGGGCGCCGACAGGAACGTGCGGGCGGTTCGCGAGGCGCTGGAGAAGACCGGCTGCCAGGTGAAGCCACTCCGCGACTGGCTTCCCACGGCATAGCGGGGGCGGCTGCAACAGAAGCTTCGCCCCCTGGCGCGTTCGTGTAGATAATGGGACGAGACGATTGTGCGCCGGCTCGATCCACACGGAAAGGAGAGCCCACATGAAGCGTTCATGGCAGCGCGTGACCGGCTGGGGGACCATCATCGGCTTCGCGGCGCTGCTCTCGGGCTGCGCCTCGGCCGAGCGGCCCAATGTCTACGCGTACCCGCGGAAGGGCCAGACCGCCGAGCAGCAGTCGCGGGACCAGACCGAGTGCCAGGCCTGGGCCAAGCAGCAGTCGGGCTTCGACCCGGCGATGGACACCGCCAAGGGGGCGGGGGTCGGCGCGGTGATCGGCGCGCTCGGCGGCGCGGCGGCGGGCGCGGCCATCGGCGCGGCCACGGGGCGGCCGGGGACCGGCGCGGCCATCGGGGCGGCGGCCGGCGGCATCGGCGGGGCGGGCGTCGGCGGCACCTACAACTACTCCAAGTCGAAGGGCGGGTACGACCAGGCGTTCGGGGCCTGCATGAGCGGCCGCGGCTACTCCACTCGCTGAGATCCTGATGGCCTGACTCCGCGGCGAGCGGCGCCGCGGGGGGCGACGGCACGCGCTGCGGAGCGCGCGCCGCTCGTCCTCGGCGCGGAGGATCGCACTGCCGCTTTACCTGCCGTGCCCGCTCGATTAAGATGAGGCGGGTTTCCCGATGACCGCATCCACGTCCACGGCCCCGCTCAAGCGCACACCGCTCTTCGACGTCCACGTCAAGGCGGGGGCGAAGATGGTGCCCTTCGGCGGGTGGGAGATGCCCGTGCAGTACGCCGGCATCATCGAGGAGCACCGCGCCGTGCGCGGGGCCGTGGGGCTCTTCGACATCAGCCACATGGGCGAGCTCGAGGTGCGCGGGCCCGAGGCCCTCGCGGTCGTGCAGCGGCTCACCACCAACGACGCCTCGGTGCTGGCCGAGGGCCAGGTCCAGTACACGCTGCTCTGCGACCCGGAGGGCGGCGTCGTGGACGACCTCACGCTCTACCGGCTCGGGCCCGAGCACTTCATGCTGACCGTCAACGCCGCCAACACCGACAAGGACTGGGCGTGGGTGACGGCGCACGGCGCGGGCGCCGAGTGGCGGAACGTGGGCGCGGAGACCGGGCTCCTGGCGGTGCAGGGGCCGAGGGCCGAAGCCCTCGTCGGACGGCTCGCAGATCGCAACGTGACGGGCATCGCCTACTACCATTGCGCGCGGGGGCGGGTGGCCGGAGTGTCGGCCCTCATCTCGCGCACGGGCTACACGGGTGAGGACGGCTTCGAGCTCTACGTGGCCGCCGGCGATGCGGAGCGGTTGTGGCGCGCCCTCATGGACGCCGGCCAGCCCGATGGCATCCAGCCCATCGGCCTCGGCGCGCGCGACACGCTCCGACTCGAGATGCGCTACGCGCTGTACGGCAACGACATCGACCAGACGACGAACCCCCTCGAGGCCGGCCTCGGCTGGGTCGTCAAGCCGGCCAAGGGGGAGTTCATCGGGCGGGCGGCCCTCGAGGCCCTGCGCGCGCGCGGCGTCGCGCGCAAGCTCGTGGGCTTCGAGATGGTGGAGCGGGCCGTGCCGCGTCACGGCTACCGCCTCCTCAAGGCGGGCGCCGAGGTCGGCGCGGTCACCTCCGGCTCGTTCGCGCCGAGCCTCGAGCGCGGCATCGGCATGGGCTACGTCCGGGCGGATCTGGCCGCGGCCGGCACCGAGGTCGACGTGGAGATCCGCGGGGCATCCAATCGGGCGCGCATCGTGCGCCCGCCGTTCCACCCGTCCCACACCAAGAAGGCCTAGATACCAGAAGCCCGAGGGAGGCGAGATGGCACACGTTCCGGCAGACCTCAAGTACACCAAGGAGCACGAGTGGGCGAAGATCGAGGGCGGCCAGGCCCGCATCGGCATCACCGCCTTCGCGCAGGAGCAGCTGGGGGATGTGGTCTTCGTGGAGCTGCCGAAGGTCGGCGCCAGGGTCACGGCCGCGAAGACCTTCGGGGTGGTGGAGTCGGTGAAGGCGGTGTCCGACCTCTTCGCGCCGCTCTCCGGGGAGATCGTGGAGGTCAACGGTGAGCTGCCCAAGAAGCCCGAGACCGTGAACACCGACCCGTACGGCCAGGGGTGGATGATCGTCGTGAAGCTGTCGAATCCCGCCGAGGCCGACGGGCTCATGAGCGCCGAGGCCTATCAGCAGCTCATCGCGGCGGCCTCGCACTGAGCGGAACAGGAGCGAGGACCGGACATGCGCTACCTCTCCAATACGCCCGCCCAGCAGCGGGAGATGCTCGCCCGGATCGGCACGGGAAGCATCGAGGACCTGCTGGCCGGCATCCCGGCCAAGGCGCGGCTGTCGCGCCCGCTCACCCTGCCGGCCGCCATGGCCGAGACCGATCTGGTGCGCCACCTGCGCGCCATGGCCGCGCGGAATGCGGGCGCCGATGACTACGCCTGCTTCCTGGGCGCCGGCTCCTACGATCACGCGATCCCGAGCCCCATCAATCACCTGATCTCGCGCGGGGAGTTCTTCACGGCCTACACGCCGTACCAGCCGGAGGCGAGCCAGGGGACGCTCCGCACCATCTTCGAGTACCAGACGATGATGGCCGAGCTCACGGGGATGGACGTGGCCAATGCCTCCATCTACGATGGGGCCTCCTCGCTGGCCGAGGCGGCGCTCATGGCGCATGCGGTGACGGGACGGGACGCCATCCTCCTCTCGCGCGGGGTCAACCCGCTCTACCGGCAGGTGGTGGAGACCTACTGCGAGGGCGTGGATGTCCGGCTCCGCTCGGCGCCCCTCGGCGATGGCGTCACGGACCTGGAGGCCCTGCGCAAGGCGGTCTCGGAGAAGACGGCCGCGGTGGTCGTCCAGTACCCGAACTTCTTCGG
>MGBT01000140.1 GCA_001788395.1 Candidatus Rokubacteria bacterium GWA2_70_23
CCAGGCGCTCGGGCGCGTCGATGTACATGCGCTTGGCCACGAGCAGGTAGTAGAAGAGGGCCACCACGGTGAGCACGGCGCCCACCAGCACGAGCCAGTACATCCCCTGCTCCGCGGCGGCCCAGAAGACGTAGAGCTTGGCCCAGAAGCCCGCCACGAAGGGGATGCCGCCCAGCGAGAGCAGGAAGAGAAGCATGCAGAGGGCCAGCACCGGCGAGCGCTGGGCCAGGCCCTTGTAGGCGGCGATGCTCACCGAGCCGTCCGACTGGGCCACGGCCTCCACCACGAGGAAGGCCCCCATGTTCCCGAAGAGGTAGGCCACCAGGTAGAAGAGCATCATGGCGACGCCCGAGGCCGAGACGGCCGCGAACCCCACCAGCATGTAGCCGATGTGGGCGATGCCCGAGTAGGCGAGCATGCGCTTGATGTTCTGCTGGGGGATGGCCATGAGGTTGCCGGCCACGATGGTGATGGCGGCGAGCGAGGCGGCCAGCGGCACCCACAAGAGCACGCGCTCCCCCATCCCTTCCAGGTAGAGCCGGAAGATCACCACGAAGCCGGCCGCCTTGGGGGCCACCGACAGCCAGGCCACGAACGGCGTGCTCGCCGCCTCGTAGGTGTCGGGCACCCACATGTGGAAGGGCACCGCCGCGATCTTGAACCCCAGCCCCGCCAGGGTGAGCATCAGCCCCAGGATCAGCAGCGGGTGGCCGCCCCCGAGCGCCTGGGCGATCTGCCCCACGTCCGTCGTCCGCGTGATGCCGTACACGAAGGACAGGCCGTACGCCATCACCGCCGAGGACACGGTCCCCACCAGGAAGAACTTGAGCGAGGCCTCCACGGCCTCGGGCTCGCGCTTCTGGAAGCCCGCCAGGATGTAGAGCGGGATGGACATGAGCTCGAAGGCCACGAACAGCAGCACCAGCTCCCGGGCCGAGACGAGCACGAGCATGCCCAGGAGGGAGGCGAGGATCATCAGGTAGTACTCGGTGGCCCTCCGCGCGAAGGCAGGCGCTCGCAGGGTGAGCGATCCCAGGATGCCGACGATGGTCGCCACGAGGAAGAGTCGCTTGGCGAACAGCGCCAGCTCGTCCTGGACGAAGCTCCCGCCGAAGAGCGTCGGCCCGGGCTCCGTCCTGAGCGCGATGCCGAGGAGCACGAGGAGCCCAACGACCGCGAGCACGCCGACCCGGCGCGCATCGTCCCGCGGACCGAACAGCCCCACGAAGAACACCGCCACCATCACACCGAGGAGGGCGACTTCCAGTCCCAGCGGACTCACGGCAGGACTCCGAGGCGCGCGAGGAGCGGGATGGTCGCCGTGTCCACCGGGCCGATGGCGATGCCCGGGGCGACCCCGAAGAGCACCAGGACGAAGACCAGGATCACCAGCGCCGCCCACTCGGGCCCCTGCGCGTCCGGCAGGTCGTGGAAGTGCGGGTCCGTCGCCTGGGGTCCCCAGAAGATCTGCTTGGCGACGCGCAGCACGTAGATCGAGGTCAGGAAGGCCCCCAGCACACCCGGAAAGAGCCACCACGGATGGCGCGATTGCCAGGCGCCGAGCAACGTCAGGAACTCGGCCACGAAGCCGGCCGTGGCCGGCAGCCCCAGGGAGGACAGGCTCCCGACGGTGAAGGCCGTGGCGATGCCGGGCATCATCCGGCCGAAGCCGCCCATGGTGAAGATGGCGCGCGAGTGCGCCTTCTCGTACACGAGCCCCACCAGGGCGAAGAAGAGCCCGGTCATGATGCCGTGGGCGAACATCTGGAAGACCGCCCCGTTGAGCCCGCTCTCCGTGAGCGTGGCCACCCCCAGCATCACCACCCCCATGTGGGACACCGACGAGTAGGCGATGACGTACTTGAGGTCGGTCTGCGCCATGGCGCTGAGCGCCCCGTAGACGATGTTGATGCAGGCGATGGTGCCGACCAGCCAGACCCACTGGTGGGTCCCCTCGGGCAGGAGCCCCAACCCGAGGCGGACGAAGCCGTAGGCGCCGAGCTTCATGAGCACACCCGCGTGCAGCATCGAGACGGCCGTGGGGGCCGACGCATGGCCGTCCGGCGACCAGGTGTGCAGGGGCCAGATGCCCGCCAGGATCCCGAAGCCCACGTAGAATGTCAGGAACACCCACGACTGGAGCGCCGGGTCGAACTGGGTGAGCTCGAGCTCGAGGAACGAGAACGATGTCGAGCCCGCGGCGACATACAACGCCAGGATCCCGACCAGGATGAAGGCCGACCCGAACAGCAGGTACAGGGTCAGCTTCATGGCCGCGTACTCCTTGGTGCCGACGCCGGTGCGGCGGAACGCCCAGCCGAAGATGCCCTGCGGGCGGATCTCGCCGGAGGACCCCCAGATCCCGATGAGAAGGTACATGGGGAGCACGGCGATCTCGTAGAAGAGGAACAGGACGAAGAGGTCCAGCGAGACGAAGACGCCGTACACGCCCGTGACCAGCACCAGGAGGAGCGCGTAGAACTCCTGGCTCCGCTCCTTGACGGTCCACGAGGCGAACACCCCCGCGACGATCACGAGGGATGTGAGCAGCACCAAGAGGAGGCTCATGCCATCGATGCCGAGCTGATAGGTGATCCCTAGCGGCGGCACGAGCGGCCACTCCTCGTAGAACTGGAAGCCCGCGACCTCCCGGTCGTAGGCCCAGAAAACCCGGAGCGACAGGATGAGCGACACGCCGGTGGAGACGGCGGCGATGCAGCGGACGCGGAGCGGGTTGTGGCGCGCGGTGAACATGATGAGGAGGGCGCCGGCGAAGGGCGCCCACGTGATGATCGAGAGGAGGGGGAGCCCGTTCATCGCGGCCACTGGATCAACACGAGGAGGAGCAAGAGCCCGAGGGCGACGCCGTAGACGTAGTCCTGGGGCTGGCCGGACTGCATGCGGCGGAGGCGGTCCCCGAGGACGAGCGTCCAGGCGCTCAGCACGTTCACGATCCCGTCCACCAGATACCGGTCCATCCAGCCGACGGCCCGCGAGAAGGCCAGAAGCGCGCCGCGGTACATCGCCTCGAAGACGTCGTCGACCCAGAACTTGGCCAGCGCCGCCTCGCGCACGAGCCCGAAGGCCGCGGCGAGTCGCTCGGCGTCCACCACCCGGCGGTGATAGGTGAGCCACGCCAGCAGGATCCCGCCCACAGACACCGTGACCACCAGGGGCGTCAGCCACCCCGGGGCGGCGAACTCGTGCTCCGGATGGCGGACGGTGAAGAGGATGCCGACGCCCACCGACATGATCGCCAGGAGCCAGAAGGGGAGCGCCATCGTGGGCAGCGGATCCTGGAGGTGGGTGCCGCCGTGAGCGGCGCTGCTGTGCCCAGCGCCGACGTGCGCCCCGTGCCCCTGGGAGGCCGGCTCCCCGAAGAAGGCGATGAAGACGACGCGGAACATGTAGAAGGCGGTGAGGAAAGCCGTCACCACGAGCATGACGAAGGGCGCCGTGAGCCCGCCCGCCCACACCGCCCCCAGCACCTCGTCCTTGGAGAAGAAGCCGCCGAAGAGCGGGATGCCGGCCAGCGAGAGCGCCCCCACGAGGAACACGATGGTCGTCTGGGGCATGGCGCGACGCAGGCCGCCCATCTGGAAGATGTCGTTGCTGCCGACGGCGTGGATCACCGCGCCCGCTCCCAGGAAGAGGAGCGCCTTGAAGAGGCCGTTGGTGAGCAGGTGGAGGAAGCCCGCTGACGCGAAGCCCGCGCCGATGGCGGCCATCATGTAGCCGAGCTGGGAGACCGTGGAGTAGGCCAGCACGCGCTTGATGTCCGACTGCGCGCACGCCAGCGTCGCGGCCAGCAGCGCCGTGAAGGCGCCCACCCACCCGACCAGCGCCAGCACGTCCGGCGTCAGGGCGAAGAGCCAGTCGGTGCGCTTGAGGAGGTACACGCCCGCGGTGACCATGGTCGCGGCGTGGATGAGCGCGGAGACGGGCGTGGGGCCCTCCATGGCGTCGGGCAGCCAGACGTGGAGCGGGAACTGGGCGGACTTCCCGACGGCGCCCAAATAGATGCAGAAGGTCACGAGGCCGAGCCCTTCCAGCGGAAGCGTGCCCGCGTCCACCTGCATGAGCAGCTCGAGGAAGTCGAAGGTCCCCGTCCGCTGCCACAGGAGCACGATGCCGATCAGGAGGCCCACGTCGCCGGCCTTGGTGGTCCAGAAGGCCTTCACGGCCGCCCGCGCCGCCTCGGGCTTGCCGTACCAGTAGCCGATCAGGAGGTACGAGCAGAGCCCCACCAGCTCCCAGAAGATGAAGAGCTGGACGAAGTTGGGCGCCAGCACGAGGCCCATCATCGAGAAGGCGAAGAGGGACTGGTAGGCGTAGTACCGGCCGAGGCCCTGGGCGGGTTCGTGCGCCAGGTAGCCGAGCGAGTACACCTGGACCAAGAACGAGACCAGCGCCACCAGCACGAGCATGATGGTGGAGTCGGCATCCGCGAGCACGCCCACCGTGGCCAGCGGGCCCGCCTCGGCGGGGATCCACTCCCAGAGGAGCGGGGGCTGGAACACCTCGCGGCTCGAGTGGAGCCACGCGCGGACCGCCCAGCCGAGCGCCGCCGCGGAGAACACGATGGAGATGAACCCCGCCGGCCGGCCGGACCGCCGGAGCGGCGCCACCACCGCGAGCAGCAGGAACGAGCCGGCCGGCAGGAGCAGGCTGTAGAGCGCGAACTGCGCGGAGTCGGTCATACGCTCGACGCTAGCCTCTGAGCAGATCCAGGTGGTCGGCGATGACGGTTCGCCGGATCCGGAAGATGAGGATGACGAGCGCCAGCCCCACGGCCACCTCCGCCACGGTGATGCAGATCGTGAACACCGTGAAGACCATCCCCGCGGGATCGCCGTTGAAGCGGGCGAAGGCCACGAGGTTGATGTTCACCGCGTTGAGCATCAGCTCGATGCCGAGCAGGATCCCGATGGTGTTCCGCCGCGTGACGACGCCGAACAGGCCGATGGCGAAGAGCGTCGCGGCCAGCGTGAGGTAGGCGTGGAGCGGCATGGCGCTAGTTCCCACGGGCAACATGCCGGCCGGCATGTTGCCCGTGGGCGAAATGGTCGCGGCGGGCCGCCGTGGGCATTCGCTACTCGTCAGGGCGGGCGAAGTAGGTGGCGCCGAGCAGCGCCGCCAGGAAGAGCACGGCCAGGAGCTCGAACGGCAGGACGAACCGGGAGAAGAGCAGCTGGCCGATGGCCTGCGTCACGTCCGCGACGAGCGGAGGCCGGGTGGCCGGCAGGGGTGCGCGAGCGATGAACGTCAGCACGCCGATCAGCACGCCGCCGGCCACGACGACGCCGCTGACGATCTGCCGGCTCGTCTGGGTGATGCGCTCCCCCACGAGCCGCTCGGTCACCACGATCGCGAACACGACGATGGTGACGACGCCGCCCGCGTAGAGCAGGAGCTGGACGGCCGCCAGGAACTCCGCCTCCAGCGCGAGGAAGATCCCGGCGGTGCCCGTGAGCGCCAGCGCGAGATAGAGCACCGAGTGGAAGAGGTTCTTCGTGAGGACGACGGCCAGGGCCGAACCTACCAGGAGGGCGGACAGCGCCCAGAATGCCAGCGGCTCGAGCGTCACTCGGCGCCCCCGGCCGCCTTCGCGTGCGCGGCGCTCTCGGCCTTGGCCGCCTTGGGCGGCGTCTGCCTGTCCCGGAGGAGGGTCCCGGTGGCCCACGACCGCTCGAACTGCTGGCCCAGCGTGTGGAGTCGGTCCTTGTCCAGGAGCAGCTCCCGGCGGTCCGCGGTCGCCACGTCGAAGGACTTCATCATGACAATGGCGTCGGTGGGGCACACCTGCACGCACAGCTCGCAGAACTCGCAGGCGTACAGCTCCAGCGTGAACGTCTTGGCGAAGTTGCGCTTCTCGCTCTTGAGCATCTCCACCTTGATGACCCGGGGCGGGCAGATGTACTCGCAGAGCCGGCAGCCGATGCAGTTCTCCTCGCCGGTCTCCGTGTCGTAGGTCAGCGCCAGCACGCCCCGGAAGCGATCCGGATAGACGCGCGTCACGTCGGGGTAATGCACGGTCACGGGCTTGCGCAGGAAGTTGACGAAGGTGACACCCATGGCCCGCCCCACCGCGCGGCACAGCCCGCCGAGCTCGTCCCAGAAGCCGTCGCGCGGCCCGTCAGACACCGGGGCCGCTCCGGAGGACGACGACCAGCGCCGTCGCCATGAGCAGGAGGAGGCTCAGGGGCAGGAGGAGCTTCCACGAGATGGCCAGGATCTGGTCCACGCGGATCCGCACGAAGCTCCAGCGCACCCAGGTCACCAGCAGGAAGACGCCCATCGCCTTCAGCAGGAACCACACGGGCCCGAGCCAGGCCGGGCCCGGCCCCGCCCACGCCCCGAGGAACAGCAGCGCGCCGAGGAAGGAGGTGCCGACCATGTGGGCGTACTCCCCCAGCTGGATCAGCGCGAACTTCATGCCGGAGTACTCGACGCGGAAGCCCGCCACCAGCTCCGATTCCGCCTCGAGGATGTCGAAGGGCACCCGGTTCTCGGCGGCAAGCGTCGTGATGATGAAGGCGGCGAAGGCGAGCTGGCCGATCACGGGGTAGAAGACGAACCACAGCCCCGCCTGCGCCGTCGCGATGTCGGAGAGCCTGAGAGACCCCGCGAGCAGCACCGGAACGAGGGCGGTGAAGATGAAGGGCAGATCGTAGGAGATGATCTGGTTCACTGCGCGCATCGCGGAGAGCAGCGCGTACTTGTTGTTGGACCCCCAGCCCGCCATGAACAGCCCGACGATCTCCATGGCGGAGACGGCCAGGAAGAAGAGGATGCCGATGTTCAGATCCGCCACGCCGAGCCCCGGCGCGAACGGGATCGTGGCGAAGATGAGCATGCCGGGGATGAGGAAGACGATGGGCGCCAGGTTGTAGACGACCCGGTCGGCCAGCCGCGGCACTATGTCCTCCTTCATCAGGAGCTTGAGCGCGTCCGCGATGGGCTGGAGCAGCCCGTGGGGGCCCACCCGGTAGGGACCGATGCGCGACTGCATCCGCGCGGCGAACTTGCGCTCGAGGAGCGTCACGTAGGTGACCACCCCCACCACCGCGCTGAGCACGATGAACCCCGCCACGAACGCGTCGACGGCGTCGGTCATGGTTATCGGTCGACCTCGCCGAACACCGGGTCCACGGAGCCCATGATGGCCACCACGTCGGCCACCTTGTGCCCCGGGATGATGTGGGGCAGCACCGCGAGGTTCGAGAAGGACGCGCCGCGCCACTTCATGCGGTAGGGCTTGGCGCTGCCGTCGGCCACGAGATAGCAGCCCACCTCGCCGCGCGGCCCCTCGACGCGGGCATAGGCCTCGCCCTTGGGGATGCGCACCTGCCCCACGGACTTGACGCCGGGCCGCGAGGAGATGGGCCCCGCGGGGAGTCCGTCCAGCACCTGCCGCACGATCTTGCTGGACTCGCGGAACTCCACCATCCGCACCCGGTAGCGCGCGTAGCAGTCGCCGGCCGTCTCCACGGGCACCTTGAAGTCGAAGTCCTCGTAGGAGGAGTAGGGCTCGGCGCGCCGGATGTCGTAGTTGACGCCGGAGGCCCGGATGAGGGGCCCCGAGATGCCGATCTCCTGGGCCAGCTCCCGCGAGATCACGCCAACCCCCCGCGCGCGGGCGAGGAAGAAGTCGTTGTCCTCCAGCATGTCCTCCCACTCGCCGATGCGCCGGTCGATGAAGTCCACCGTCTCCCGGCACGTCTGCACCCAGCCGGCCGGCAGGTCGTAGCGCGTGCCGCCCACCTGGTGGAAGCCGTAGAGGAGCCGCGCCCCCACCAGCGCCTCGAAGAGATCGAGGACCATCTCGCGCTCGCGGATGCAGTAAAGGAAGACGGTGGCGCCGCCGCCGAGCGCGCCGCCCATGTCCATGCACCAGGTGCCGAGCCAGACACAGTGCGAGGCGATGCGCTGCAGCTCCCCCACGAGGACGCGCAGGTACTGGGCGCGCTTCGGCACCTCGATCTTGCCGAGCAGCTCCGCCGCGCGCACGTAGGCGAGCTCGCTGCTCATGGCCGCGACGTAGTCGGTCTTGGACGCGATGGACGGGTACTGGGTGTAGGTGAGCGTCTCGCCGAGCTTCTCGTGACAGCGGTGGAGGTAGCCGATCACGGCGTCCATGCCCACCACCGTCTCGCCCTGGAGCGTCAGGATGGCCCGGAACACGCCGTGGGCGGACGGGTGCTGCGGCCCCATGTTCATGGTGAGGCGCTCGGCCCCGCCGTACCCCATCTCGATGACCTTGCGCGCCTCGGGATCCATCGCTACGTCATGGCTCCGTCAGTCACGGTCGCGGCTCGCTTCGCTCACCGCATTGGCGAGAAGGGCGCCGGGTTGAGGACCACCGCCTGCATGTGGGCCAGGCACGGCGAGGCCTTGCCGAGGAAGGCCTGCCACGCGGGCTCCTGGGCGAGCGCGGCCCGCGCGGCCGCGCGCTCGTTGAGGTCGTGGAAGGCCCACATGTGGACCACCTCGTTGAGCTGGGCGATCTCCGTCTGCCACAGCCCCACCCGGTGCATGAGCTTCTCGCGCACGGGCAGCACCGCCTTGAACCCCTCGAGCCACTCGCCCACCCGCCCCACGTGGAAGCGGTACCAGCGGAGCTCGTACACATGACCGGCATGCGTCGGCGGGACGACGGGGAGGACGGCGGAGAGAATCTTGTTCTCCTGGGCGAGCATCATCGGGCGAATCTGGGGGATGTACTCTTTCGTCCACGCCTCGTTCTGGGCGAGCGCGGCCCGCAGCCGCTGGCGCTCGTTGAGGTCGGCGAAGCTCCAAAGATGCACGAGCTGGTTGAGCGTGCCGAACTCCGTGGTCCAGTACCCCTCGAGCGTGCCGTAATTGTCGCCCCGGACCTTCCGGCCGACCTCGCCGGACAGCTTCAGGTACTGCGCCTGCGTCCCCGGCACCAGCGTGTACGTTCTGAGCTCGTAGATCATCGGCGGGCTCCCTCGGTTATCGGTACGGTGGGTGCGGCGTGTCGACCGCGTAAGATTTCAGCAGCGGGTGACCCTCCCAGTCCTGGGGGAGGAGGATCCGCCGCAGGTCCGGGTGGCCGTCGAAGCGGATCCCGAACATGTCGTAGCATTCGCGCTCCATCCAGTCGGCCCCGCGATAGACGGCGACGAGAGACTGGCAGTGCGACTCGCCCGGGCCGAGCCGCGTCTTGACGGTCAGGGAGACGTTGTCGTCGAGGTTCTCGACCCGCGCCATCACCTCGAGCCCCTCCTCCTTCCAGTCCACGGCCGAGAGGAAGCTCAGATAGCGGCAGCCGAGGGTCTCCTTGGCGAAGCCCGCGAGCTCCCGCCACTGCGCGGCAGGCACCGTGACCACGAGCGCGCGCTCCTCGCCGCCGGCGGGCGCGCCGAGCCGGTCCTGGATGAGCATCCGGGCCTGAGCGTGAGTCACCGGATCAGTCGGTCTTCGGGGTGGGGGCGGCGCGCTGGCCCGTTTGCCGGAAGTGCTGGATCTGGTCCTGAAGGAGCAGCAGGCCGTTGAGCAGCGACTCCGGGGGCGGCGGGCAGCCCGGGACGTAGACATCCACGGGGATCACTCGGTCCACGCCCTTCACGACGTGGTAGCCGTGGCGGAAGGGCCCGCCCGAGTTGGCGCAGGAGCCCATGGACACGGCCCACTTGGGATCGGGCATCTGGTCGTAGATGCGCTTGAGCATGGGCGCCATCTTGATGGTGACCGTGCCCGAGACGATCATGAGGTCCGAGTGGCGCGGCGAGGCCCACGGCACCATGCCGAGGCGCTCCACGTCGAAGCGCGAGGCGAAGGTCGCCATCATCTCGATGGCGCAGCAGGCGAGCCCGAAGGTCACGGGCCAGACGGAGGACTTCCGCGCCCAGTTGAGGAAGCTGTCTGCCACCGTGGTGAGGGCGAACCCGCCGGGGAAGTGATGCAGGCCCTCGGCGACCGACTCGAGGAGGCTCGAGTACTGATCGCCCTGCGGGCGCTCCTGGTGGTACTTCTCCCATTCCTGGAGGTCCTTGAACTCGGTCCAGACCGCCGGCGGGATCTGGGGCACCGGCGCCTTCACTTCCATTCGAGGATCCCCTCCCTGTAGGCGTAGAGCCAGCCCAGCGAGAGGATGGAGAGGAAGATCGTCATGGTGCCCACGGCCCACAGCCCGAAGTCCCGCAGCGAGAGGGCCCACGGGAAGAGGAAGACCGCGAGGGCGTCGAAGACGATGAAGATCAGGGCGACGAGGTAGAAGCCCACCGGGAACTGGACCCACGCCTCACCGATCGTCTCGGCACCGCATTCGTAGCTGTCGAGCTTGGCGGGGTAGGGACGGGACGGGCGCAGGATCCGGGCCGCCAGGAGCGAGACGACACCGAAGCCCACGATCAGCACAAGGTAGATGACGACGGGGAGATACCCGGTCACGGAAAACTCCTCCTCGAGCGGTCGAAAACCGACGGGAGTATACCACGGCGGTCCGACGGCACACGGGGCTTTCGCCCGTTTTCACGATACACCCGCGAGCGCGGAACGGGCCACCGGCCCCGAGCGACAAGTCCGTGTGACCGGCACGGGCGACCCTGCTACAATCCTGGGCCATGCAGCCCCTCGTCGGCCTCATCATGGGCTCCACGTCGGACTGGGAGACGGTGGTCCACGCCGCCGACACGCTCGACGCTCTCGCCGTACCCTTCGAGGTCAAGGTTCTCTCGGCCCACCGCACGCCGGATGCGCTCTTCGAGTACGCGCAGTCGGCCGAACAGCGGGGGCTCGAGGTCATCGTCGCCGCGGCGGGGGGCGCCGCTCACCTGGCGGGGGTGACGGCCGCCAAGACCACGCTCCCCGTGCTCGGCATCCCCATCGAGTCCAACGCGCTCAAGGGCCTCGACTCCCTGCTCTCCACGGTCCAGATGCCGGCGGGCATCCCGGTCGGCACGCTCGCCATCGGGCGAGCCGGCGCCGTCAACGCCGCCCTGCTGGCCGTCGCCATCCTCGCCAACAAGTACCCGAAGTACCGGGACGCCCTAAGGCAGTATCGCGAGGCACGGGCCCGCGAGGTCCTCGACACCCCGGACCCGCGTGCGCCCGCGCGCCCCCAGCCGGGCCCCGACCGGTAGTGTCGGGCCAACTGACTTCGCCACGACTCGCTCACGCTCGCCCGATTCCCATGTCTGCTCGCCTCGCCTGCGGCTGCGGCTCGCACTGCGGGGCCTCGTCTGGCTCGTCATTTGGCCCGACACGGGGCGGTCAGCGGAGGGAGGCGACCGCCCGGACGAAGCGGGCCACCTCACCCTCGCTGTTGTAGTAGTGCACGGAGGCGCGCACGAGCCGGTCGAGCCCGCGCTGCTCCATGTCGAGGCGCGTGCCGAGCACCGAAGGGGTGGAGGCGATGTAGTTGCTCGCGTACTCGGCCACGGCGGTGAGGATGCGGTCCCCGGGCCCGAGGGGCAGCGAGTAAAAGGCCATGTCCCAGGCACGGGTGGCGTTCTCCACGACGGCGATCTCGTCGCGGTGGCAGCCCAGCAGCATCGCGGCGGCGTCGTACACGCGCTCCACGGCGGCCTCCGCCCGGGCCGCGGCCTCGTAGCCGCCGATGCGCGCCTCGAGCTCGAGGTGGCCCACCACCGCGTCCACCACGGAGCGCGGCGGCAGCGCCGATCCGGCACTGTTGAAGTGCAGCACATGCGCGCAGCCGGGCGTCTCTCGCCGCGCGCGCTCGACGTCGATGGCCGAGGTGTTGGCGCTCATAGACGGACGTCGAGGGACTCTAGCAGGCCGCAGGGTTTTTCCGCATCGTGCTAGGCGGGGAGCGGAGACCCTGTCAAGCAACAGGCGAGGGCGGCGGCGCGCGCCGGTCGCGCCGCCGACCTCGGCGGTCACGCGGGCGCGGCCGTTCGCCTCATGGCCTGCAGCCGCTTCATCCGCAAGCACGCCTTGTCGCAGCCGATGGCCGTCGACGGCGAGAAGGCGCTACAGCTGTTCACCTGGACGAGCTTCCCGTCCCACACCTCCTCGTCGAACTCCGCGGTGACGTTCCGGCCCTGGATGGGGCACCAGAAGGCACGCGTTGCCGCACGGGTGACGCCGGGCATCCCGCCGAAGGCGATGATGAAGGACAGCGCCGCGGCCGTCGCCAGGGCAAGAATGATGATGAGGGGCATACTCGAGACAAGCATCGGTGTCACCTCCCTCCGCTCGCTGCTGTGTTGCTATTCCCACCATTCAACTCGGTCAGCGAGCAATCCATAGGACGCCCGTCTCATTTTGGTAGGACAAACGACCGTTGTGCCGATCGGGTTGACTCCGAAACGTACAACCTGTCGTAACTCGTCGGCCCATGAACGCCCGAGGCTGTTGTTGACAAGCGTCGCCGGCCGGCGCTACCATCCGGCGCGCGCTCGGGATGCATCCGTTGATCGTCTTTCAATCAGCCAGAGGGAGGGCCCGATGAGCCAGAGCCATTCCGTCGCCCGCCGCTATTTCCTGAAGACGACCGCCGCCGGGATCGCGCTCGCGGCCGCCGGCATCGCACCGCGCCGCGCCCGCGCCCAGGCCGAGACGATCCGGATCGGATTCCCCGTCCCGCTCACGGGACCGTTCGGGACCGAGGCGAAGGACCAGGTGGCGGCCGCCGAGATCGCGGTCAAGGAGTTCAACGACGCGGGAGGGCTGGGCGGACGGAGGGCCGAGTTGCTCGTGCGCGACGACAAGCTGAACCCCGGCGAGGCGGCGACCCGCACCCAGGAGCTGATCGAGAAGGACAAGGTGCATTTCGTCGTGGGCAGCCTGTCAGCCGCCGTGCAGCTCTCCGTCAATGCCGTGACGAAGGCGCGCGGTGTCATCTTCGTCTCCATCAGCCAGTCGGACGCGATCAACGAGGCCAAGGACTGGAGCAAGTACACGTTCCACGAGGCTCTGAACCCGCACATGACCGCGGGCGCCGTGGGCCGCTACGCCTTCCCCAAGTTCGGCAAGCGGGTCGTGTTCCTCACGGCGGACTACGCCTACGGTCACGAGATGGTGCGCGGCTTCCAGCGAGCGGGACAGCCCCTGGGCGTCGAGACGCTGGCCGACCTCCGCCACCCGCTGGGAACCACCGACTACTCCCCCTTCCTGCCGCGGATCCAGGCCCTCAAGCCCGATCTCCTGATCCTCTCCAACTTCGGCAAGGACCAGGTGAACTCCATCAAGCAGGCCACCGACTTCGGCCTCAAGAAGACCACCAGGCTCGTGGCCCCCGTGCTGCTCTACACGGCGCGGCTTGGGGGCGGTCCGGAGGCCTTCGAGGGGGTCGTGGGCGGCACCTCCTACTACTGGCGGCTCGAGGAGAAGGTGCCCTCGGCCCGAGCGTTCAACGACAAGTTCCGCGCAGCCCAGGGCGGGGCCGTGCCCTCCGACTACGGCGCCCTCGGCTACGCCGGCGTCCGTTCCGTGCTGACGGCGGCCAAGGGAGCCGGGAGCACGGACCCGGAGAAGGTCATCACGACCCTCCGGGCGCTCAAGTACGACTGGTACAAGGGCGCGCAGTACTACCGCGGCTGCGATCACCAGGCGGTGCAGTCGGTCCTCATCATCGAGTCGAAGAAGGCCGGCGCCATGAAGAACCCCCAGGACGTGTTCGATATCGTCCACATCGACCCGCCGGACGAGAGCACTCTCCGGTCCTGCCAGGAACTGGGACACAAGGCGTAGCCGGTGGACGCGGGCCGCGGCGGCGCCTCCCCGTCGCCGCGGCCTTCACCATGACCGGGATCACCCTGGACCTGCTCCTCCTGCAGGTGTTCACCGGGCTCGCGCTGGGGACGATCTTCGTCCTCCTCGCGGTGGGCCTCTCGCTGATCTTCGGCCTCCTCACCGTCGTCAACTTCGCCCACGGCGCGTTCTTCATGGTGGGCGCCTACATGGGCGTGTACCTGCTCGGCGTCACCGGGAGCTTCTGGTTCTCTCTGGTGGGCGTACCGCTGGTCGTGGGCGTCCTGGGCCTGGTCGTGGAGCGGGCGCTGATCCGTCCCCTCTACGGCCGCGGCCTCGACTACCCGCTGCTCCTGACCTTCGGCCTGGGCTACGTCCTGGTGGACCTGATCCGCATCGGCTTCGGGATCGAGGGCCGCACCTTCTCGACGCCGGCGGCGCTCCAGGGCTCCGTCGACATCGGGGTGGGGCATTTCCCACTGTACCGGCTCTTCGTGATGGCCGTCACCGCGCTGCTCCTCCTCGCCCTGTGGTGGCTGATCGAGGGCACCCGCTACGGGCTGATCATCCGCGCGGGCGCCCGCGACCCCGACATCGTCCGCGTGCTCGGCGTCGACGTCTCCCGCGTCTGGCTGCTGGTCTTCGCCCTCGGCACCGCGCTTGCCGGCCTGGCGGGGATTCTCGCCGCGCCCATGCGCGGGGTCTACCCGGAGATGGGCATCCCGGTGCTGATCGAGGCCTTCGTGGTCACCGTGGTGGGCGGCATGGGCTCGCTGCGCGGCGCCGTCGTCGCCGGGCTCCTGATCGGGATGGTGGTGAGCCTGACCTCCCTGGTGGCGCCGCCCATGGCCAACATCTCCATGTTCGTGGTCATGGCGCTGGTGCTCCTCCTGCGGCCCAGCGGGCTCTTCGGCCGGGCGGGGCTGATGGGATGAGCGCGCTCCGGACCGCGCTCGGGCGCGTCGTGGCCCTCTGCGGGCCCCACCGCGTGGCGGTCATGATCGTCTTCTTCGTCGTGTTCCCGTGGCTCATGCCCTACAAGGCTCTGGCCATCAACGTCCTGATCCTGGGGCTCTTCGCCGTGGGCTTCAACATCGTCTTCGGCTACACGGGCTTGCTCTCCTTCGGCCACGCCGCCTTCTTCGGCCTGGGCGCCTACGGCTGCGGCATCGCCATCGCCCGGTACGGCCTGCCCTGGCCTCTGGCCCTGGGCGCTGGCGTGCTGCTGGCCGGGGTCGGCGCTGTCCTCATCGGAGGGCTCTCTATCCGACGGCGGGGCATCTACTTCGCCATGGTGACGCTGGCGCTGGCCCAGCTGGTGTACTACATTTTCTATCAGGCCGAGCCGATCACCGGGGGGGAGAACGGGCTGCGGGGCGTGGACGTCAGGACCATCGCGCTGGGCCCCGTGGCGCTGGATTTCCTGGCGCCCACCGTCAAGTACTACTTCGTCCTCGTGTTCGTGTCGCTGGCGCTGTGGTGCCTCTCGCGGGTGCTCGAGTCTCCCTTCGGCGCCGTCCTCGAGGCCATCCGGGAGAACGAGACCCGGGCGCGGGCCTGCGGGTTTGACGTGGACGGCACGAAGCTCGCCGCCTTCGTCCTGTCCGGCCTGTTCTGCGGGCTCGCCGGCGGGCTCAAGGCCATGCACCTGTCCATCGTCCCCACCGAGGTCCTCCACTATCAGACCTCCGGCCTCGTCGTGATCATGGCGCTGCTGGGGGGCATGGGGACCTTCTTCGGCCCCTTCGTGGGCGCGGCCGTGTTCCTCCTGATCGAGGACCAGGTGTCCCTCGTCACGGCGCAGTGGCAGCTCGTGGCGGGATCGCTGTTCATGGTCTTCGTGCTCTTCTTCCCAAACGGGATCTGGGGCTCGCTGCTCCAGTGGGTGGGACGGGCGCCGTGAGCGGGGAGACCATCCTCAGCGCCGACGGGGTGGGCAAGACCTTCGGCGCCTTCCGCGCCCTCCGCGACGTGTCGGTGGCGTTCCCGCGCGGCCGGCTCACCTCGATCATCGGCCCCAACGGGGCGGGCAAGAGCACCTTCTTCAACGTCATCTCGGGAGCGCTCCTGCCCAGCGAGGGGCGCGTCGTCTTCGAGGGGCGCGACATCACGGGCCTCTCCCAGCACCTGCTGGCGCGGCTGGGGATCGCCAAGTCCTACCAGATCACCTCGCTGTTCCCCCAGCTCACGGCCCTCGAGAACGTCCGCATCGCCGCCCAGGCCCTGGTCTCCCGCTTCGGGATGTGGCGGCCCCGGTCCGCCCTGCCCGGGCTGGTTGACGAGGCCACGGCCTTGCTCGATGGCGTGGGGCTGGGGCGGCGCCTGGGCGTGCCGGCCGCGGGTCTCGCCCACGGTGAGCAGCGGGCGCTCGAGATCGCCGTGGCCCTCGCCAGCCGGCCCCGGCTGCTCCTCCTCGACGAGCCCACCGCGGGCATGAGCCCGGAAGAGACGCGCTCCATCATGGAGCTGATCGTGAGGCTGGCGACCGAGCGCACCGTGGTCCTGGTCGAGCACAAGATGAAGCTGGTCATGAACATCTCCGACCGCGTGGTCGTGCTGCACCACGGCGAGGTGCTCGCCGAGGGCACCCCCGACGAGATCCGGGCCAACGACGAGGTGAAGCGGGTGTACCTGGGCCAGGGCCGCCCGGCAGCGGCGGGCTTGCGCTGATGCTGTCGGTCCAGGACCTGCACGCCTGGTACGGGCCGAGCCACGTGCTCCAGGGCGTCGCCCTCGATGTCCGGCGGGGCGAGATCGTGGCCCTCATCGGCCGCAACGGCGCCGGGAAGACCACGACCCTCAAGAGCATCATGGGCATGCTGGCGCGCCGGAGCGGCCGGATCGCCTTCGACGGCCACGACCTCTCGACGCTCCCGGTGCACGCCCGGTTCCGGCTCGGTCTGGGCTACGTGCCCGAAGATCGGCGGATCGTGCCCGGGCTCAGCGTCCGCGACAACCTCCGGCTCGGCCTCCTGATGGCGAAGACGCGGGCGCGCGAGCGGGACACCATCGACCGGATCGTCTCCGTCTTCCCCCGGCTCGGGGAAAGGCTCGAGCAGGAGGGCACGAGCCTCTCGGGCGGCGAGCAGCAGATGCTCGCCATCGCGCGCGCCATGGTCTCCGAGCCCACGATGCTCCTGATCGACGAGCCGACGGAGGGCATCATGCCGATCCTCGTGGAGGAGCTGGCGGCGCTGTTCGTCCGGCTCAAGGCGGCCGGCACCACGATCCTCCTCGTGGAGCAGAACGTGGAGCTCGCCCTGTCCATCGCCGATCGCGGCTACATCATGGACCACGGCGTGGTGGAGCACCATGCGCCTGCCGCCGCCTTGCTGGCGGACACCACCATCCAGGAACGGTACTGCTGGGTGTAACCTGCTCGTCCGACGAGGGAGGGACCCGTGAAACCTGCACCGTTCGCCTATCACCGACCCGGCTCGCTGGCCGAGGCCTTCGACCTGCTCGACCGTTACGGGAGCGACGGTCGCATCCTGGCGGGCGGCCAGAGCCTCGTCCCTGTTCTCAACATGCGCCTGGCCACGCCCACCGCCCTCATCGACATCAACCGGCTGCCGGGCCTCGACGGCATCGGGCTCGGGCCCGAGGGGCTCGTCATCGGCGCGCTCTGCCGTCACGCGGCGGTGGAGGGATCGCCGCTCGTCGCCCGGCACGCCCCCCTGCTGGCCCAGGCCATGCCGCACGTGGGGCATTTGGCGATCCGCACCCGGGGCACCGTCGGGGGCAGCATCGCGCTCGCCGACCCGGCGGCCGAGCTGCCGGCCTGCCTGGTCGCCCTCGACGCCACCGTGCGGGCGAGCCGCCGCGGCGGCGCCCGCGACATCCCGGCCGCCCGGTTCTTCCGCGGCATCTACACGACGGCCCTCGAGCCCGGCGAGGTCGTCACCGCGGCTGTCATCCCGCCGATCGCCCCCGGCTGGCGCTCGCGCTTCGACGAGCTCGTCCGCCGGGCGGGCGACTACGCCCTGGTGGGGCTGGCGGCCCACGGCCGCGTCGCCGACGGGGCTTTGGCCGAGCTCCGGCTCGTCTTCACCGGCGTCGGGCCGACGCCCATGCGGGCGGCGGGCGCCGAGGCGGCGCTGGCCGGCCGCCGGCCGGATCCGCAGGCCCTGGCCGCCGCCGGCCGGGCGCTCGACGCGGACCTCGATCCGCCAGGTGACGTCCACGCCAGCGCCGCGCTCCGGCGCCACCTGGCCCGCGTGCTCCTGGCGCGCGTGCTCACCCGCATGACGGAGAACTGACCATGGACCTCACTGTCGAGATCGCCCTGACCGTCAACGGGGCCGCGGTGCGCCGGCGCGTCGAGCCCCGCCAGAACCTGGTGGACTTCCTCCGCCAAGAGCTCGAGCTCACGGGCTCGCATGTGGGCTGCGAGCACGGCGCCTGCGGCGCCTGCACGGTGCGGATGGACGGCTCCCTCGTGCGCGGCTGCCTCGTGCTGGCGGTGCAGGCCGACGGCGCCCGCGTGGAGACCATCGAGGGCGTCACCGCGACCGGCGAGATCGCCGATCTCCAGGACGCCTTCGCCCGCGAGAACGCGGTGCAATGCGGCTTCTGCGCGTCGGGAATGCTGCTCACCTCCCACGAGATCCTCCGGCGCAACCCGCGGGCCGGCGAGACCGAGATCCGGGAGGGACTGTCGGGCAACTACTGCCGGTGCACCGGCTACCATGCCATCGTGGAGGCCGTCAGGAAGGTGGGCGCCGCCCGCCCGGGAGGCCAGTCATGAGCGCCACTCCTCCGAGGATCGCCCAGGGCGAGAGCTATATCGGCCGGAGCGTGGTCCGGCCCCAGACGGCGCGGCTCCTGGCAGGCCGCGGCGTCTTCACGGATGACCTCAAGCTCCCGCGAATGACCCACGTGGCCTTCGTCCGGAGCCCCCACGCCCACGCGCGGATCCTCTCCGTCGACGCGACGGCGGCCCGGGCGCTGCCCGGCGTGGTGGCGGTCGTCACGGGGGAGGAGCTGGCGCGCGTATGCGATGGGTGGGTCGGCACGCTCGCGCATTTCCAGGGCATGAAATCCGCCACGCAGCATGCGCTCGCGGTGGGCAAGGCCTCGTGGCAGGGGGAGCCCGTGGTGGCGGTGGTGGCCGAGAGCCGCGCCATCGCCGAGGACGCCGGCGCCCGCGTGGGGATCGAGTGGGAGCCGCTGCCGGTCGTGACCGATCCCGAGACGGCCCTCGATCCCTCCACGCCGGTGATCCACCCCGAGCTCGGCGACAACCTGGCCTTCGCGCTCGAGCTCAACGCCGGCGACGTCGCGCGGGCCTTCGGCGAGGCCGACGCCGTCTTCGCCGAGACCTTCCGGATGGGGCGGCACACGGGGGTCACGCTCGAGCCGCGCGTGATCCTCGCCGACTTCGATCCGTCGGAGCAGCGGCTGACCGTGTACCACTCCTGCCAGGCGCCGAACATGATGCAGGACATCCTCGCGCGCCATCTGCGCCTGTCCGAGCACAACGTCCGCGTGATCTGCAAGGACGTGGGCGGGAGCTTCGGCATCAAGGTCCACGTCTACCCCGACGAGATGGCCGCCTGCGCGCTGGCCGTCATGCTCGGCCGCCCGGTGAAGTTCACCGCCGACCGGCTCGAGTCCTTCGTGTCCGACATCCACGCCCGGGAACACCGCGTGAGGGCCGAGATCGCCGTCAAGCGCGACGGCACCATCCTCGGCATGAAGGTCGACGACCTCACCGGCATCGGGCCCTATTCCGTCTACCCGCGCACCAGCGCCGTCGAGGGCAACCAGACCATCCGGCTCGCGCCCACCGCCTACCGGTTCCGCGACTACGCGGCCACCCTCAAGGTCGTCCTCCAGAACAAGACCCCCATGTGCCAGTACCGGGCGGTCGGGCACCCCATCGCCTTCGCCGTCATGGAAGGCATGGTGGACCGGGTGGCCCGCGAGCTGGGCCTGGACCCCGTGGAGGTGCGCCGGAAGAACTACGTGACGGCGGAGATGTACCCCTACACCTCGGCGACGGGCTACTTCTTCGAGCGCCTCTCCCACGAGGAGGCCCTCGACCAGCTGATCGAGCTGTCCGGCTACCGCGCGCTGTGCGCCGAGCGGGACGCCCTCCGGGCGCGGGGCGTGTACCGCGGCCTCGGGCTCTG
>MGBT01000141.1:0-13631 GCA_001788395.1 Candidatus Rokubacteria bacterium GWA2_70_23
GAGATCGTTGGGGCCGATGAAGCAGGCGTCGATGCCGGGCACGGAGAAGATGGCATCCAGGTTCCTGAGCGCGTCCACGTGCTCGATCTGGACCACGCGAAGGATCTCGTCGTCGGCGCGCTCCAGATACGTCGCGACGTCGGTGTGGAAGGATAACGCATGGCGCCCGGAGCCGATGCTGCGCCGGCCCCGGGGCGGGTACTGGGCGTAGGCCGCGACGATCTCGGCCTCCTCCCGGGTCTTGATGTTGGGAGCCACGATGCCCCAGGCGCCCGCGTCCAGGATGCGCTTGATCCCCAGCTCGCTCACCTCCGGGATGCGCGCCATGGGGGCGCAGGGGTAGCGGCCGATGGCCTGGAACATGCCCGTCAGCGTGGCGAGATCAATGGGGTTGTGCTCGGTGTCCACGCAGAGCCAGTCCCATCCCTGGGCGGCCAGGTGTTCCACGATGATCGGGTCGCCGAGGGCGATCCACACCCCGATCGCCGGCTTGCCGTCCTTGAGCTTCCGCTTCATCTCGTTCGCGGTCACTTGATCCCTCCCGTTCCTCGATGGGTGTCCGAACCGAGGCGGTCCATCCCGGCAGAGTGTAGAAGGGAGGCCCCGCCCCGTCAAACGTCCTCAACGTAAATCCCCGGAGCCGCTCGGTCCTGGTCGTCCGCCCCCCCCGAACCGGGCTAGGAGGGGGGGATAGAGATGCTGCCGCGCGCCCCGGGCCCCTTGACTGCGGGCGGGGGTTCGTGGTCTACACATGAGCATGGCACACACAACCATGCTCGACCTGGCAACGCTCGAACGGCTCTACCAGGTGATGGTCCGGATCCGCCGCTTCGACGAGCGGACGGCGGAGCTCTTCAACGAGGGGCTCGTCAAGGGCACCGCCCACAGCTATGTCGGCGAGGAGGCGGTGGCCACGGCGGTCTGCGCTCATCTCCGCCCCGACGACGCCATCGTGGGCAACCACCGCGGCCACGGCCACTGCATCGCCAAGGGCGCGAGCCTGGACCGCATGATGGCCGAGCTGATGGGGCGCGAGACCGGCTACTGCCGCGGCCTCGGCGGCTCCATGCACATCGCCGCGCTGGACCTCAACATCCTGGGCTGCAACGGGATCGTGGGGGCGGGCGTGCCCATCGGCGGGGGCGCGGCGCTGGCGGCCCGGCTCCGGGGGACGGACACGGTGGTCGCGGCCTTCTTCGGCGATGGGGCCGCCAACCAGGGCGTCGTGTACGAGACCATGAACCTGGCGGCGGTGTGGAAGCTCCCCTACGTGCTGGTCTGCGAGAACAACAGGTACGCGCTGTCGACGGCCCAGGCGCGCACGACGGCGGGTGAGGGGATCGCGGCGCGCGCGACCGGCTTCGGGATCCCGAGCGTCCGGGTGGACGGCAACGACCTCCTGGCCGTCCACGCCGCGGTGGGGGAGGCGGTGGCGCGCGCCCGCCGCGGCGAGGGCCCCAGCCTCGTCGAGGCGGTCACCTATCGCTGGGGCGGCCACAGCATGCGCGCCAACCTGCCCGACTACCGGACCAAGGAGGAAGAGATCGAGTGGATGGCCCGCGACCCCATCGCGCGGGTGGAGCGCCGGCTCGTCGAGGACCACGGCGTCAGCGAGGTCCGGCTCAAGGAGCTCCGGTGGGCGGTCGAGGGGGAGCTCGAGGCGGCCATCGCCTATGCGACGGAGAGCCCGGAGCCCACGGTGGAGATGATGGAGGCGGCCGTGTACGCGCCGCACGTCAGCGTGACCGAGCCGGTCTCGCGGAGCGGGCGCGAGATCACGTTCGTCGAGGCGCTGAACGAGGCGCTCCGCCAGGAGATGGCGCGGGATGAGCGCGTCTTCGTCATGGGCGAGGACGTGGGGCTCATCGGCGGGATCTTCGGCGTCACGCGCGGGCTGCGCGAGGCCTTCGGCGAGGACCGCGTGCGCGACACGCCCATCTCCGAGCCGTCCTTTGTGGGCCTGGGGGTCGGCGCGGCGGTGGCGGGGATGCGGCCCGTCGTCGAGATCCAGATCTTCGACTTCGTCGCCATGACCATGGACCAGATCGTGAACCAGGCGGCGAAGTTCCGCTACATGCTGGGCGGTCGCCCCACGGTGCCGCTGGTCATCCGCGGCCCGCAGGGCGGCGGGCTCCGGCTCGCGGCCCAGCACTCGCAGAGCCTGGAAGCCTGGTTCGTCCACGTTCCGGGGCTCGTGGTCGTGGCGCCCTCGACGCCCTACGATGCCAAGGGGCTCCTCGCCGCCGCCATCCGCGAGGACAATCCCGTGATCTTCCTCGAGCACAAGATGCTCTACCCGATGAAGGGCGAGGTGCCCGAGGGCGAGTACGCCATCCCTCTCGGCCGCGCCGACGTCAAGCGCCAGGGGACGGACGTCACGGTGGTGGCGACCCAGATGATGGTCCACAAGGCCCTCGGCGCCGCGCTGGACCTCGAGAAGGAAGGGATCAGCGTGGAGGTGATCGACCCGCGCACGCTTCAGCCCCTCGACGAGGCGACCATCCTGGACTCGGTGAAGAAGACCGGCCGGCTCGTCATCGCGCACGAGGCGTGGAAGCGCGGCGGCTTCGGGGCGGAGGTGGCGGCGATCGTCACCGAGCAGGCACTCGACTGGCTCGACGCGCCGGTGGTGCGCGTCGGTGCGCGGAATGTCCCGATGCCCTACAACGACAGGCTGGAGCTCAGCACCATCCCGAGCCGCGAGGACATCGCCGCCGCCGTCCGCGGCCTGCTGCGTTGAAGGGGCGCGCCGGCAGGCTGCCGAAGAACCCCGTACGTTGAGCGTGCGGCCGAGGGCGCCAACGAAGCAGATGGGCCTTTCCCGGCGCCCTTGCTGCGTTGAGGGGGCGCGCCGGCAGGCTGCCGAAGAACGCCGCAGGGCGCTCAAAAAGGTCCAGATGCGAGGCGGCGCCCGATGGCCGCACGCGAGGCGTACTCTGCGTACGTTGAGCGTGCGGCCGAGGGCGCCAACGAAGCAGATGGGCCTTTTTCAGCGCCCTGCTACGGGTAGAGGCCGCGGACGCGGTGCCCCTCGGCCACGCGGCTGACGCCTTCCATGAGGGCGGCCGTGCGGAGATCCACCCCTTCCTTCTGGCCGAGGGCCCACACGCGGTTGAAGGCCCGCGCCATGATCTCCTGCAGCCTCGATGTGATCTCGCTCTCCTTCCAGAAGTAGTACTGCAGCCCCTGCACCCACTCGAAGTAGGAGACGACGACGCCGCCCGCATTGGCGAGGACGTCGGGGATGACCGTGACCCCGCGCTCGCGCAAGACCACGTCGGCCTCGGGAGTGGTGGGGCCGTTGGCCCCTTCGACGACGACGCTGGCCTTGACACGCTCGGCATTGCCCGCGTGGATCTGGCTGCCGACGGCGGCCGGGATGAGGATGTCGCAGGGCTGCTCGAGGAGCTCGGCGTTCGTGAGCGGATCGGCGCCGGCGAACCCCACCACGCTGCCGGTCTCGGCCACATGGGCCTCGAGCTGGCGGACGTCGAGCCCGTCCGGGTTCCAGACGCCGGCACGGAAGTCGCTGACCCCGGCGACGACCGCCCCGTCGCGCCACAGGAGGCGCGCGGCGACGCCGCCCACGTTGCCGAAGCCCTGGACGACGACCTTTCGCCCCCTGAGCTCGTGGCCCAGGTGGCGCGCCGCCTGGTAGAGCGCGTACACGATGCCGCGCCCCGTGGCCTCCCGGCGGCCGGCCGAGCCGCCGACGATGAGGGGCTTTCCCGTGACGACGCCGGGGACGCTCTTGCCCTGGGTCATCGAGTAGGTGTCCATCATCCACGCCATGGTCTGCTCGTCGGTGCCGAGGTCGGGAGCGGGGATGTCATGGTCCGGGCCGATCAGGAGGATGATCTCGGCCGTGTAGCGGCGGGTCAGGTGCTCCAGCTCTACGCGTGACAGCTCCCTGGGGTTGCACCGCACGCCGCCCTTGGCGCCTCCATAGGGCAGCCCCATGAGCGCGCACTTCCAGGTCATCAGCATGGCCAGCGCCGTGACCTCGCCCAGGTTGACGTCCTCGTGGTAGCGCAGGCCCCCCTTGGTGGGACCCAGCACGGTCGAGTGATGGACGCGGTAGCCGATGAACACCTGGGTGTGGCCGGCGTCCATCCGGATGGGGACGGAGACGACCAGCGCTCGGCGCGGGTACCGGAGGCGCTCGTGGATGTCGGGGTCGAGGTTGAGCCGGGCCGCGACCCTGTCCAGCTGGGCGAGCGCCGTGCGGTGAAGCTCGGAATCGAACTCTCGATTGTCGTTCACGCAGCCCCGTCCTTGTTCCAGGATACCCCGGATGGGCGGCCCAGGCGAAAGCGTCGGCGGCGGAGCCGGAAGACGGCGAGCGAGCGGCCCATGAGGGGGAAGGCATCTCCGGCCCGGAAGGTCCGGTGCCGCGGGCCCAGCTCCCAGGCGCGCGTGTCGAGCGTGAGCTCCCACCGCATGCGTGGCCGGTGGGCGGGGAGCACGAAGGCAATCTCCTCGTGATGGGCGTTGAGGAGCACGAGGAAGGAGTCGCCGGCGACCGGCTCGCCCATGTCGTCCACCTCCTCGATGGCCTCGCCTGCGAGCCTCAGCCCCAGGCAGCGGGAGAGCCCGTTGCTCCACTCCTCCTCGGTCATCTCCTTGCCGTCGGGCCGGAACCAGGAGAGGTCTTTCACCTCCGAGCCGTGGATGCGCCGGCCCTGGAAGAACATCCGGCGGTGGAACACCGGATGGGTGAGCCTGAGCCGGATCAGCCGGCGCGTGAACTCGAGCTGGCGGAGGGCCTGGCCACGGAGCGGCCAGGGGAACCACGAGATCTCGGTGTCCTGGCAGTAGGCGTTGTTGTTGCCGCCCTGGCTCCTGCCGATCTCATCCCCGCCGGACAGCATCGGGATGCCCTGGGAGAGGAAGAGCGTCGCCAGGACGTTCCGCACCTGGCGCTGGCGCAGGGCCAGGACCTCGGCGTCGTCGGTCGGGCCCTCGACTCCGCAGTTCCAGGAGAGATTGTCGTCGGTGCCGTCGCGGTTGTCCTCGCCGTTGGCCTCGTTGTGCTTGCTGTTGTAGGCGACGAGGTCGGCCAGCGTGAAGCCGTCGTGCGCCGTGACGAAGTTGACGCTGGCAGAGGGGCGCCGGCCGCCCCGCTCGTAGAGGTCGCTCGAGCCGGTGAGCCGGTAGCCGAGCTCGGCCACCTGGCCCCAGTCGCCCTTCCAGTAGCGCCGGATCGTGTCGCGGTACTTCCCGTTCCACTCGGCCCACCCGGCGGGGAAGTTCCCCACCTGATAGCCGCCCTCGCCGAGGTCCCACGGCTCGGCGATGAGCTTCACCTGCGAGATCACGGGGTCCTGGTGGATGACGTCGAAGAACGCGGACAGGCGATCCACGTCGTGCAGCTCCCGCGCCAGCGCCGAGGCGAGGTCGAAGCGGAAGCCGTCCACGTGCATCTCGAGCACCCAGTAGCGGAGGCTGTCCATGATGAGCTGGAGCGTCCGCGGGTGGGTCATGTCCAGCGTGTTGCCGCAGCCGGTGTAGTCCACGTACTCGGCGCGGTGGTCGGGGCGGAGCCGGTAATAGGCGGCGTTGTCGATGCCGCGGAAGCAGAGCGTCGGTCCCAGCCGGTTGCCCTCGGCCGTGTGGTTGTAGACCACATCCAGGATGACCTCGATCCCCGCCCGGTGGAGCGTCTTCACCATGCTCTTGAACTCGGCCACCTGCTCGCCACCCGAGCCCGCGCTCGCGAAGCGGGCGTCGGGGGCGAAGTAGCCGATGGAGTTGTACCCCCAGTAGTTGGTGAGCCCGCGGCTGACGAGCGCGCGCTCGGGGACCGAGTGGTGGACCGGCAGGAGCTCCACCGCCGTGACGCCGAGGTGGCAGAGATGGTCCACCACCGCCGGCGAGGCCAGTCCCGCATAGGTGCCGCGCAGCGCCGGGGGGACCTCCGGGTGGCGGGCGGTGAGTCCCTTGACGTGCACCTCGTAGATGACGGTCCTGTGCCACGGTGTCCGCGGCCAGCGGTCGCCGTCCCAGGAGAAGGCCGGATCCACGACGACGCTCTTCGGCACGCACGGCGCGCTGTCCCCGTCGCCGGCAGCGAGATCGCCCCCCGCATCGCCCGCGCGGTAGCCGAGGAGCGCATCGTCCCACACGAGCGCGCCCGCCAGCGCCCGCGCGTAGGGATCGATCAGGAGCTTGGCGGAGTTGAATCGGTGCCCGGCCCTGGGCGCGTACGGGCCGTGGACGCGGTAGCCGTAGAGGAGCCCGGGCCGCGCCTCGGGGAGGTACACGTGCCAGACCTGATCGGTGCGCTCCGGGACGGCGATCCGCCGTGTCTCGCGATCCGGCGACGCAGGATCGAAGAGGCAGAGCTCCACCGATGTGGCGTGCTCGCTGAAGAGGGCGAAGTTCACGCCGGCGCCGTCCCACGTGGCGCCGAGCGGGTAGGGGGCGCCCGGCCGCGTCCGGAGATCTGCGGGCGGGACGGGGCTCACGGGCCCGCGAGGCGGAGGAGCAGCCCTCCGAGCGGGGGGAGCGTGAGGACCACCGAGTGGGGCTGGCCGTGCCAGGGGACGGGCTCGCTCCGCAACCCGCCCCCGTTGCCCACGTCGCTGCCGCCGTAGAGCGCGCTGTCCGTGTTGACGACTTCCGCCCACCAGCCGGCGCGCGGGACCCCCACGCGGTAGCCCCGGCGCGGGACGGGCGTGAAGTTGCACACGCAGAGCGCGAGGCTCCGCGGATCGCGCCCGAAGCGGACGAAGGAGACAACGCTCTGCTCCGAGTCGCTGCAGTCCATCCAGCGGAAGCCCTCGGGCTCGGCATCCAGCTCGTGCAGTGCCGGCTCCGCGCGGTAGAGGCGGTTGAGGTCCGCGACGAGCCGCTTCACTCCCTGGTGATGCGGCCCGGCCTCCAGCAGGTGCCAGTCGAGGCTCCGCTCGTGGTCCCACTCGTCGGACTGGGCGAGCTCGCCGCCCATGAACAGGAGCTTCTTGCCGGGGTAGCCCCACATGAAGGCGTAGAGCAGGCGCAGGTTGGCGAAGCGCTGCCACTCGTCGCCCGGCATCTTCCGGAGGAGCGAGCCCTTGCCGTACACCACCTCGTCGTGGGAGAGCGGCAGGAGGAAGTTCTCGGTCCAGGCGTAGAGCATCCCGAAGGTGAGCTGGTTGTGGTGGTACTTGCGGTGGACGGGCTCGTGGCGCACGTACTCCAGCACGTCGTGCATCCAGCCCATGTTCCACTTGAGCCCGAAGCCCAAGCCCCCGAGGTACACCGGGCGCGACACTCCCGGCCAGGACGTGGACTCCTCCGCCACCATCACCACGTCCGGGTGGAGGCCGTACACCACCTCGTTGAGCCGCTTGACGAAGGCGATGGCGTCCAGGTTTTCCCGCCCGCCGAACGGGTTGGGCAGCCACTCGCCGGGCTGGCGCGAGTAGTCCAGGTAAATCATGGAGGCGACCGCGTCCACGCGCAGGCCGTCCACGTGGTAGCGGTCCAGCCAGTACAGCGCGTTGCCGATGAGGAAGTTGGCGACCTCCAGCCGGCCGAAGTTGAAGACGCGCGTGCCCCAGTCCGGGTGCTCGCGCAGCCGCGGGTCGGCGTGCTCGTAGAGGTGGCTGCCGTCGAAGTAGGTGAGCCCGTGGGCGTCCTGGGGGAAGTGGGCCGGCACCCAGTCGAGGATCACGCCGATGCCGCGCTGGTGCAGGCGATCCACGAAGGCCATGAAGTCCTTCGGCTCGCCGAAGCGGCGCGTGGGCGCGTAGTAGCCGATGGTCTGGTAGCCCCACGAGCCGTAGAAGGGATGCTCCATCACGGGCAGGAGCTCCACGTGGGTGAAGCCCATCTCGGTCGCGTGGTCGGCGAGCTGATCGGCCAGCTCGCGGTAGCTGAGGAAGCGCCCGCCCTCCTCCGGCGCGCGCCGCCAGGAGCCGAGATGCACCTCGTACATCGACATGGGCTGTGAGAGCGCCTGGCGCTTGCCGCGCCCGGCCATCCACTCCGCGTCCTTCCACTCGTAGCCCGAGAGGTCGTAGACGACCGAGGCCGTGCGCGGCTCGTCCGGCTCGAAGCAGACGGCGTAGGGATCGGCCTTGAGCGCCAGCGGCGCGCCCGAGCGCGACAGGATCTCGAACTTGTAGCGCGCGCCCTCCGCCACTGCCGGGACGAACAGCTCCCAGATGCCGTTGGCCGGGTGGATCCGCATCGGGTGGCGCCGGCCGTCCCACCCGTTCCAGTCGCCCACCACGCTCACGCGCCGCGCGTTCGGCGCCCAGACGGCGAAGATGACGCCGTCCACGCCGTCGAGCCGCGCCGGATGCGCGCCGAGCTTGTCGTAGACGCGGTAATGCGTGCCCTCGCCGAGGAGATGCAGGTCGTAGTTGGAGAGCGTGGGCGGGAAGCGGTACGGGTCCTCGATGTCGCGCATGCTCCCGCCGGCGTCGGTGACGCGCAGCCGGTAGCGGAGCGGCGCCAGGCCGGGAGCGCCGTCGGGGAGGCGCCCCTCCCAGAGCCCGGCCGGGTGGAGCGGCTTCAGCGGATGGGCGGGGGCGCCCGTGTCGGCTGTCACCACCGCGGCCCGCCGCGCCTCAGGGAGGAAGGCGCGAACCGTGACGGCACCGGTGGGGCCTAGGTGAGGGCCGAGGACCGAGAACGGGTCGCCGTGCTCACCGGTCACCAGGGCGTGGATGATGTCGGGCGAGAGACTCACTGGTGTATTCTACCGCCTTCGGCCCGCCTCGAGCCCCCTGTGTGTCAGGAGACACCACCACCACCAGCGCGCGCCGGTCCGGGTTCGCTGACGGCACGTGTCCGCTTGAATGTTATCGTTGACCGATATACAATCAACACATGATCAAGACCTTCCGCTGCGCCGAGACCGAAAGCCTGTTCAACGGTGCGCGGGTGCGACGGTTCGTGAACATCGAATCGGTGGCACGCCGTAAGCTGGAGATGGTCGCGGCTGCCAAGAAGCTGGAAGACCTGCGGCGCCCGCCGGGCAACCGGCTGGAAGATCTCAAAGGCGACCGAGCCGGGCAGCACAGCATCCGCGTGAACGATCAGTTCCGCGTGTGCTTTCGCTGGAATGACGGCGCGGAGAATGTTGAGATCGTAGACTATCACTGAAGGAGAACAGCCATGCCCAAGAAACTGTTGCCACCTATCCACCCGGGTGAAATCCTGCGCGAAGAGTTCATGAAGCCGCTGGGTCTGTCCGCCAACGCGCTCGCGCAACGCCTTGGCGTGACGACAGCGCGTGTCAACGAGATCGCCAACGAGCGGCGCGGTATCACGGCAGACACCGCACTGCGGCTGGGGCGCTGCTTTTCCACCACACCGGAATTCTGGATGAATCTCCAGCAGCGGTATGAGTTGGAAGCCGCCCGCCGGGAGGTTGGCGTGGCGGTGGAACGTGAGGTTGTGGTACTTACCGTGGCGGGGTAGGACGTTCATGCCAGCCATGCCTAACAAACCCACTGCACCTGACCGCCGCCTTGTTGCGGTTTGAGACAAGCACGAGAGGCTTCGTCTTGGCGGCGGCAGGTAAGCAGGGACGTTGGGCAGACCATAGGATGGGCCCGGTGAGCGCATGCCGAAACGACCCCTGAAGCTCAAGATCCGAATCCCTGAGTACAGGAATCGTTGGAACGCGTGGCGCAAGGCAATTCACCAAACCGTCACTGAGGTCCAACGCAACACGTCCGTCAGGTAGAGGTACCCTCAAGGGGTGTGTAAACGAAGTGAAGGCGGTGTAGCCTTCGGGTGAGACCGAAACCCGAACCGCGGGCGCTGACCACGCCCGCCGAAGGAGACACCGCCCAGGAAGGAGCAGAGCATCATCGAGGGCGGGGAGTCAAGGCCGGGGTGGGAGGTGCTGGAGGCCTACGCCCGGGAGGGGATCCGCCGCGTGTTGCAGCAGCAGCTGGAGGAGGAGGAGGAGGTGGCCTGGAAGACGCTGGGGGTGGATTCAAGGACTCTGAGGGTGCGACGGGAGGGAGGCCTTCGGCATGGGTGAGGATCGGGACATCCAGGCGGTCGGTCGGGAGCTTCGATCTGTGGCCGGGGATCCGGGCGATCGCTACTCCAAGGTCCTGGTCGTCGACGACGAACCGGACGTCCTCGACGTCATGGTCGAACGCCTCGCGCTGGCCGGCTATCATGTCCTCCCGGCGCGCAACGGCCAGGAGGCCCTGCGGATCTTCGAGCGGGAACATCCGGCCCTGATCATCACCGACCTCTCCATGCCGGGGATGGACGGGCTCGAGCTGGCCAAGACGGTCAAGGCGCTCTCTCCGCAGACAGAAGTCCTGATTATCACCGGGCATTCCACCATGGCCTCGGCCATGGACGCGCTCCGTCACGGCGTCTTCGACTATCTCCTCAAGCCCCTCGGCCTTGCTGAGCTCGAATTGAGTGTGAAGCGGGCCCTGGAGCGCTCCCGGCTCGTCGAGGAGAATCGAGGGCTGGTTCGCAAGCTGGAAGACCGGATTCAAGTCCAGACGGAGGCGCTCTCGGCGAGCCAGCGCCGGACCCGGGCGGTGTTCAATTCCATTGCCGATTCTGTCGTGATCGTCAACCGGGAGTTCACCATCCTCGATGCCAATGAGGGCGCCGCCGCCTTGAGCGGGGTTCCGGCCCTGCAGCTCGTCGGGCGGCAGTGCCACCGGGAGCTGTTCGCCAGAGAAGAGATCTGTCCGGACTGTCCCGTGCGGGCCACGTTCGACACGGGGAGGCCCGTGTCGGTCTCGATGCAGCGAGAGGACCGCGCCGGGAGCCAGGACCGCCGGGACCTCGAAGTCCGCGGCTATGCCCTGATCTCCGGAACGGGAGCGATCGATGAAGCGGTGGAGCATATCCGGGACGTGTCCGACTACAGGCGGGCCGAGGAGGAGCGCCTCGCGCTGAGAGCGCAGCGCGACCAGGACGACGCGATGCGAGTGATCGGGCGGCTGGCCGGAGGCATCGCCCACGACTTCAACAACCAGCTGACCGTCATCAAGGGGTGCGTTCAGTTTCTTCTCGAAGCGATGCCGGCGAATGATCCCGGCCGCGAGGACGCGGAGCGGATCAGCGCGACGGTGGACCGGGGCGCGCGGCTGGTCCGCCAGCTCCTGGCCTTCAGCCGCACGCAGAAGATCCAGCCCCGCCCGCTGAGTCTGCCCGACCTTGTCAACGAGATGGTGGCCATGTTCCGCTCGCTCCTGGGCGAGCAAGTCCTGCCCCGTGTCCGCGCGGCTGCGGGGTTGTGGCGCGTGCGCGCCGATCCGGCACAGATCGAGCAGGTGATCATGAACCTGGTGGTCAACGCGAGAGACGCGATGGTGGCCCCGGGGGAGCGGGTCCCGGCGGGGACGCTCACGGTGGAAATGGCCAACGTCGAGCTGGATGAGAGGGCGTTCCGCCCTACCGTGGAGGCGGTGGCCCCCGGCCGGTACGTGATGCTCGCCGTCAGCGACACGGGGTCCGGAATGAGTGCGGAGGTGCGGAGGCAGATCTTCGAGCCCTTCTTCACCACCAAGGAGTCCGGGAGGGGGACGGGGCTGGGGCTGTCGACGGTTTTCGGGATCGTGAAGCAGCATCGCGGGTACGTCTTGTGCGACAGCGAGCCCGGGCAGGGGGCGACGTTCAGGGTCTACCTGCCGCGTGACGAGGAGGAGGGGGAGGCGCCGGCCGAGGAGCTGGCCCTCATGGCCGCGCCCGGCCTGCCGCGCGGAGAGACCGTGACGGCGCTGGTCGTCGATGACGACCCGGAGGTCCGGGAAATTGTCAGGCGGGGGCTGGAAGCCTCCGGTTACCGTGTGTACACAGCCGGGGGAGTGGAGGAGGCGCTGGCGGTGGCGGCGACGACCGAGGGGCCAATCCAGCTGCTCGTGACCGACGTGGTCATGCCGGGAGAAAGCGGGCGGGTTCTCGCTGAACGCCTCCTGGCGACCTATGCCGCCCTGAAGGTCCTCTTCATCTCCGGGTACTTCGACGACGGGTTCGCCGGTCCCGAGGTGCCGGGCGCGTTCTTCCTTCAGAAGCCCTTCAGCCCGGACGAGATGGCCCGAAAGGCGCGTGAAATTCTGAACCGATGACGGGCGATTGAGTTCCGCATGAAGCGTTTGGGCCATGGCAGGCGCACCATGGACTATGGTGTGGACGCCATAGCGTCGGCACCATACTCCCTGGCTGGACGAAGCCAATGCGCGGTACGGGACGCGGGGCCCCGGCTTCACCCCAAGCTCAACACCTGAAGTCGTCTCACCCGACGCGGTGGGAATCGACAGGCCGGTCCGGCCGGATTCTTACCGGCCTACGAGGCACCCCCGGCCCGTCCCGGCTTGCCGGGTGCCGTTCCCGCATCCCGGCATTCTCGCCGCCGTGCCGCGAGATCGAACCCTGGCACTGTCGTTGCTTATCCTTCGACCAGCCGAGAGAGAACGAGGCTGGCCGCCGCGCGGCACGGGAATCCGAGCGGCAGCAACGGACCGAGGTGAGTTCCCGAGGAGGACCTCGATGGCAGTCATGGATCGGCTCGAGCAACGGAATGACGAGGCGCCGCTCGGGATCGGCCTTCTCGACCGGATCGGCCGGGGCTGGGGGTCTTGGCGTGGAGGGGTCGGCGCACCGCAGGCCCCCGCCGACCCCCACACTTGCCAGTGGCGGCACCTGGCGTATGCCTCGCTGCCCATCACCGAGGAATCTCCCGAGACCTCGACGCTGATGGTCGACGGCTGCTGCCTCTGCCCCACCGTGCGCTCGTGGGTCGTCGCCGGGCGCTGGGTTCCAGACGCGTTCGGCGAGCTGGTCCCGGCGGGCGGCCTGGCGTCCCACGCCCCCACGTTTCCGGCGCTCGCCACCGCGGGAGCGGCCCGTGGACGCGCGTGAGCCGCTGCCGCCCGCGGACGCCGAGGCGAGCGCGCCCGTGCTGATCGTGAACGCCGAGCCCATGGCCGGGCGGTAACCGCTCGAACTCGCAACCAGGCCTCGGGGGTTCCGCAGGCGACAGTCGCCCAAATATTGCGGGTTTTCGGGCTCGGTGGCGTAGATGTTGTGGTGTGGCCTCCCTGCCGTCCGAGATGCGGGCCGCGACTCGGGAGGAGGCGCTCGCGGCAAGCGAGCGGCTCCATGCGAAGCGTTCGGGGCAGGGGAGGCGCGCCATGGACTATGGCGTGGGCGCCATAGCGTCGGCCCCATACTCCAGGCGCTGGAGACGTCGAAGATGAGGCGACCGAGCGGGGCGGGGACGCGGGTCCTGATCCACATCCCGATCATCCATACCCAGGCCGACATGGGGGCGCTGGCCGGCTCGGTGCGGCGCGTGACGGTTCAGAAGCTCGGCCGCCAGGCGTGGAAGCGCCACGTGGAGATCATCGGGCGGATGTGGGCAGAGATCCGCCGGACCGTGGAGGGGTGGGAGCTGCCCTGGGAGAAGGTTCGCCTGTATCAGGACGGGCTGCCGCGCTGCGGGCGGGAGGCGGAAATTGTGGCCGATCTGGCCTCGGCGAAAAGCCCGAATCATCAGCTCCTCCTCTCACTGATGAAGAGAGGCGCCACCCTCATGGGGACCGAATCGCCCGACCTGCTCCTGGAAGAGTACCGCCTCGTTCAACAGGTCCTGGCCGCCAAGGACCCCGAGGAAGCGGCCCGGGTCGAGGCCCGTCACGGGGCGCGGAGCC
>MGBT01000141.1:13669-22806 GCA_001788395.1 Candidatus Rokubacteria bacterium GWA2_70_23
CGCATCAACGAGACTCTCCGCGCCGGCGAGACAGGGCTGCTCTTCCTGGGGATGCTCCACTCGCTCGATTCCAGGCTCGCCAAGGACATCCAGGTGACCCGGCCCATACGCCGGCCGCCCCATCCGCGGAGCCGGACGACGTGACCGCCCCGGCCGGCCGGATCCTGATCGTGGATGACGAGGAGGGGATTCGCGAGGTCCTCTCCCGCCTCGTGCGGAAGGAGGGGTTCGAGCCCCTGGCGGCTCCCGACGGGGAGACGGCGCTGGACCTCATCAGGCGCGAATCCCCCGACGTCGCCCTGCTGGACATCAGGATGCCCGGCCTGGACGGCATGGAGCTGCTGCGCCGGGCCAAGGAGATGGATCGCGATCTGCCCGTGATCATGATCACCTCCCACGGACTCGTGAAGGGGGCGGTCGAGGCGCTGCGGGCCGGAGCCCACGACTACCTCGTGAAGCCGTTCGAGAACGCCGAGGTCATCCGGTCGATTCGGCGGGCCATGACCGATCGGGGGCTCCGGCGGACGATCCGCGTCCTGACCGAGCGCGTGCGCGATGCCGGCTCCCTCCGAGACCTGATGGGGCCGAGCGAGATGATCGCGCGGATCAGCGCGGACGTGGCGCGCGTCGCCCCGTCCGACTTCACCGTGCTGGTCACGGGTGAGACCGGAACCGGCAAGGAGCTGGTGGCCCTGGCGATCCACCAGGCCAGCCCCCGGGCCTCCGCCCCGTTCGTGGCGGTGGACTGCGGGGCGATTCCCGAGACGCTGTTTGAGAGCGAGCTGTTCGGCCACGAGAAGGGCGCGTTCACGGGGGCGGAGCGGCAGAAGCCCGGGAAGTTCGAGACCGCCTCGGGCGGCACCCTGTTCCTCGACGAGATCTCCAACATGCCGCCGGGGTCCCAGGCCAAGCTGCTGCGCGCGCTCCAGGACAAGAGCGTGGTCCGGGTCGGGGGCACGCGACCGGTGAGCGTGGACATCCGTCTCCTGGCGGCCACGAACGCAGATCTCGAGGCGGCGGTTGCGGCGGGCGTCTTTCGCCGGGATCTCTTCTTCCGCCTCAACGAGTTCGCCATCCCGATCCCGCCGCTCAGGGAGCGCAAGCAAGACATCGTCTTTCTGGCGAAGCGGTTCCTGGACATCACCAATGACGAGCTGCGGAAGACGGTTAAGGGCTTTTCGGAGGCCGCCGTGGAGCGGCTGTTGACACATGACTGGCCGGGCAACGTGCGCGAGCTGCGCAGCGCGATCCGTCGCGCCGTGCTGCTGGCGGATGTGGTGATCGACGAAGCTCACCTGGGGCTGGCGATCGCCCCGGCTCCGCCCTTCGATTTCCCGGGGGTTCCGGGTGTACCGATCGACGGGCTGGGGCTCAAGGATCTGGTGCGCCGTGCGACCATCGCCGTGGAACGGACCGTCCTGGTCCGGGTGCTGAAGCAGACAGGGGGGAACAAGGCCAAGGCCGCGCGGCTGCTCCGTATCGATTACAAGACGATCCACACGAAGCTGAAGGAGTACGGCATTGCCGTACAGGGAGGCGAAGGCGATGGCCAAGCGTAAGGCGAAGGGGACACCCGGCGAGGGGGGGATCGGGGCGGGGCTCGGAGGGATCCTGATGGGGCTCGGCAGCCTGGTGGAAAAGCTGGGAGAGCTGGCGGAGACGGGGCGCGAATTCTCACAGACCGGCGAGATCCGGGGGCCCGGTTCCGGGAAGGAGCTCAGGGGAATCTACGGCTTCACGGTCAAGGTCGGTCTCGGGGGCGAGGGGGTCAAGGTCGAGCCCTTCGGGAATATCCACCGCGACGAGGAATCGGGGCGGTCGGTGGTCCAGGAGGTCAGGGAGCCCGCGGTCGATGTCTTCGAGGAGCGGGACCACACCCTGGTCGTGGCCGAGATGCCAGGGATCGGGGTGGGCGAGTTGCGCCTCGAGGTCAAGGATGACCTCCTGATCATCACCGCCGAGAAAGGGGACAAGAAATACAAGAAGGAGGTGCTTTTGCCGGGGAGCTTCCCGCGGGAGAAGATGCAGGTGTCCTGCGCCAACGGGGTCCTGGAGATCCGGTGTGTCAAATGACGACGCGGTGACGCTCAAGCTCCGGGTGACCGAAGCCCTCGGCAAGGATGTCGGGCGGGCTTTCGCCCGCATGGACCCGGAGGATCTCCAGCGGCTCGGGCTGGCCATCGGCGAGATCGTGGAGATCACCGGGAAGCGCATCACCGTGTGCAAGGCGATGCCGGCCTACAAGGAGCAGCGCGGGCAGTCCCGGATCCAGATCGACGGGCTCGCCCGCGAGAACGCCGGCGCGGCCCTTGACGAGATCGTCCACGTCCGGAAAGTCGCCAGCCGGCCCGCCGATCGGGTCGTGCTCGCGCCCACGACGATCACGCCTGCCGACCGCGACCTGAAGTACATCGGCAGCCTGCTGGACGGGCTGCCCGTTCTGGAGGGAGGCCGTGTCCGGGCCACACTCTTCGGCAGCCGCTGGGCCGATTTCAAGGTCGAGAGCACGGTTCCCAAGGGGCCGGTGGTGATCAACCCCACGACCCAGCTGGTGATCGGGAAGGCGGCAGGGGAAGAGCCGCGCCGGTCGCTCTCCTACGAGGACATCGGCGGGCTCAAGCGCGAGCTCGCGCGCGTGCGGGAGATGATCGAGCTGCCGCTGCGCTATCCGGAGGTGTTCGAGCGGCTGGGGGTCGAGGCGCCGAAGGGCGTGCTCCTCCACGGGCCTCCCGGCTGCGGCAAGACGCTCATCGCCCGCGCCATCGCCCACGAGACCGAGGCCGCGTTCTTCTCTGTCAACGGCCCCGAGATCATCCACAAGTTCTACGGAGAGTCGGAGGCGCACCTCAGGAAGATCTTCGAGGAGGCCACGCGCAAGGCCCCGAGCATCATCTTCCTGGACGAGATCGACGCCATCGCCCCCCGCCGGGAGCAGGTGCTGGGTGAGGTGGAAAAGCGGGTCGTGGCCCAGCTCCTGGCCCTCATGGACGGTCTCACCAAGCGCCAGCACGTCATCGTGATCGGCGCCACCAACATCCCGAACGCGCTCGACCCGGCGCTGAGGCGGCCGGGGCGGTTCGACCGCGAGATCGCGATCCCGATCCCCGACCGCAACGGGCGGCTGGAGATCCTGGAGATCTACAGCCGCGGGATGCCGCTCGCCGCGGACGTGGACCTGCCGCATCTGGCGGAGATCACCCACGGGTTCGTGGGGGCCGACCTCGAGGCGCTCTGTCGGGAAGCGGCCATGATCTGCCTCCGCCAGGTGCTCACCGACATCGACTTCTCTCTCGCCCATGTGCCCTACGAGCAGCTCGCCAAGCTCGAGGTGCGCATGGACGACTTCATCGCGGCGCTCAGGGACGTGGAGCCCTCGGCCATCCGGGAGGTGTTCGTCGAGGTGCCGGACGTCGGGTGGGGGGACGTGGGGGGGCTCGGCGAGGTCAGGGCGCGGCTCGTCGAGGCGGTCGAGTGGCCCCTCAAGTACGCGGGCCTCTTCGAGAAGGCGTCCATCAAGCCCCCGAAGGGAATCCTCCTGACGGGCCCGCCCGGGTGCGGCAAGACGCTTGTCGCCAAGGCCATCGCCAACGAGAGCCGGGTGAACTTCATCTCGGTGAAGGGGCCGTCTCTGCTGTCCAAGTACGTGGGGGAATCGGAGCGAGGAGTGCGCGAGGTCTTCAAGAAGGCCCGTCAGGCCGCGCCATGTATCGCGTTCTTCGACGAGATCGACGCGCTGATCCCCACCCGGAGCGCCGGCGGCTCGGATTCCCATGTGTCGGAGCGGGTTCTTGCCCAGTTCCTCGCCGAGATGGATGGCGTCGAGGAGCTGAAGGGAGTCCTGGTGCTCGGGGCGACGAACCGCCCGGACATGATCGATCCGGCCATCCTCCGGCCCGGTCGGTTCGACGAGGTGGTGGAGATCCCGATGCCGGACGAGCAGGGACGCCGGGAGATCTTCGAGGTTCACCTGCGCGGCAAGCCCCTGGCGCCGGGAATCGACATCGGAAAGCTGGCCGCCCGGGCCGAAGGCCTGAGCGGCGCCGACATCGCCGGGATCTGCCGCCAGGCCGCGCTTGCGGCCGTGCGCCGGGTCGTGGAGGCCGCCGGCGACAACCCGCCCGACGAGGGGGCGCTCCGGATCACGGCCCGGGATATCCGGGCGGCCCTCGACGCGGCCCGGGCGCTCGGAGGGGAAGCGCCGGGCGACGACAGGGAAGCGTGACGCCATGATCCGGGGCATCCCCCCGCGCACGATGTCGGCGGTCTCGCGCGATCTGCGGGTGTGGCGCGCGCGGCGCCGGCCCGCCCGCGGCATCGCGGCCTCCCGGGCTTCGCTTGACGCCAGCCAGCGGGACGGCGCGGGGGCTCAGGTCACCCCCGTGACGAAGCCGCGATCGTGGCGATACCAGACCAGGCCGTCCTTCAAGCGGGTGAGGGGTCCCCTCGTGGATGTCTTCAACGAGGCCGAGGAGGTGCTGATCGTCGTCGACCTGGGAGGGTTCACCCGGGGCGAGATCTCTCTGAGCATGACTCCCGACCACTACATTCTCCAGGCCACGCGGGGGGAGCAGCGGTTCAGCGAGCGGATCGAGCTGCCTCCGAACGTGGACGTGGAGCGCTTTCAGGAGCGCCTGATTAACGGCGTGCTCGAGATCGTCCTTCCCCGGAAGACGGTCCCCGCTCGGCCAACGCGCAGGCGCGCGCCCCGCCGGAGGTGACCCATGGCAAACGCCCCTCCCAACCCCCGACGCACTATCCTCCTGGTGGACGATGAGCCGGAGGTGCTCCACCTCGTCACGCGGATCCTGTCCGCCGAGGGCACCGTGATGATCGAGGCGCGAACCGGGGCCGAGGCGCTGGCGGTCGCGCGGCAGACCCGGCTGGACCTGGTGATCCTGGACATCAAGTTGCCGGACATGAGCGGCACGGAGGTCCTCAGACGCCTCCGGAGGATCGACCCGGGTGTGCCTGTCATCATGGTCACCTCGTACGGGTCGGTCGAAACGGTCCGGACCTCCATGGAGCTTGGCGCCTTCGACTACCTCACGAAGCCCTTCGACAACCGGGAGGTCAGGCGAGTCGCCCGAGAGGCTCTGGCGTCGCGGGCGGGCGGGTCGGTGCCGTCGAGGGCGTGATGTTCGCCACGTACCTCTACTGCCTCGCCCGTTCCGGCGCCCTGGCGGCGATCGACGGCCCGGGCCTGGACGCCGAGCATCCCCTGGATCTGATCCGGTTCAAGGACATCGTGGCGGTGGTCAGCACGGTGAGAGCGGACGATTTCGTCGGGGCGCCGGCCGAGGCGCGAATGAGCGATCTCGCCTGGGTCGGGCCCCGGGCCTGCCGCCACGAAGCGGTGATCGAGCGGGCGATGCGGGTTTCCCCGGTGGTGCCGGCCCGATTCGCCGCCCTCTTCTCATCACGGGAGATCCTGGCGGCGTGGCTCGACGCCCACCACGACGCGATCTCGATCGCCCTCGATCGGTTCGCCGACCACGAGGAATGGGCCGTCAAGGGGACGCTGGACAGACGCAAGGCGGAGGCCCGCTTTCTCGACGCGGCTCTCGCGCGTCAGGGGGGCGCGCTCTCCTCCTCACCGGGGAGGCGTTACTTCGAAGAGCGGAGGATCCAGGCCGGGATCGGCCAGGAGCTCGACGCCTGGCTGAAGGAGGTGAGCGCGGGGATCGCGAGGGCATTGCTCGAGCACGCGGTGGAGCTCCGGGAGCGGGAGGTCGTGTCCGGCGGGGCGCCGGACGAGGCGGGCGCCAGGATTCTGAATTGGGCGTTCCTGGTGCCGCGGGGCAGCGTCGGCGACTTCGGGGCGCAAGTCCAGCGGATCAATGCCGAGCACGCCCTATACGGGCTGGCTCTCGACCTCTCGGGACCGTGGCCTCCGTACAGCTTCTGCCCGTCCCTTGACTCATGACCATGCCGAGACGCGCCAGCTCAGATGTCATCGTAGACCGATCTGCGGTGTTCGACGCCGTAGAGGGTGATCTGTCTCTCTTTGTGGTCAACCCACAAGAGGACGCGATAGTCACCGATCCGGTATTTCTGGATTCCCTTGAGGTCCTTGGGTGGATTCTTGAGGGGAAATCTCAGGGTCTCGGGATGGTGGCTGAGCCACTCGGTCTTTTTGATGATCCTTCTGGCGATGTCACGGTCCAGCCTCTTGAGATTGGTGTCAAACTCAGGGGTCGTCGCTATTCGATACACAGGTCTTTTTTCAGTTCCTTAAGAGGCCGCGTTTTCCCTGAAAGGTGGCTGGCGCGAGCGCTTCGCATCTTGGCAAGGAATTCGGGATTGCTGAGCAGCAGAAAGTCCTCCATCTCATCTTCAAGCTGTTGGAACGCGCGGGTGGCCCGCGAGAGTGTTTTCAGCAAGGACTCGGGAACGGCAATGGTTCTTGACATCTCAAAACCCTCCCTTGGGATAGAGCGCTTTCATCCTAATCTGAGACACAGGCTGTCGTCAAAGGGGATTCCCTGATGACCTGCCTTCTCTACGGGATCGTCTTCTCGCAGTCCGGAGCCCCCGGCTCCGGCCATCCGCCACCGGGACTCCCTCCCGGAGTCGGGGGCGCCCCGGTGAGGCTGATCGTGGAGGGGGGCCTGAGCGCGGCCGTCTCGTGGATCGAGCCCCCTGACCTGACTCCGAACGTCGCGCGGGCTCTGTCGTATGCGGGGGTCGTCGAGGCCCTCCACGCCGACCGGGCGGTTCTCCCGATGCGCTACGGGTGCTTGTTCGAGGAGGAGCGCCAGGTGGTCGAGCTGCTTGCCGTTCACGGCCAGCAGTACGCGGCGGCGCTGCGCGGCCTCGACGGGTGCGTGGAGATGGGGGTGCGCGTCCTGCTCCCCACCGAATCATCCTCGCCCCTTCCCTCCTTCGGCTCGGAGAGCGGGGGGGCGTCGGGCCGCGCCTATCTGACTGCCCGGGCGGCCGGGCACGCGCGAGCGGAAGAGGTTGCCGGCGCCCTGGCCGCCGTGGTCGCGCGGCTGCGCGCGGCGCTGGACGGGCTCGCCGAGAGAACCGAGGCCGGCCGTGGCGCCAGGGCGGCCCCGGGCCTTTCCTCGCTCTATTTCCTGGTCAAGCGAGGGACGGTGGAATCGTTCCGCCGGGCGTTCCAGCGCATCGAGCGCGCGGAACCGGCGAGGCTCCTGCTGAGCGGGCCGTGGCCCCCCTACAACTTCGTTGCCCCGGAGCGGGACGGGAACGGACGTGGCTGATCGTGGACAAGCGCGTGTGACCGCGGAGGATGGCGCCCCGAAGACCGGGCGGTACGAGAAGCTGTACGCGATGCTGTTGGACGCGATGCCCTCCTCGGTGCTCCTGATCGACGCCCAGTTGCGCGTCGTCTCGGCCAATCGGAACTTCCTGGAGAAGGCCCGGCGGTCGGAGTCAGACACCCTCGGTCGGCGGATCGGCGAGGTCTTCCCGCCGCTTCTCGTCGACCACATGGATCTCGAGCGGCGGCTCCGGAGGGCCTTCGAGCGCAACGAGGCGACGCAGGGCAAGCGGATGACATACCGGGCGCCCGGACTGGGCACACGCATCTATTACTACAACCTCGTTCCGGTCGCCCGGGGGAACACCGTCGAGCACGTGATGCTGGTGCTTGAGGACGTGACCGAGCAGCTCCGCCTGGGCGAGGAGGCCCGGCGGGCCGAGCGGCACCTGGCTAGCGTCGTGGAGAGTGCCTCCGACCTCGTGCTCTCCACGGATGTGGACGGGCGGATCCTGACCTGGAACGCGGCGGCCGAGAGGCTGTCCGGCTATTCCGGCGACGAGGTCCGGGGCCGCCTGTTCTCCGAGCATTGCGCCCTGCCGGAGCGGGGCCTCGTGAGCCAGGCGTTCCGGGCAGTCCGGAGGGGGGGAGAGTTGGGGACGGCCGAATGGGACCTGGTCACGAAACCGGGGGCGCTCGTCCCCGTCGCCTGGATGGGATCGGCGATGAAGGACGACGTGGGGCAGGTGGTGGCGATCGTGGTGGTGGGCCGGGATCTCACGGAGCGCCGAAAATTCGAGGCGCAGCTGCTTCAAAGCCAGAAGCTGGCCGCCCTGGGGGTCCTGGCCGGAGGGATCGCCCACGAGATTCGAAACCCTCTGGCCATCAGCTCGTCGGCCGCCCAGTTCCTGCTGGAGGATCCCGACGACCCCGAGTTCCGGAGGGAGTGCGCGGAGAAAGTCCAGGCCGGGATCCAGCGGGCCTCGGTCATCATCGAGAACCTGCTGCGGTTCGCCCGGCCCGGAGCGCGGACCGACATGGAGCCGGTGGACCTCGTGCCCGTGGTCCGGGACGCGGCGGCGCTGGTCGCCAACCAGGCCGGGCTCCAGCAGATCAGGATGGTCGTGGACCTGCCCTCCGAGCCCGTGCGGGTCGACGGGGTGACCAGCATGCTTCAGCAGGTGTTCATGAACCTCATCCTGAACGCCGTGAACGCCATGCCTGAGGGAGGGTTCCTGCGGGTGAGCGTGGAGCGATCGGGCGCCGAGGCGCAGGTTCGGGTGGCCGATACGGGCCACGGCATTCCTGCCGGAGAGATGGGGAATATCTTCGATCCCTTCTACACGACGCGGCCGGTGGGCCAAGGGACAGGGTTGGGACTGTCCATCTGCTATTCCATCGTGAAACAGCATTCGGGAGCCATCGAGGTGGAGAGCGGCGAAGGCCGGGGTTCCGTGTTCACCGTCAGGCTGCCGCTCCTGTGACGGTCGGGGACGCTGTGATCTCGAGCGCCGCGGCCGTCCTCATCGTCGATGACGAGCCGGGCATGTGCTGGGCGCTGGGCCACATCCTGAAAAGGAGCGGTATCGTCTCGGTTGCGGCGACCAGCGGGGAGGAGGCGCTTCGCCTGGTGCAGCGGGAGCGTTTCTATCTGGCTTTCATCGACGCCAAGCTCCCCGACGCGGAGTGGCGCGAGTTGGCCCGGCGAATCCGGGAGGCGAATCCCGGGATCCCGATCGTGCTGGTCTCGGGCTACTTCTACGGCGACGACCCCGAGGTGCTCCAGGCCGCAACGGCGGGAGTCATCAGCGGGTTCCTGAGCAAGCCCTTTCTTCACGACGAGGTCCTGGCCATCGCCCGGGCCGCGCTCGTGCCGTAGCTGAGCGTCTTCAGGGGGTCGGCGGCCCGAGATCAT
>MGBT01000142.1:0-21738 GCA_001788395.1 Candidatus Rokubacteria bacterium GWA2_70_23
GCGCGGCGAGGCCCGCGCGCGCCAGGTACGGCGCCGACAGCCGCTCGGCGCGGGTGAGGATCATGGGACGCTCTCCGGCCGAGGAGGTTAGGTCCCGCGGTGGCCTCCGCGCAGGACATGGGCTTCCGGCAAGCGATGAAGGGCCACGGCCGAGGCGGCGGCCAGCGCTCCCGCGGCGGCCAGCGTGACGAAGGCCCAGCCCCAGCCGGCCCCGGCGCCACCCCCGCCGCCGTGCAGATCGAGCACCCAGCCGAAGACCAGGGGGGCCGCCGCCCCCGCGCCATAGCCCGCCAGTGAGCGGAGCGCCAGCGCGGCGCCGCGGTAGGCAGGCGCCACGACCTCGGTGATGGCCGTCGAGTAGATCGGCGAGTCCCCGAGCGCGGCGAAGCCATAGACGAGCCCCACCGCGACCACGATCCAGACCGGCCCCCCGATCAGCCAGCCGAACACCAGCGAGCAGAGGGCGCTCAGCGCCGCCATGGCGAAGATGACGGGCGTCCGGCCGAAGCGGTCGGCGAGCACCCCGGCGGCCAGCGAGGCCAGCATCCCGGTGATGTGGAAGAGCGCGCTCACGGATGATCCGAGCCCCGCCGCCTGGGCCGAGCCGACGCCGGCCACGGCCAGACAGGCGGCGAGGAAGGTCGGGGTCCACGCCCACATGCCGAGCAGCTCCCAGGCGTGGAACGTGTAGCCGGTGATCACGAGCATCGCCGGGCGATTGCGCAGCACAGCACCGGTGATCCTCTGCTCGGGGCTCCGCTCCGCCACGCGGTTGGGCGTCTGTCGCGTCACCGCCCAGACCATGAGGCCGCCCAGCACGGGGCCGAGGGAGGTGAGCAGGAAGGCCAGCCGGTACCCGCCGCGCGGGATGGCCAACCCGGTGAGCGCAAGGGCCAGCGCGAGAGCCAGGGAGTGGCCGCCCAGCAGGAATCCCATGGCCCGGCCCCGCCGCGCGATGGGCACGTTCTCGGCCACGAGAAGGATGCCCGTGGTGTAGGTCCCGCCGAGCGCGAGGGCCAGCAGCGTGTAGGACAGCAGGCCCGACCAGTAGTCCCGCGCGACGAGGGCGAAGAGCATCGCGGCCCCCGCCGAGGCCCAGGAGCCGGCGACGAAGACGCGCCGCGCCCCGATCCGGTCGGCCAGCTCGGAGCAGGCCAGAAGCGAGATCGCATAGGCGATCTGGAAGCTCGAGGCGATGCTGCCCGCGGCGGTGGCCGACATCTGCCACTCCCGCTGCAGCACGGGGAGCGCCGCCGCGTAGCTGATGTAGACCATGAAGGCCCCGACCCGCGACAGGCAGAGGCCGAAAAGCCAGGGGTCGCTCCCGGGGGACAAGCGCGCCGGCATCAGCCGATGCCGGGCGCGCCGGGCGCGAGTCGGGATCTCACCACACCGAGTACCCGCCATCCACGAACATGATCTGGCCGGTCACGAAGTCGGCGGCGTCGGAGGCGAGGTACACCATATGCGAGTGGCCCTGCACCACCACGTGGGCCCCGGCCTCGGCCAGCGCCAGGGCCGCGGCCTTACCGATGCCCGAGGAGGCCCCGGTGACCAGCGCCACCCGATCGTCGAGTCGAATGTCCATGCTCACTCCTCCTCGGTCAGCATGCGGGTCAGGGGCACCACTGCAATCCCTTCTGCCGCCAGCCGGGCCCGGACGGCCCTGGCCACCTCGAGCGCGTTCGGGGCATCTCCATGCACGCAGATCGTCGGCACGTCCAGGCTCAACGTGGAGCCGTCCACCGCCGGCAGCCTGCGCTCGCGCACGATCCGCAGCGCCCGGTCCGCCACCTCGGCGGGGTCCCACGCCCGCTTGGCCCGCTCGAGCACCGGGAAGCCGTTGGGCTGATACGCGAGGTCCACGTACCCTTCCGGCACGGCCCGCATCCCGGTAGCCGCCGCGGCGGCCGGCACCGCCGGCCCACCGACGATGGCGACGAGCGTAGGATCCAGCGCCCGCATGGCGCCCAGCAGCGCCAGCGCGTACTCCTCGCTCTCCCCGCACATGGCGAAGAGCGCCCCGTGGGGCTTGACGTGGCCGAGGCGGAGCCCGGCCGCTTCCACGAAGGCGCGCAGGGCTCCGACCTGATAGAGCACGTAGTCGCCGAGCTCCTGGGCCGTGATCGCGAGCCGCCTCCTGCCGAAGCCGAGCACGTCCGGCAGGGCGACATGCGCCCCGATCTCCACTCCGGCCCTGGCCGCCAGCTCGACGGTATGGCGCATCACGTGGGGGTCGCCGGCGTGGAAGCCGCAGGCGATATTGACGGTGGGGACGAGCTCCATCAGGGGGCCGTCGTCACCGAGCGTCCAGCGCCCGTAGCTCTCGCCCATGTCGCAGTTGAGATTGATCTGCCTCCCCATGATCTCTCCCGCGCCGCCTCGCGCCTCAGGGGGTGATGATGCTGGCCTCGGCGATGGCGCCCTCGAGGGCGCGCAGGGCCTCGACGGCCTCGTCAGTCGACACCGCCGCGAAGTTGGTGACCTGGCCGGGACGCGTCTGGCCCACCTGGCCGAGGTCGGCGCTGATCACCGTCGCGATCTTCGCGTAGCCGCCGAGACTCGGGCCGTCCACGTGCAGCACGATGGGCTCGACCCCGCCCGGCACCTGGATGCCGCCCACCGGGATCGTGTCGTCCACGATGTTGGAGGGATCGGCCCCCGCCTGCTCGACGAGATAGGCCGGGCGGGGCCTGAACTCGAGCGGCGGCCCGATGTAGCGGCAGCCCATGCGGTCAGACGTCGGGGAGAGCTTCCAGTCGTGGGTCAGGAACTGCTCGATACTCTCGGGGAGGAAGAGGTCATCCTGCGGGCCGAGGACCACCCGCACCCGCCACCTCGCGCCGAAGGCAGGGAGGAGATCGGGCCGCAGCCGTCGCCCCTCGAGGTCGCGGGGCGGGCGGCTCGGCGGAAAGCTCCTGAGCATGTCGCCCGGCTTGAGCACCCGGCCCTCCACGCCGCCGACGAAGGCGCGCACATTGGTGGCGCGGCTGCCGGCGAAAAGCGGCACGTCGATGCCGCCGGCCACCGCCAGATAGGCCCGCGCCCCGCTCCGCGCCTGGGCGAAGGCCACCTCGTCGCCGGGGCCAACCCGCAGGCTCTGCCACATCGGGAGCGGCTGGCCATTGAGGGTCGGGGAAAGATCGGCGCCGGTGACGGCGATCACCGTCTCGGCCAGCACGCGGAGCCGGAGCCCGGAGAGGAGCACCTCGACGCCGGCGGCGCCGGGGCGGCGCCCCACCAGGTAGGGCCCGCCGGGATCGTTGCCGACGAGGAGATTGGCGATGCCCAGGGCGAAGCGATCGGCCGGTCCCGAGGGGGGCATGCCCGTCGCGAGATACCCGGGGCGACCGACGTCCTGTATCGTGGCCTGAAGCCCGCCGGCCAGCACCTCAAGCATGGCTGCCTCGCCCCGTGTAGTCCCGCAGCCGGAACGTCTCCTCGCGGATCTGGTAACGGTACACGCCGGCCTCCACCTCGCGCCGGATCTCCCAGTACGTCGCCTCGTCGATGGGGACATAGCGATGGCGATCGCCCACGCGCGGGAGCACAGGGCCCTCGGCGAAGGCCGGGTTGCGCTGCTTGGGATCGTAGAGCTCCACCGGCGTCCGCCCCAGCAGCTGATAGCCTCCGGGGCTGGCGATGGGATAGAAGGAGGTAAGCTGGCCGGCGATGCAGAGGATTCGCTCCGGGGTCCAGCGGCGCGGCCGCTGGTACTTCGGGGCGGTGAGGGCCTTCGAGGGATCGAGCGGCATGGCCTGGTAGCAGGCGGGGGTGAAGCCCACGGCCGAGACCCAGTGGTCAGTTCCCGAATGGGTGCGGATCACCTCGGCGGCCGTCATGGCGTTGATCCCGGCCAGGAACTCGACGTTGTTCGGGGCCCCATGGGCCGCGGCGCATTCCCGCGACCAGGGGTCGTCGTACCAGATCGGGAGGGTGACGTGCCGCGAGGGGAGCGCGTCGATCTCCTGGACGTCCCCCTCGAGGGCCTGGAGTTGCGCGACCAGCTCCTGCCGGCTCACGGTAAGCGGGTCGTAGACGATGCCCAGCGAGCGGTTGGTCGGGATGGTCTCGGTCACCCCTGGAAGCCGGCGGGCCTTCACGGCGCTGTCGAGGGCGATCACCCGGAAGTTGAGCGGCAGGCTCAGCTCATCGCCGAACTCCACGGTCAGGTACAGATCGCCCAGCGGTCGGTACCGCGCCTTGGCGTAGATCATCGGGTGCGCCTCCTCGGCAAGGACGATGCGGTTGCACGGGACCCCGCAAGAAGGGTGCCCGCCCTCCAGCCGACGCCCGAGCCTACCCCGGGACCCCTCTCGCGCACCAGGATGGGATTTCGGCGGCCCGCCCGACGCCGTGAAAATGGGGGCGCCACGACATCTTCTCCATCAATCCGCCATTGCAATCGTGAAATGGACCGTGTTAGGAGTGAAACGCTAACTCACGGGCCCACGGCCCCACAGCCGGGGGGTGAGCCGGCGGAGGGAACAGGATGACACGCGAGGCGATACGCGAGATCCGTCACCAGGGGGCCGAGCAAAGCCCCCGACTGCCCGTCACCAGCACCGGGATCAACCCCTGCGAGCACTTCGACGCCCTGCTCAACGCCTCCTTCGACGGCTTCGTGGTGGTCGACGCCCACGGCACGGTGCTCAAGGTCAACAAGGCCTATGTGCGCATCGCCGGGCTCCGCGAGGAGGACATCGTCAACCAGAACATGGTGGACGTGGTCAAGAAGGGCGTGCTCAAGCACTCGGTGAGCCTGGAGGTCATCAAGCGGCGCATCCCCATCACGATGATGCACACCTACCCGACGGGGAGCACGGCCCTGGTGACGGGAACGCCGGTCTTCGACGAGGACGGCCAGCTGGTCCTGGTCATCGTCAATGTCCGCGACATCACCCAGCTGAACAAGCTGCGCGAGCGCCTGGGGCAGCAGGCCGTGGCCGGCGAGCCCAACGAGTCCATCTTCCTCAGCCCCGAGTACGCCGACCTGCCCACCTTCAACCTGGTGATCCACAGCGACAGGATGAAGCGCTGCCTCTGGGCGGCCCTCAAGGTCGCCAAGTACGACTCCCCCGTGCTGATCCTCGGGGAGTCGGGGGTGGGCAAGGGGCGCTTCGCCAGGCTCATCCACGACGCCAGTCCCCAGCGCGGAGGGCCGTTCGTCCACCTCAACTGCGGCGCGATTCCCGAGCCCCTCGTGGAGTCGGAGCTGTTCGGGTACGAGCGGGGCGCCTTCACGGGCGCGCTGACGAGCGGGAAAGCGGGCCAGTTCGAGCTGGCCCAGAACGGGACGATCTTCCTGGACGAGATCGGAGAGCTGAGCCTGAACCTGCAGGTCAAGCTGTTGAACGTGATCGACGAGAAGCGGGTCCAGCGCCTCGGCGGACGCCATTCGATCGCCATCAACGCGCGGCTGATCGCGGCGACCAACCGCGACCTCAAGGCGATGGTCGCCGAGGGGCGGTTCCGGGAGGATCTCTACTTCCGCCTCAACGTGGTGCCCCTCCGGATCCCCGCCCTGCGCGAGCGCCCGGAGGACATCCCGGTGATGGTCACCACGTTCCTCGAATCGCTGAGCCGGAAACACGGAGTGCGCAAGCGGGTGGTGCCCGAGGTCCTCCAGGTCCTCAGGGACTATCACTACCCGGGCAATGTCCGGGAGCTCGAGAACATCCTGGAGCGCCTGGCGATCCTCTCCGACGGCGAAGAGATTCAGGTGGCGCATCTCAGCCTCTGCGCCTTCGAGGCGGCGCGCCGGGAGTTGCCCGTGGACACGAGCCTTCTGTCCGGGCTCAGTGACATGACGGACCTGTTCGAGGCCCGCGTCCTGCGCCAGGCCCTCGATCAGTGCCGCACCATGCGGGCGGCCGCGGCGAAGCTCGGGATCAGCATCCCGACGCTCTGGCGCAAGCTTCGCAAGCACCATCTGCAGGTGGCCAGGGCGGTCAAGAACTAGCCGCTGGCCCCGGCGACCTGTTCGCCGCCGAGGCCGGGGCCAGTGCGGGGCCTCAGACCAGCGGAACCTCGAGAATCTCGTCGACGGGGAACTTCGTCATCACTTCCACGCCGCTCTTGGTGACCCGGACCATCTCCTCGATGCGCACGCCGTGCTTGCCCGGCCGGCCGTGCTGGGTCTCGATGGCGAACGTCATGTTCTCTTCCAGCGGGATGTCGGGCGGGTTGAGCGACACCGCGCGCCAGATGATCGGCGGCTCGTACAGGGTGAGCCCGATGCCGTGGGCCCAGTTGCTGCCCGCCGTCTGATCCTCGCTGATCACGTGGATGTCCTTCCACACTTCCGGTCCCGACGGCCACTTCTCGGCGATCTCCCGGGTCGTCACGCCGGCCCGGATGATGTTGATCGCGTCGTACAGCCAGTCCAGCGCGAGCTTGTAGTCGTCCTTGGCCTCCTGGGAGGCCTTCCCGCAGCTGTAGGTCCGGTACACGCAGGTCTTGTAGCCCATGTACGCGGTGTTGTAGGTGTCCATGTAGAGGATATCGCCGGGCCGGATGATGCGGTCGCTCTCGTCGCGCGGGTTCGGCCAGGCGAATGGTCCGGACGTCACAAACACGCCGGAATAGATGCGGGCGCCGAGATCATAGGCGGTCTTGTGGGCGATCCCGCAGAGCTCGCTCTCCTTGACGCCCGGACGGATCGCCCGAGCGACGGCGCCGAACATGGCATCCGAGATGGTGGCGGCGGTGCGGAGGCACTCGATCTCGTCCCGGTTCTTGATCCGGCGCGCCTCGAGCATCGCGGCGGCCCCGTCCGCGCTCACCTTGATGCCCAGCCGCTGGAACTCGGCGACGATGCCCGGGTCCCAGACGTCCATGGCCAGCGTCTCCTTCTCGACGCCGGCCTGCTTGAGGTCGTCCACGATCTGCTGGCAGAACTTCTTGAGCTGCTGCTCGTGGCCGGCCGGCCCCATCACGCGCCCGATCCAGCCCGCGCCGGTCATGGCCACCTTGACCTTGTGGAGCCACGGGGCCATCTGCCGCGCGTGGTAGCCGATCTCGCCCTGCTCGTACAGGATCGGGCTGTCCTTGGTCACCGGGAACATCGAGTAGCGAAGCCCTGAAGCCGGCGTCGTCCAGTAGGCGTTCCAGGTGGACGTCATGTAGCGCATGTTCCACTCATTGATGGAGAGAATGGCGCCGAGCTTCATCCGCTCCATCTGCTGCTTGACGCGACCCATGCGGTAGCGCCGCATCCGGTCCATGTTGATCCGCTCTTCCCAGTCCACCGACTGGGTGCCGAACGGGACCCGGCCTTCATATTCCTCGAGGACGGGCCACTCGAACTTGAGACTCGGATCGTCCAGTGCCGCCTTGCTGACTGGTGTCATGCCCTTCCCTCCCGCGGTATGTTGTTGACCTCCGCCGCCGTCGACGCAGAAGCTGGCGGCGTCACTCGCCGCCACCCCCAGGGGAGCAATCGACATGCCACGCCTTGGCCGGGACCGGCAACGCGCGACTCTGACGGGAATCCGCGGCCTTTGCGTGAGCCCCGGCCTGGTTGCCATCGGCTCCGGCCATCACGCGAGATTTCAGAAGTGAAAAGGATCGAATGACCGCGTAACGGGAACCGGGCCGGATGTCCGCGTGTTCGGCCAGGAAGAGACATGGAACGGTTCGTGCTAGAGTCGGGTATCCCGGGGACCCATGCTCGCCATCCATTCGAAGCGCCCTGAGCCTGCGGTGGTCGCCGTGAGCACGCTGGACACCAAGGGGCCCGAGACCGCGTACCTGGCGGAGCGGATCCGCCAGGGAGGCCTCGAGGTCCTGGTGGTAGACTGCGGCGTGCTCGGCGAGCCCCTGGGCATCACCCCCGATATCTCGCACGAGAGCGTCGCGGAGGCCGCGGGCAGCACGCTCGGGGCGGTGCGGAGCATCGGCACGCGCGGCGCGGCCGTGGAGATCATGGCTCGGGGCCTCTCCCGCATCCTGGTCGATCTCCATGCGGACGGACGCTGCGGCGGGGTCGTCGCGCTGGGCGGAGCCGAGGGCGCCGTCATGGCCGCCCAGGCCATGCAGGCCCTGCCGCTGGGTGTGCCGAAGCTCATCGTGACCCCGGTGGCGGCCGGGCGGCGGACCTTTGGCCCCTTCGTCGGGCTCAGGGACGTGATGCTCATGCACTCCGTGGTGGACATCCTGGGACTCAACTCGGTGAGCCGCGCGATCTTCGACAATGCCGCCGGAGCCATCAGCGGGATGGCGCGGGCGCGCGCCGCGCGACCCGCGGAGCCGGGGCGCGAGCGCCTGGTCGGGATCACCATGCTGGGGAACACCACCCCGGCGGTGATGCGGATCGCCGCGGGGCTGAAGGCAGCGGGCCTGACGCCGCTGATCTTCCACTCCAACGGCGTCGGGGGGCCGTGCATGGAGGAGATGATCGCCCAGGGCAGGCTCGTCGGCGTCATCGACTTCACCACCAACGAGCTCACCGACGAGCTGGTGGGCGGGATCTACGCCGCGGGCCCGGATCGGCTCGATGCGGCGGCGCGCCACGGCGTCCCCCAGGTCGTCGTCCCGGGCTGCGCGGACTTCTTCGTGGCCGGACCCCGGGAGTCCGTCCCGCCCCAGTGGCGCGCGCGGCCCCAGTACCACCACAACCCCGTCTTCACGCTGATCCGGGCAAGCCGCGAGGAGATGGCGGCGGTGGGACGGATCATGGCCGCCAAGCTCGGCGCCTCGCGAGGCCCCGTCGCCGTGGCCGTGCCGCTCGGGGGGCTCTCCATCCCGAACACGCCGGGCGGCGTCTTCCACGATCCGGAGGCCGACGCCGCCTTCCTCGCGGCGCTCAGGCGCGACCTCCGCCGCGACATCCCGGTGGTCGAGGTGCCCGCGCACATCAACGCTCCCCGCTTCGCCGAGACCGTCCTCGACCTGTTCCTCCGGCTCGTGCGCGCGCCCGCGGCCGGAGGCCGGGTCGTGGCGGAGCCCCGCGATGCCTAGCGCGGGGGTGCGCGGAGAGCCAGGACAGATGCGGGCCCTCTTCGTCCTGACGCCTCCCGAGTCCAAGCGGCTCATCGCCAAGGCCGTGGCCCGGCTGCCCGAGGTCGAGCGCGCCCGGCAGGACGGGGAGATCGCCATCGGCCACGGGGCCACCAACGTCTACGTCGTGGAGGAGATCTTCGGGGAATGCCCCGACCGGGACCGGTACCTCATGTACCAGGGACTCGGCGAGGAGGAGCTGCCCGCCTTCATCCGACAGGCGGGGTGACGGGGTGAGGCGCGGCCCTTGCGCGCGGGGGCAAATCTGTTGTATACGCTTCGCCGTCTCCGGGGACGGGGTACCGGACGGCGGAATCGCCCAGGCCATGACGGCCGGGTGTGGGCAACGGAGGGCGCGCGGCGCCTGAGGGCGCCGACTCAAAAGGGGAGGAAAACCGATGGCTTGGCATGGACAGACGGGAACGCGGAGACGCTGGATCGTGGGGGTGCTGATCGGGGTGATGGCGCTCGGGACGGCCTGGGCGCCGGCGGCGCAGGCCGCCGAGCCGATCAAGATCGGCTTCGGCATGGCGCTCACGGGAGCGCTGGCAGGCAACGGGAAGGCGGCCCTCATGGCCATGCAGATGTGGGCCGAGGACGTGAACAAGAAGGGGGGGCTCCTGGGCCGGCCCGTGGAGCTGGTGTACTACGACGACCAGACGAAGCCGGCGGCCGTCCCCGGCATCTACACGAAGCTCCTTGATGTGGACAAGGTGAACTTCATCGTGTCGGGCTACGGGACCAACGTGATCGCCCCCCTGTTCCCCATCGCCATGGAGCGCAATCTCGTGCTCATGGGCCTCTTCGGGATGGCGAACAACGAGAAGCTCAAGTACAAGAACTACTTCCAGATCATGCCTTCAGGGCCGAACCCCGCCCTCGGCTGGTCCCAGGGGTTCTTCGAGGTCGCGGCCAAGCAGCAGCCCAAGCCCCAGACCATCGCGCTGGTGGGTGCCGACGCGGAGTATCCGCACAACGCCCTCGTCGGCGCGAGGGAGCATGCCAAGAACTTCGGCTTCAAGGTGGTCTACGACGGCAAGTACCCTCCGTCCACGGTGGACTACACGCCCATTATTCGCGCCATCAAGGCCACCAACCCCGACCTCGTCTACGTGGCCTCGTACCCGCCGGACACTGCGGGCATCATCCAGGCGGCGCAGGAAGTGGGGCTGCCGGTCAAGATGTTCGGGGGCGGGATGGTCGGTCTGCAATTCGCCGCCCTGCAGACGAAGCTCGGCTCGAAGCTGAACGGCGTGGTGAACTACGAGTTCTACGTGCCGGAGCCCACGGTGAATTTCCCGGGCATCAATGAGTTCCTGGCCCGGTACCAGGCCCAGGCCGAGAAGGCCGGTGTCGACCCGCTGGGCCATTACATCCCGCCGTTCTCGTACGCCTATGTCCAGATCCTGGGCCAGGCCGTGGAGGCCACCAAGAGCCTGGACCAGAAGAAGGTGGCCGAGTACATCCAGGCGAACGAGTTCAACACCATCGTCGGCAAGGTGAAGTTCGCGCCGAACGGCGAGTGGGCCAAGTCGCGAGTGCTCATGGTGCAGTTCCAGAACGTCCAGGGGAGCGATGTCGCGCAGTTCAAGAAGGCCGGAACGCGCGTGGTGCTGTACCCCGAGGACTGGAAGTCCGGCACCTTGATCTACCCGTACTCCAAGGCCCAGAAGTAGAAAGGGATCGCCTTCCGTCTCCGGGGCCGCGCGCTCGCGCGCGGCCCCGGAGCGTGGCGACCGCCCCATGTTCTCTCTCGACCTGCTCCTGAACGCCATCGTGGCCGGGATCCTGATCGGCGGCTTCTACGCCGCGGTCAGCCTGGGGATCTCCGTCTCTTTCGGCCTCTTGGATATCGTCAACATCGCGCACCCGGCCTTCGTCATCCTGGGCTCGTACACGGCCTACGCGATGAACCGCTTCTTCGGCTTCGACCCGCTGCTCACGGGGCTGCTCTTCACCCCGGTCTTCTACGCCCTCGGCGTGGTGGTGTACCGCCTCTACTACCTGGGCTTCGAGCGGAAGGGGGAGGAATCGCTGCGCGGGCTGGTCTTCTTCTTCGGCGTGCTCTTCATCGTCGAGGTGGCGCTGCTCCTCGCCTACGGGGTGGACTACCGCATGATCGAGGCCCGCTACGTGGGCCAGTCGTTCCACATCGGCGTGGTCGGGATCGCCTTCCGCCTGCTCTTGCCCTGCCTCGTGGGGCTCATGGTCACGGTGGCCCTCCACCTGTTCCTCTCGAAGACCTTCTACGGCCGGGCCATCAAGGCGGTGTCCCAGGACAGCCAGGCCCTGCGCCTCATGGGCGTCGATCCGGTGAAGATCAAGCGGATCGCCTTCGCGCTGTCCATCGCCACCGCGAGCCTGGCCGGCGCGCTCCTGATCCTGATCGGGCCGGTGGAGCCCTCCATCGGCCGGGAGTACATCGGGCGGGTCTTTGCCATCGTCGTGCTCGGCGGCATGGGGAGCATCAGCGGGACGCTGGCGGCCTCCGTGATCCTCGGCGTGGTGGAGAGCCTCACCGCCACCTTCTCGGGGCCGAGCTGGGCCCCCGCCGTGTCCTTCGGGATCCTCCTCGTCGTCCTGGCGGTCCGGCCCGCCGGCCTCTTCGGGAGATAGGGAGTGAAGAAGACCGTTCCGCTATGGGTCGTCCTGGGCGTGGTCGTGGCGGCGTTCCTGTTCACCCGCCTGGGCGGGAACCGCTACATCTACTTCGCCGGCTATTTCGTCCTCCAGTACATCGTGCTCGCCACCGCGTGGAATGTGCTCGGGGGCTACACCGGCTACGTCAACTTCGGCACGGCGGCGTTCTTCGCCACGGGCGCCTACACCGCCCTGGTGCTCATCCTCGCCTTCAAGGCGACCTTGCCCGTGCAGATCGTGGCCGGCGCGCTCACCGCAGGCCTGCTGGGGCTCGGCATCGGGTATCTCACGCTCCGCCTCCGCGGGGTCTTCTTCTCCATCGCCACCCTGGCGCTGTCCGTGGTGCTCCAGACCGTGGTCTCGAACTGGGAGTACGTCGGGGGAGGCAAGGGCCTCAGCATCATCAGGCCGAAGGCCCCGGCGCTCTTCGCCAGCCACGCCGAGTACCTCTTCGTGGTGATGGTGCTCCTCGCCGCGGCGTCGGTGGCGCTGGCCTGGTGGGTCCAGAACTCCCGGGTGGGCCGGGGTCTGGCCGCCATCCGCGACAACGAGGAGGCGGCCGAGTGCATGGGCGTCCCGACGCTGAGGCTCAAGCTCTTCGCCACCACGCTGAGCGGCTGTCTGATGGGGGTGGCGGGGACGCCGTTCCCCTACTACGTGACCCTCGTCGAGCCGGGGTCGGTGTTCAGCCTCGACTACGCGGTCAACAGCCTGGCGATGCCGATGATCGGCGGGACGACGACGTGGGTCGGCCCCGTCATCGGGGCCGTCCTGCTGGGCACCGCCCAGCAGGTGGCCACCGTCACCATCTCCTCCGAGCTGAACCTCCTCATCGTGGGGATCGTCCTCGTGGCCTTCGTCATGCTGGCGCCGCAGGGGATCGTCGGCCTCGTCCAGCGGCTGTTCCATCGAAGGAGCCGCTGATGGCGGCCCTGCTGGAGGTTCGGGGCGTGACGAAGCGCTTCGGCGGCTTCCAGGCGCTCTCCGACGTGAGCCTGGAGGTGCGGGAGGGGGAGCGCTTCGGGCTCATCGGCCCCAACGGCTCGGGCAAGACCACGCTCATCAACTGCATCTCGGGAGCGCTCGGGACCGACGGGGGGACGCTGGTCTTCCGGGGGAAGGACATCACGAGGCTTCCCGCGCATCAGCGGACCCGGCTGGGCATCTGCCGGAGCTTCCAGATCCCGCGGCCCTTCACCAGCATGACCGTTCTCGAGAACCTCTGCATCCCGCTCGAGTACGCGGCCCACGGGCAGGTGCCGAGATCGGCCGTGGCCTCCGAGGCCATGGAGATCCTGCGGCTCATGGGGCTCGACGCCAAGGCGCAGGCCCGGCCCGCTGATCTCACCGGGATCGACATGCGGAAGCTCGAGCTGGCCCGGGCCATGGCCGCGAAGCCCCGGCTCTTGATCTCGGACGAGGCCATGGCGGGGCTCTCCCCCGCCGAGGTGGACGCCATCCTGCCCATCCTCTTCGCGCTGAACGAGCGCGGCATCACGATCATCATGATCGAGCACATCATGCGGGCGGTGATGCGCTTCTCACAGCGGATCGCCGTCCTCGACGCCGGCGAGAAGATCGCCGAGGGCACGCCCGAGGAGGTCGTGAGCAACAAGCGAGTGGAGAAGGCGTACCTTGGTGAATAGGCTCGTCGTCTCGGACATCCATGCCGGCTACGGCGCGGTGCGCGTGCTCCACGGCGTCTCGGTCGAGGCCAACCAGGGGGAGACGGTGGTCCTTCTCGGCACCAACGGCAACGGCAAGAGCACGCTCATCAAGTGCATCATGGGTCTGATCCAGCCCTCCAGCGGCCAGATCTTCCTGGAAGTGGACGGGCGACGGATCGACCTGGTGGGCCGATCCACGGAGGACATCGTGAACCTCGGCGTCACGCTCGTCCCCGAGGGGCGCCGTCTCTTCCCGAAGCTCACGGTGGAGGAGAACCTGCTCCTCGGCGCCTACCGCCCCGAGGCGCGCCGGGAGATCGACCGCAACCTGAGCGCCTGCTTCGAGACATTCCCGATCCTCCAGCAGCGGAAACGGCAGCTCGCGGGGAGCATGAGCGGCGGCGAGCAGCAGATGCTGGCCGTGGCCCGCGCCCTGATGTCGGAGCCGAAGATCCTGCTGGTGGACGAGCCTTCGGTGGGGCTGGCGCCCATCCTCGTCAGCCGGGTGATCGCCACGATCAAGGAGCTGAAGGAGCGGCACAACCTGACGGTGCTCATGGCCGAGCAGAACTTCAACCAGGCCACCAAGATCGCCGACCGCGGGTACATCATCGTCCACGGCAAGATCGAGTTCGAGGGGCGGACGACGCGGGAGCTGGTGGAGAACGAGCTCGTGAAGAAGTTCTATCTGGGCGTCTAGGCCGTCGCTGACAGGACAGCATCATCAAGCTGCGAGTCGGCGACGCGGCCCTGCCCGGTCTGCGGCGGGGTCATGCACGCGCAGAAGACGCTCCGGCGGCACGGCGTCACTCTTGAGCACGGACCGTTCGTGGGCCGCGAGACGACGCGCGTCTGCGCGGCCGGCTGCCGCAGGCATTCGCCCAGCTCGATGCGTCGTGTCGCCGACGCAACCGACTGCGACGTCGTGAGCGCGTCGCTCCCCATCGCCGACCGCGGCATCATCCGCCCCGAGCAGATGGATCGCCGGATCCTCGCCGCCGCAAGAAGCCGGGCGCCCCGGTGCTGACGCCCGGCCGGGTCACGGGCCGGGGGGGCTGTCTCGCCGTCTCGCCAACCCACTTTTGACGCCGTAGTCGTTATCAGATGCGGCCCGGCGGAGCACACCCTACCCCACAAACACCTCGCAGCCCGGAATGCCGCACGAGATGAGGTGATCACTCGGGTAATTGGTGATGAGCTCGCAGCCGTCCTTGGTCACCACAATCATTTCCTCGATCCTGGCGGCGCCGGAACCATCGGCGGCGCCACACCACGTCTCTACGGCAAGAACCATCCCCTCCTCGATCTTCTGGGGATGGTCGAAGGAGAAGCGGCGCGAAATGATCGGGCGCTCCCATGACCCCAGCCCGATCCCGTGACTGTATTGCAGCAGAAACGCCTCCGCTTCATTGTTGTAGCCGAACACTTCTGCCTTTGGCCACGCGCTCGCTACGTCGGCCGTCGTAACCCCTGGCTTGAACACGTCCAGGGCCTTGCTCAGCCAGACGGAAGCGGTTTCGTAGGCTTCTTCCTGGTATTTGTTCGGCTTCCCGCAGATGAACGTTCGGTAGTAGCAGGTCTTGTACCCTACGAACTGGACCACGGGATCGTAGAACACCATGTCTCCCGGCTGGATCAGCCGATCCGAGGGGTTGTGAGGATGGGGCTGTCCCCGGGGTCCCGTGACCGCCTGAATGAGCGGCACGCGGTCCGCTCCCAGCCTGAAGAACTCGAAGTTCGCGATGGCGACGAGATCGCTCTCCTTGACCCCGGGACGGATGGCCCGGACACAGCGGTCGTGCACCGCGTCGCCCAGGGAGCAGGCTTGCTTGAGGAGCTCGATCTCGTCGGCCGTCTTGATCTGCCGGGCGTCCAGCATCGCCTGCGTTCCATCGACGACCGTGATTCCCTCCTTCTCGAGGGCCCGGAGCATGGGAATTTCGCAGATATCGAGCCCCAGCGGTTCCTTTTCCACCCCGTAGTCCGTCAGCACTCTCTTGATCTGTCGGGCGAATTCCTGCGGAAGGTTTGTCTTGGGTGGCAGCGCTCCCTTCAATGTGGTGATCGGGGCCTCCATTCTTTCTTCCATCCAGGGAGAGGAAATCCTCTTCGCGGGCACGGCAGGGTCGAACAGGAAGGGCTTGCCTTCCCTGGGACAGATGCAGTAGTGGTCCAAGAAATCCCGGAACGCCTCTCCGATCGTCGTGCTCGTGATGTACCGGATGTTGTCCATGTCGAAGCAGAGGATGGCCCCTAATCCCGCCGCCTTCACGGCCGCCTGGGCCCGCTGAAAGCGCTCTTGCCTCAGGCGGTGGAAGTCGATCCCCATCTCATAATCCTTCGCCGCCGTTCCCCATCGAGATCTTGCTGTCTTGACGTTGTATTTCATCTCGCCCTCCCTGGTTGACGTGGGACTCGAAGTAGGTTCCCGACTCGGGCTCGACAAACTCGCCGCGATTGTCCGCGGCGCCGCCGCTCGGCGTCAAGGGATTTCTGGCGCGGCTCCTTCCCCGCGCTCTTCGCCAAGGTGCACCCTGTCGCTGCGGAACTAATGCGTTGACGGGACGAAAATGATGCATCGGGAGCATGGCCGGCGGCGGCACCCTCGCCCATAGTGCTTCATGAACTCGACGTTCAACATGTTGAACATCCAGAGACGCGCGGAGGTCCGGAGGCCGTGAAGAGCCGTGCTCGCGTCCCGGGGCGTGGCTACATGCGAACCGCTTCTCTGCTGGCCGCGCTCGTCGACCAGCCCCAGGGGATCACGGCAGCCGCACTGGCGCAGCGGCTGGACATCCCGAAGAGCACCCTGTCGTTGATCCTCCGGCACTTTCTGGAGCTGGGGATCGTGGAACGGGCTCACGACCGCGCCGGCATCGTGATCGGGCCGGAGCTCGTCAAGCTCGCGTTCCGCATCGTCTCGAACCTGCAGCTGCCCCCGGTGGCCCGGCCGCATCTCGAATCGCTCGCTCGCGAGACCCATGAGAACGTCTATCTCGGCGTGCAGAACGGGCTCAAGGCCATCTACATCGACCGGGTCGATGGGACCGAATCCGTTCGCGTCAACGTCGAGCTCGGCGCGCCGCGCCCGCTTCATGCCACGGCCATCGGGAAGCTGATCCTCGCGTTCTCCCCGCCATCCCTCCTGGAGGCCGTCGTGCGGGTGGAAGGGCTCCCGGCGCTGACGCCACACACCATCAGGGACCCGACCCGGCTGAGGCGCGAGCTGGAGGAGGTCCGGAAACGGGGGTTCTCCACCAGCGACGGCGAGAACATCGACGGGCTCTACGCGATTGCCGTTCCCGTGATCGTGCGTGGCCGGATCGTCGCCGGGATCTGCATTTCCGTGCCCGGATCGCAGGGGCTGCTGAACCGGCATCGCTGGGCTCCGAAGATGCTGAAGGCTGCCCAGCGCATCAGTCGGGATCTCAGGGCTCATCCCCAGCCCAACGGCTCGGCCCCGAGCCCTAGCGACTGGGGCCCGGCGAGGCGGAGAGTGACCACGCGCGGCCCCGCCGGCCGGCGGGCATCGGCGAGGTCGGGGTCCCGGCGCGGCTGACTCGCCGCGAGCCATGGGGGCGCGCCCGCCCTCTCTGCGCAGTCCCGGCGCGCACCTGCTTGCGCGTCGAGCCGTTCGGGCTGGACGAGGAGACCGCCGCGCTGGCGCAGCCCATGGCGATCGCCGTGCACTCCATGCGCCGGGGCCGGCTTGCTCCCGGTGCGCCCGCCCGATATTAATGATACCTTTGGCCCATTGCACGGGGCGTCACAGGTGCCCTAGGGTGTTTCTGCACCAGAGGTTCAATATGTTGAACACGCCCCGGCGCCCGCCGACGCTGACGCCGCAAAAGAGCCGCGCTCGCATTCCGGGGCGTGGCTGCACGCTGTCGCTGGGAACGATGAGCGGAGAAACGGGAGGGACCCGATGGGGGAGCTGACCCAGGACCAGTTCGTCGGCTTCTACCGCACGATGCGGACGATCCGGCGGTTCGAGCAGCGCGTCGTGGAGCTGGTGAACCGCAACGACATCCCCGGGGCGGCCCACGAGTACGTCGGCGAGGAGGCGGTGGCCACCGGCGTCTGCCACGCGCTGCGCCCCGACGACGTCATCACCTCGACCCACCGCGGCCACGGCCACATCCTCGCGAAGGGCGGCGACCCGCGGCGGATGATGGCCGAGCTCATGGGGAAGAGCACGGGCTACAACCGAGGGCGCGGCGGCTCGATGCACATCGCTGACCTCGAGCTCGGGATCTTCGGCGCGAACGGCATCGTGGGAGCGGGAGCGCCGATCGCCTGCGGCGCCGCCATGGCCGCCAAGCTCAAGGGGCGTGACGGCGTGGCCGTCTCCTTCTTCGGCGACGGCGCCACCAACCAGGGCGTCCTGCTCGAGGCCCTCAACCTCGCCGCCATCTGGAAGCTGCCGGTGGTCTTCGTCTGCGAGAACAACGGCTACGCGATCAGCGCCTCGATCCGGGAGATGTCCCCGCTCCAGCGCCTGGCCGACCGGGCCCCGGCGTTCGGCATGCCCGGCGACAGCGTGGACGGCATGGACGTGCTGGCCGTCCACGAGGGGGCCTCCCGCGTCGTGGCGCGGGCCCGCGCCGGGGGCGGCCCGAGCTTCCTCGAGTGCCTGACCTACCGCTTCGTCGGTCACTTCACCGCGGAGAAGGCGCTCGGCATCAAGTACCGGTCGGACGAGGAGATCGAGGAGTGGCGGCAGCGGGACCCGCTGGTGACCTACCCTGCCTGGTTGCGCGAGCGGGGGATCTGCGACCCGGCGCGGGTCGATGCGGAGGTGGAGGCGGTGCTCGAGGAGGCCGTCGCCTTCGCGCGCCAGAGCCCCCTGCCCGCCCCGGAGGAGGCTCTCGACGGCATGTACGCGACGACCTACCCGGGCCTGCCCGCCCGCGGCTGGTGAGACAGCGGGAGGCCACGACCATGCGCGAGATGCGGTACCTCGAGGCGATGCGAGAGGGCCTCTTCGAGGAGATGCGGCGCGACCCCTCGATCATCGTCATCGGGGAGGACGTGCGCCACAGCCTCCGCGGTCTGACGAAGGGCATCATCAGCGAGTTCGGGCCCGCGCGGATCTACGACACCCCGATCTCGGAGGCCGCGTTCACCGGGCTTGCGACTGGCGCGGCGCTGGCGGGGATGCGGCCGGTGGTGGAGTACCAGATCAACGCGCTGCTGTTCGTGGCCTTCGACCAGCTCGTCGACCAGGCCCAGAAACTCCGCTACATGATGGGCGGCCAGGGAACGATCCCCGTGACCTACGTGATCACGGCCTCGGGAGCGCGACGCGCGCTCGCGGGCCAGCACTCCGACCACCTCTACCCGCTCATGCTCCACATGGGCATGAAGACCGTGATGCCGACGACGGTCGAGGACGCCAAGGGCCTCTTCAAGGCGGCGATCCGCGAGGACGATCCCGTCATGGTCTTCTCGCCCGCCGCGCTCCTCGCGACCAAGGGGCCCGTGCCGGACGGCGACTACATCACCCCCCTCGGCCGGGCGCGCGTGGCCCGCGAGGGCACCGACCTCACCATCGTCGCGGTGGGCCCCCTCGTGCCGGAGGCGCTCGCCGCCGCCGAGACCCTCGCGGCGGAGGGCATCTCCGCCGAGGTCATCGATCCCCGGAGCCTCCTGCCGCTGGACACCGGCACCCTGCTCGGCTCGGCGCGGAAGACCGGGCGCGTCGTCCTCTTCGACGACTCCAACCGCACCTGCGGCTTCGCCGCCGAGCTCGCCGCGCTGTTCGCCGACCAGGCCTGGGAGGCGCTGCGGGCGCCGGTGCGGCGGATCACCCGCGCCGACGTGCCCGTGCCGTTCAGCGGGCCCCTCGAGAGCTACGTGCTGCCCTCCCGCGAGCGGCTCCTCGACGCGTGCCGCGCCTGCCGCGCCGGAGTCCGGGCATGACCGTGCACGAGATCCGGATCCCGAAGCTCGGGATGGAAACCATCGACTGCGAGATCAAGAGCTGGCTCGTCGGGGTCGGCGACCGCGTCGCGCCCGGCAGCGGGCTGCTCGAGGTGGAGACGGAGAAGGCCACCGTCGTCATCGAGGCCGAGGTCGGCGGCCTCATCACGGAGCTCCGGCACCGGCCCTCCGAGCGCGTCGACGTGGGCGCCGTCGTCGGCCTGATCGAGGCGGCGTAGCGCGGCCATGAGCCCCCTCGGCTTCGTCGGCCTGGGCATCATGGGCAGCCGCATGGCCAGACGCCTGCTCGCCGCCGGCCATGCCGTCCAGGGGTACAACCGCACGCCGGAGAAGGCGGATCCGCTGGTCGCGCTCGGCATGACGCGCGCAGGCTCGCCGCGCGCCGCCGCCGAGGGCGCGGAGGTCGTGTTCAGCATCGTGACGGACACGGCGGCCCTGAGAGCCGTCGGCCTCGGCCCCGACGGGATCCTGGCCGGCCTCCGCCGCGGCGCCGTGTGGGTCGAGATGAGCACGGTGAGCCCGCGCGCCACGCGCGAGCTCGGCGCGCTCGCCGAGGCGCAAGGCGCCGCGCTGCTGGATGCGCCGGTGTCCGGCGGCCCGGGCACCGTCGAGCAGGGGCAGCTCTCGATCTACGTCGGCGGCGAGCCGGCGGCCCTCGAGCGCGTGCGCCCGTACCTGCAGGCGCTCGGGCCGACGATCACGAGCGTCGGCCCGCTCGGGGCGGCCATCACCATGAAGATCGCCATCAATCTCGCCGGCCCGGTGCAGATGCTCGGCTTCGCCGAGTCCGTGCTCCTCGCGGAGAAGGCGGGCATCGCCAGGGGCGCCGCCGTGGAGGCGATCCTCCGGAGCGTGATGGCGTCGCCCATGCTCCGGTACCGCGGCCCCTTCGTGCTCGACATGCCGCGCGAGCCCTGGTTCACGGTCTCCATGATGCAGAAGGACCTGGGGCTCGCCCTCGAGCTCGCCCGCGAGCTGGCCGTGCCGCTGCCGACCACCGCCGTGGCGAACGAGGTGCTGTCGGCGGCGCGCGGCCTCGGGCTCGCCGCGGAGGACTGCGCGGCGATCTTCGACGTGGTCGCGGGCATGAGCGGCGCGCGTGGCACCCGGAAACGGACGGAACAGGACGGAGGCGAGTGATGGGGATCCACAGCTACGGCAGCATGAGCGTGGACTGGGAAGAGCGCGTATGATCAAGCCGGGCATCACCACCGCCGACATCGCCAGCATCTGGCCGCGCGCCCAGGAGTTCGGCTTCCCCACCGAGGAGTCCTGTTTCGGGCTCCAGTACGGCCACGGCGTGGGGCTCAATGGGTGGGAGCAGCCCGTGATCAGCCGCCTGGTCTCCCTCGACCACCCGGTGACCATCGAGGCCGGCATGGTGATCGCCCTCGAGACGTACTGGCCCTCCACCGACGGCTGGTCGGCGGCCCGCATCGAGGAGGAGGTCGTCGTCACCGAGACGGGCCACGAGCTCATCACGCGCTTCCCGGCCGAGACGCTGCTGGTGGCCGGCGCGCCCTACTGGACGGGGACCGGGCCCCTGGCGACCACGCGCGAGCTGGAGCCCGGACCGGGCAACGGACGCTGAGCCACAGGGAGGGAATGCGATGAAGATCGGGATGGCGCTGCCCGTGCAGACTGCAGGCGTGACGCGACGGGACGTGCTCGGCTTCGCCGAGCGCGTCGAGCGTCATGGGCTCGACTCCATCTGGTCGCTCGATCGGCTCGTCTACGAGAGCCTGGCGCCGCTGCCGGCGCTCGCCTTGGCGGCCGCCGTCACCGAGCGCGTCACGCTCGGCACCTCGATTCTCCTCGCCAACCTGTGGAATCCCGTGCTGCTGGCCAAGGAGGTCGCCACGCTGCAGCGGCTGAGCGAGGGCCGGTTCATCCTCGGCATGGCGCTGGGCGCGCGGGAGCCGGACTTCCAGGCGGCGGGGGTGTCGTTGAAGACCCGCGGCCGGCGGTTCGAGGAGACTATCGCCATCGTGCGGCAGGCCGCTGCCGGCCAGCCCATCGCGCACCGGGGCTCGGTGTTCCAGATCGAGGTCGGCCCGGTGGCGCTGCCCGGCACCCCGGTGCCCCCGGTGTGGCTCGGCGGGTTCGCCGAGGCCGCCGTGCGGCGGGCCGTGCGCCTCGGCGACGGCTTCCTCGTCGGCGGCCGCGGCCCCGCCTACGGGCGCGAGGCCGTGCCCCTGGTCCGCAAGCTGGCCGCCGAGGCCGGCCGCGACGTCAAGACCTTCCCCATCGCCGCCGGGATGTACGGGCACTTCGACTCCAACCGCGACCGCGCGGCCCGCACCATGGCCGATTACATCCAGGCCTATTACGGGCGGCTCATCTTCGACCCCCCCGCGGGCTCCATCGTCGGCGGCGTCCCCGAGGCCGTCGCCCGCATCAAGGAGTACGCGGCGCTGGACATCGACACGCTCCTGATCGTGCCCATATCCCGGGATCCCGAGCAGGTGGACCGGCTCGCCGAGGCCGT
>MGBT01000142.1:21796-22090 GCA_001788395.1 Candidatus Rokubacteria bacterium GWA2_70_23
GTCCACTCCTCGTCGCCGCAGGAGCTGGGCAGGGACGCGGACGTGCGGGCGAGATACCTCGGCGTCTGACGCCGGCCGGGCGAGCGACCACACTCCATGCGAGTCGATGGGCGGGCGGTGATGGTGCCGCGGGTGGCCGCGGGGCCCCTCGGGCGCCTGCGTCCCGGGCCGGCCGCCGCGTCAGTCGGCCGGCAGCAGCTGGCCCAGATAGTCCCAGTCGCGATTGAACCGGTACGAGTGCTGCCGGGGCGGCTGCGGCGCCTGGGTCTCGAGCCAGCGGACCCTCGCATCGGT
>MGBT01000142.1:22098-26330 GCA_001788395.1 Candidatus Rokubacteria bacterium GWA2_70_23
CGGGTGGAGAGCATGGCCACGTGGCCGGCGACTACGCCTACAGGAAGCTCGGCTGGCGGAAGGTCTCCGTGATCGCCTTCGACTACGGCTGGGGCCACGAGGTGGCCGGCGGCTTCCAGCGCGTGTTCGAGGAGCTCGGCGGCCAGGTCATCCAGAAGATCTGGGCGCCCGTCAACACGGCGGACTTCGGCCCCTACGTCGCGAGCCTCAAGCCCGAGGCCGACGGCGTCCTCGACGTCGTCACCGGCGCCGCCTCGATCCGGTTGATCGGCGAGCTCCGGAAGGCCGGGGTGCTGGACAAGAAGAAGGTCCTCGCGGCCGGCACGGCGACCGACGAGACGCTGCTGACCGCGCTCGGCGATAGCGCGCTCGGCGTGCTCGGGTTCCTTTCGTGGAGTCAGGTGCTGGACACGCCCGAGAACAAGCGGTTCGTCCAGCGGATCAAGCAGATGACCAAGAAGGACTACGTGGGGTTCTCGGCCGCGATCAACTACGGCGCCGCCATGTGGATCGCCGAGGCGATCCGGCAGGTCGGCGGCGACGTGGAGAACAAGGACAAGTTCTTCCAGACGCTGCGGGCCACCGAGATCAAGAGCTCGCCGCGGGGGCCGATCAAGATCGACAAGTACGGCCACATCGTCCAGAACATCTACATCCGGCGCGTCGACAAGGTCGGGAACCTCTACCAGAACACCGTCATCGACACCTACCCCTCGGTGGGGCAATTCTGGAAGTACAACCCGGAGGAGTACCTCAAGCAGCCGATCTACAGCCGCGACAACCCTCCCTGCAAGTACTGCTGAGCCCGGGCCGCGCCGGGATCCCGGGTGAGGAGTGTTGACCGAGGCGGACGGGTGAGGGGGCGGGCGGGGCGCCCCGCCCGCCGCTAGCGTCGTGGAATTCTGGGTCAACCAGACCTTCAACGGCATCTCCTACGCCGCGCTGCTCTTCCTCCTCGGCGGCGGCCTCACGCTGATCTTCGGCGTGATGAAGATCGTCAACATCGCCCACGGCTCGTTCTATCTCGTGGGAGGCTATCTCGGCGTGGCGCTGTTCGCCGCCACCGGCAACTTCTACCTGGCGCTGGTCGGGTCGGCGCTCGCCGTGGCGGCCGGCGGCGTGGTCCTCGAGCGCGTCTTCCTGCGCGCCGTGGAGGGCGACGACCTCCGGCAGATGCTGCTGACCATGGGCATCGCGCTGTTCGTCCAGGATGCCTGCCTGCTCGTCTGGGGCGGCGACCCCTTCAGCCTCCGCGGGCCGGCGTACTTCGCCCAGAGCGTGAAGCTCGGCGGCTTCACCTTCCCGATCCTCCGGCTGTTCATGATCGCCGCCGCGGGTGTCCTCTTCGTCGTCCTGTGGTGGTTCGAGGAGAAGACGCGCGCCGGCGCCATGGTCCGCGCCGCCATCGACAACGCCGAGATGACCGAGGCCCTCGGCATCAACGTGCCGATCCTGAAGATGGCCGTCTTCGGGCTCGGGGCCTTCCTGGCCGGCGTCGCCGGCGTCGTGGGCTCGGCGTTCATGGGCATCTACCCAGGCCTCGACTTCGAGATCCTGCCCTACGCCTTCGTGGTGGTGATCGTGGGGGGCATGGGCAGCCTCAGCGGCGCCTTCGTCGCCGCCCTCGTCCTCGGTCTCCTCGACAACTTCGGCAAGGCGCTGTTCCCGGAGATCTCCTACTTCACGCTCTTCGCGCCCATGGCCATCGTGCTCGCCTTCCGGCCCACCGGGCTCTTCGGGAGGGCGTGATGGACGTCGCGGCCACCCGCGCGCCGATGCGGCTGGTGACCGGCCTGGCGGTGGCGCTCGCGATCCTGGCCGGCCTGGCGCCCGTCCTGCCCAGCTACGTGGTGATCTTGATGACCGAGGGCCTCATCTACGCGATCGCCGCGGCGAGCCTCGATCTGCTCCTCGGCTTCGCGGGGTTGCCGTCCCTCGGTCACTCGGCGTTCTTCGCCGTCGGCGCCTACACCACGGCGATCCTCGTCACCCGCCACCAGGCCTCCTTCGGCGCCGCCCTCGCCGCCAGCGTCGCGCTCGCGGCCATCGTCTCGGCGGCCATCGCCCTCCTGGTGCTCCGCGCCACCGGCATCTACTTCATGATGATCACGCTCGCCGTCGCGCTCTGCGCGTGGGGGCTGGCCTATCGGTGGGTTTCGCTGACGGGCGGCGACACCGGCATCGTGGGGATCCCTCGCCCTCGCGTCCCGTGGGTCGGCCTCGCGTCGGGGACGCTGTCCTTCTACTACACGGTCCTCGCGCTGTTCGTCGGCTGCCTCGCGCTCTACCTGCTCCTGATCTGGTCCCCCTTCGGCAAGACGCTGGTCGGCATCCGGGACAGCGAGAGCCGGATGCGCGTGCTCGGCTACAACGTCTTCCTCCACAAGGCCGTCGCGCTGGTGATCGCCGGCGCCTTCGCCGGCCTCGCCGGCAGCCTCTACGCCTACTACAACGGCTTCGTCGGGCCCAGCACGGTGGACCTCGCGCACTCGATGCAGTTCGTGCTGATGGTGATCGTGGGCGGTCCGGGCACGCTCGTGGGGCCCCTCATCGGCGCCTTCGCCATCACCTTCCTCGAGAAGATGGTGAGCGTCTTCACGGAGCGCTGGGTGATGGTGCTGGCGGCCGCCTACGTCGTGACGGCGCTGTGGGCGCCGCGCGGCATGCTGGGCCTGCTCAGGGCCGCACGGTGACGGGCCACGCCGGGGACGGCGCCACGCCGGCCGTGGAGTGCGAGGGGGTCACCCGCCGGTTCGGGGGCCTCGAGGCGGTGAGCCAGGTGTCCCTCAGCCTGGCCGCCGGCGAGCGGCGGGCTATCATCGGCCCCAACGGCGCCGGCAAGACGACGCTCTTCCGCCTGATCAGCGGCGAGATGCCGGTCACGGCGGGCCGCGTGCGGCTCTTCGGCCGCGACATCACCACGACGCCGTGTCACCGCCGGACACAGCTCGGCCTCGGCCGCACGTTCCAGATCACGAACCTCTTCCCCACGCTGAGCGTCCTCGACAACCTCGTCCTGGCGGCGCTCGGCCTCGGGCGGACGAAGTTCTCCATGCTCCGGCCGCTCTGGACGTACCGGGAGCCCCGCGCGCGCGCGTTGGAGACCCTCGACACCGTCGGTCTCGCGGACAGGCGCGACGGGATCGTGCGCACGCTCTCGCACGGCGAGCAGCGGCAGATCGAGATGGCACTGGCGCTCCTGACGCGCCCCCGCGTGCTGCTGCTCGACGAGCCCACCGCCGGGCTGTCGCCCGCGGAGTCGGCCCTCATGACGCGCGCAATCCAGCGGCTCGATCGCACCATCACGATCCTCCTCATCGAGCACGACATGGACGTCGTCTTCGATATCGTGAGCCGGATCACCGTGCTCCATCTCGGCCGCTTCTTCGCCGAGGGCTCGCCCGCCGAGGTGAGACAGGACCCGCGCGTGCAGGAGATCTACTTCGGCGCGGGCGAGGTCACGCCGTGCTGAGGGTGGACGACATCCACACCTACTACGGCGACAGCCACATCCTCCAGGGCGTGTCGCTCGAGATCCCGCGCGCGGCCATCGTCGGGATCCTCGGGCGGAACGGCGCGGGCAAGACCACGCTCGTGCGCTCGGTGATGGGCTTCACGCCGGCCCGTCGCGGCCGGATCCTGCTCGACGAGGCGGAGATCACGCGCCTCCGGCCGTACCGCATCGCGCGGCTCGGCGTCTGCGTCGTGTCGCAGGGGCGGCAGATCTTCCCGTCGCTCGACGTCGCCGAGACGCTCGCGATCGGCGCCCGGCCGAACCCGGACGGGTGGACTGTCGAGAAGGTCTACGATCTCTTCCCGCCGCTCCGCGAGCGCGCGCGCCATCCGGCGGGACGGCTGTCGGGGGGCGAGCAGCAGATGCTGGCCATCGGGCGGAGCCTGATGACCAACCCATCGCTGCTCCTGCTCGACGAGCCGACGGAGGGGCTGTCGCCGCTGTACATCGAGGCAGTCGGCCACGTGATCCGCAAGCTGCAGCAGAGCGGGATGTCGATGCTGCTCGTGGAGCAGAGGCTGCGATTCGCCCTGCTCTACTCCGATTACGTCCACATCATGAGCCGCGGCAAGATCGTCCACTCCTCGTCACCGCAGGAGCTGGGGAGGGACGCGGACGTGCGGGCGAGATATCTCGGCGTCTGACGCCGGCCGGGCAAGCGACCACACTCCATGCCAATCCACGGGCGGGCGGCGAGGGCGTCGGGCGCGGGGCCTCC
>MGBT01000142.1:26396-27896 GCA_001788395.1 Candidatus Rokubacteria bacterium GWA2_70_23
AGTCGCGATTGAACCGGTACGAGTGCTGCCGGGGCGGCTGCGGCGCCTGGGTCTCGAGCCAGCGGACCCTCGCATCGGTCCGGTTGTAGAAGGCGTGCACCGAGCCGACGCCGGTCCAGAACACGTCCCCGGGGCGCAGCACGTAGGACCGCCCGTCGGCCACCGCCTCGACCTCGCCCTCGAGCATGAAGTAGGCCTCCTCGAAGGGATGGTCGTGGGGGTGCGCGACGCCGCCGGCCTGGTACTCGACCATGAACATCGTCAGGAGGTTCGCCTCGAGGCGCTGGTCCACGAGCATCTTCACGGCGATGCCGCTGTAGGCGAGGAGGGCCGTCGCCATGCTGGCGGACACGGTGGGCTCGCCGACGGCGCTTCCCTGCTTCAGCCGGTCCACGTCCATCTGCCCCTCGTCGAGGCGGAAGAAATGCCGGCAGCGCGGGTCGCGGATGTCGAGCGTGCGCGGGCGGTCGCCGAACGCGATCTCTCGCGTGAAGAAGGTGTCGGGGGGCTCCTTGTGCTCGTCACGCGGACGGGGCGCGAGCATGTCGAGCCAGCGGCACGCCCGCGCGCCGCGGTTGCGCCAAGCGTGAGGGACGCCGAGAGGGATCAGCCCGCACTGCTGCGGCGCGAGCTCGAAGGTCTCGCCGCCCATGGCGAGCTGCGGAGTGCCCTCCAGGACGTAGAAGGCCTCCTCGTGCGAGTGCACGTGCCCGCCGAGGTGCCCCTCGGGGGAGATCTCGCAGGCGCCGAAGCCCATGTGGACCGAGCCGGCCGGCCCGTCGATGAGCGACTGCCGACGGAAGCCGAGGCTCCGACCGCGGTAGGCATCGGGGGTGGACATGGACGCGGGATCCAGTCGGCCGACGTGATGCATGGCGGCTCCTCTCGGCGGCGGCATGGTGGCCAGCAGCCCGGACACCCCGCCGCGACGGTGCCGGGTGTTCCATATATGCAGCGCGGCCCGCGCGTGTCAAGTCGCGGGAGCGGGTGCCGGCGAGCGCCGAATCCGCCTTGCCGTACCGAGGCCGCCCGGTATACGCTGGCACCCCCTGACCTTGCAAGCGGAAAGGAGAACGACGGAATCGCTCGGGAGTGTGGCGCGCTGACGGTCGAGTTCATCGTGAATCGCATCCAGGAGGGACGCTCATGACTCTCAGACACCGTGGGTTTCTCAGCGCACCGGCCGGCATGCTCGTCCTCGCCCTGGTCGCCTCGGCCGGCGCCGCCCCGTCCGGCCAGCCGATCCGGGTCGGCGGCACGCTCTCGATGACCGGCCCGCTGGCCGCGACCTCGCTCATCCACCAGATCGTCGGCGAGATCTACGTGGACCAGCTCAACAAGAAGAACGGGCTCCTGGGCCGGCCGGTGGAGTGGGTGCTGTACGACGACCAGTCCAAGCCCGACCTCGCCCGCACGCTCTACGAGAAGCTCATCACCGTCGACAAGGTCGACCTCCTCATCGGCCCCTACGCGACGGGCAACATCCTCTCGGCGATGGCC
>MGBT01000143.1:0-3658 GCA_001788395.1 Candidatus Rokubacteria bacterium GWA2_70_23
CGACGCGATCCTCGCCGGCGAGCGGGACCCGCAGGAGCTCGCCCGGCACCGCGACCCTCGCATCAAGGCCTCGCCAGAGACCATCGCCAAGGCGCTGGTGGGGGACTACCGGCTGGAGCACCTCTTCACCCTGCGCCAGTCCCTCGCGTCGTACCGGCACTACCAGCAGCTGATCGGGGAGTGCGATGGGGAGGTGCAGGCGCTCCTCGGGGACTTCGCGTCCCAGATCGATCCCGCCGTGCACCCCCTCCCGCCCTCGACCAGTGCCCGTCGCACACCGCACGGCACTGCGCCGCGGTTCGATCTCCGGGCCGAGCTGTACCGGGTCCTCGGGACCGATCTCACGCAAGTGCCCGGCCTCCAGACCCCCACGGTCCATACCCTCTTCGCGGAGCTGGGGGCCGACCTGTCCCCGTTTCCCTCCGGCGACCACTTCGCCTCTTGGCTCGGCCTGTGTCCCGACAACCGCATCTCGGGCGGCAAGGTCCTCTCCGTCAAGACCCGCCGCGTGAAGCATCGCGTCGCGCAGGCCTTGCGGCTCGCCGCCCAGAGCCTGTCCCGCAGCCAGTCGGTCCTCGGGGGGTTCTTCCGCCGCATGCGCGCCAAGCTCGGGGCCCCCAAGGCGATCACCGCCACCGCGCACAAGCTCGCGCGGATCGTCTACCACCTGCTCACCACCCGGCAGCCCTACGACGAGAGCCGCCTGGCGGCTGTGGAAGCTGACCACCGGCGCCGGACCGAATCCCGCCTCCGCACCCAGGCCCGGGCGCTCGGGTTCCAGCTCGTGCCTGTAACCGAGCAGTCAGTTTCTTGAAAGGGCGAAGGCGCGTCTTGCCGAGATGAGTCGAAACTCACCTTCGGTCATCCGATTGAGGATCCCCTGAAACACATCCGCATGTTCAGGACGACCGAGCTCCTTGGCGATTGCTTCCTCCACAACGCGCCGCCCCTTGACGACACTCATTACCCAGACGAAGTCGTCGGGAACTGAGGGAGCGACCGCCGAAGCGCTGAGGCCAGGGATGCTGAGTATGAGGAAGACGTAGGGAAACCGGTCCTGCTGTTGGCGCTGGAGAGCATTGAAGATCTTGTAGGTGGCGAGGGCGAAGCAGTCGTTGGGGTCGAGCCCGACCATCTCGCGAGCCTGCCGGAAAAGAGTACCGTGGAACTTGATGTTGAGCCGACACAATGGCCGGCCGCTCGCGTCGTTCACCAAGTAGTCGGTGTCTGTCCGCTCGGCTACGCGCCCCTCGATGGAGAGCTGGCGGCCACGAGTGATCTCGTGGCTGAACTGTTCGAAGCGGCGCTCGGTCAGTGTTCCGAGGAGCATCTGCGCGATGCCTTGCCGCCGTCGTTCAGGGGCAGGACGCGTTAGACGCTCAGCAAGGTGTGGAATCAGGCCGGCTAGTCCTCGGGCGCGGATCTCCTCAGCTCTCCGTGTGAGCCACTTGGCGGGGCGCCCGGTCGCAGCGGCTATCGCCTCGGGGGTCTCACCAGAGAGGATCCGCTTGATGGCAAGCGCGTCGCGATACTCGGGAAGAGCAGAGGGATCGAGGGGAAGTTTCTGAAGCGTGGCAAGAAACTTGTCGAAGTCCTCCACTTAGTCCGCCGCGACCGTCAGAGCTGCGCTGACCGTCCCTGGAGGATCTTCAGCCGTGGAGTCCCGACAGGGGACCCGGGCTGGAAGCGAAACTTCGAGCCCTCGAGGTAGTCCTTGCTAAGCTCGATCGCAACCCAGCGGCGGCCAAGACGTTGAGCCGCCTCACCGGTCATATTCGAACCTGCGAAGGGGTCGAGCACCGTGTCTTCGGGCTCGGTGCAGAGTCGGATGAAAAACTCGGGGAGCCTCCCCGGGAACCTCGCAGGGTGCACCGGGAGCCCTGCTGCCTCGCACTGCTTTAGGTAGCTCCCGTTCGAGTCGTTGTTCCCAAGCTCGAGGAGATTTGGCGGGATCGCGCCTCCGTGGTTCTTCTGGAACTTTTCCGTGATGTTGTGCCCGCTTGGCCGGGACTTCGTGCGATACCCGCGCTCGATCAAGCGGATCATGTCGGGGCTGTACTCTTTGAGCACACGCTTGTTGTTTGCCTTAGGCCAGGGCGTCTTCGAGAGCCACCAGACGAGGTTGACAGCGCACTTCACGCGAATTCGTCTGACGTTCACCCACTCGGCCGGTGCGGGAAGCGCGCCCGGGTTGTACCAGTAGAAGTCCTGGGCGAACGAGAAGCCGAGCTGCTCGCAGAGGGCGATGAGGAGGTGGTACTGGTAGAGGCTCCTTGTCGGCGTCCCCTTGTTCCATACGCCTCCGATGTCAATGACGAAGCTCCCGTCCTCCCTGAGGAGCCGCTTACAGTGCTCGGCGTAGGCAAGGAACCATCCGACGTACCGGTCCATCGAGACCGTCTCGTAGGGCTTCTTCTTCTGGAAGGTGAGCGGGAAGGGGGGCGACGTGACGATGAGATTCACCGACTCGTCCGGCATCTCGCTCATGATCGTGAGCGAGTCGCCGAGGTAGGCTTTGCCAGACTTAGTGCTGTAGAGCGGTCGAGTTCGCACGCTCGCCGTGCTCCTATCCATTGGAGATGTCCCCTTCCTGTAAACGCCTCACGGTACCAGATCTAGTGGCTCCAAGGCAAGCGTCAACTACATGTGGCGCATTTCCAAGGAAATCAAGCCCTTACAAATCCATAGATCTTCTGGGGCGCGCAGCGTGGCGTGGCGCCCCTGACCCCGATGATCGCTCGAGTGATGACGGTCGGAGGGCTGCAAATAAACGACAAGGCCGATAGGAGAGTACATGTCTGATTCCGTGCACACTTGACGGATTCTGTGGGTGTGCTTGGCTTCCCTCAGTAGTTCATTCATCGAGGAGGGGGAAGCTCCTGTGCGCTTTCGTCTCAAGCTTGCAACCTGGACCGTTGTTCGCGAACACGATCAGCCGTCTCACCGGCCCTCAGCTTGGCCCCCGCGGGAGCATCTGCGTCTCACGCAGCCGATCGTCGATGGGGCGACCCCCCTTGACGTCAAGCCCCACGACCACATTATCGTCGGCAGCGGGGGCAGGAAGTGGGTGTCCTTGGCCCAACGTGGAGCGCTGTAGGGGGAAGGAGATGACCGATGCGACGGACGTGGGGACGCTGCCCGCATTGCGGAGAATCAGTCATCGTCGAGGTCACCGAAAGGGAGCCAGGGAAAATCGTGGAGCATAGCTGCGAGGCCCGAAGCTGTGAATACGCCGGTTGCTTGGTGACCGAGCTCAAGGAGGAGATGGTGCAGCTCGCTGGCGGCGAGTGGCACTGCCCGAGCCACGGGTTGCTGCTCGCGGCGAGACACCTGGTTGCGCTCTACCGCGCCGAGAGCGACGCCGAGTGGACGGCGATCTCGGAAATCATCGGCGAAACGCTGCCTGACATCGTGGTTAAAGTCGAAGCCCAGGAAGGGAGGGCCATAGGACGGACAAACGCTGCTCCCTCGGTTCCCTCGCCGCGCGACCCGGGGGGCCGGGATGCGGTCTCCCCTGCGAACCCCGGCCCGGCACCCGGGAATGGGGGCATGGTAGGGGGGAAGGCGAGCGTCGCCCGCCCCGAGAGCCCTGTGGTCGCACGCCATCCTGCGCCCGTCAGCGGCGCGCGGTCAAGGAGCGGCCGTGGGGCCTGAGTGG
>MGBT01000143.1:3666-38563 GCA_001788395.1 Candidatus Rokubacteria bacterium GWA2_70_23
CGGGCGCGATCGTCGGGAGGCACCCAGACGGTGGCGTGGAGGTCGAAGCCGTCGAGTTGGGCCTGGCGCGGGCCGCGGGAGGCGACGTGACCGAGGTCCGGCTCGTCGCCAAGGCGGCGGACGCGGCCGCCGGCGCGGGGGCCGAGGGCGACGCGGCCCTGGACGGAGGCGCCGACGAGGCTGGCCAGGACCGGCGAGGCTTCGGCGAGCGGGTCGGCCGGCGCCGTGTCGTCGGCGGGCTCGAGCTGGCGGCGGGCGAGGAGCCGGCCCACGCGGGCGCGGACGGTGGCGAGGATCTGCGCCACGTCCTCGTCGCTCGGTGGGGGCGCGGGGTGAAAGGTGAGCGCGCCCGGCCGGGCTCGCCTATCTCGGACTCGGCACCCAGCCGCCGCACCCGTTCTGGGGGCTCATGCTGCGCGAGGCCCAGGCCTTCCTCGGCATGAACACGTGGTTTGCCATCTTCCCGGGCGGCGCCATCGCCGTGACCGTCCTCGGGCTCAACCTGCTGGGAGACGGGCTGCGCGATCTGCTGGACCCCAAGATGGCGCGATGACGGCTTCCGAGGCGGCCGCCGGCGGCGACGCGGGCCCAGGCGCCATGCGGTCCAGGTATTCCGGGAGACTCATTACCGCTTGCGGGCGACGGCAGGCTCGACGTGGGAGCCATCCGTGGTCACGCGTCCTCGCACGATGTCGAAGTGGTCGAGGACGAACTGCAGCGCGGGCAGGCGGTCGCGCAGCGCGCTCGCGGTGTCGAAGCCCACCCCGTCGGAGCGGACGTAGTCGAAGACGAGGTGCCCGCCCGGCTTGAGCGCGCGGTGGAAGTGCTGGAGCACGGGGATCGGGCGGGGCAGGTGCTCCAGGACCTCCATGCAGAAGATCGTGTCGTAGCTGCCCGGCAGCGGCGCGTCGTCCCCCGGCAGCACCGGCACCATGGTGACGAAGCGATCCCGCCGGAACTTCCAGCGCGCATGGTGGAAGAGCAGGTGCGGGATGTCCGCGCCCACGAGCTGGAGGTCCCGATGGCGGTAGTGGCGGGCCAGCGAGGTCAGGATGGGCGCGGCACCGCAGCCAAACTCGGCGATCCGCCCTCCGCGCGGGACCCAGCGGATGTAGGGGTGGACGCGCAACGGGGCCAGTGCCAGCCGGTAGGTGTGGTTGAAGAGGTAGTGCACCGTCCGAGGATCGCGCCACGCGTCGAGGTGCTTGTCATCCGAGGCGAGGTCGGCGTTCGACAGGCTCTCGAAGTGGATGGTCTGCAGCCGCTGCCGGTACACGCCCGCCAGATAATAGAACTCGAAGGGCTGGATGGGCCGGCAGCCGAGCTCCCCGGACCAGTACTCCTGGAACTCACGCAGCCAGCCGAGGCGGAGGTTGGCGTGGACGAGCCGCCGGTGAAGCCCCGACTTCACCTGCGCCCCGAGCGCGGAGAGCCGCGCGAGGCTCGCGAACGTCCCGAGCGGTCCCAGCCCATCGCCGCTCCGTGCTGCCGGGTCGGGCTGCGGGAGGCCGGCGTCCTGCTCTTCGAGAAGTGCTCCGATGTCGGGCCGGAAGTCGTCGTAGCGATTCATGGGTCATCGAGGTCCACGGCAGCGTGCTCGCGCCACCTTAGCCCAGCCGTTTTCCGGGTGTCAAGGACTGCAGGGCGAGCCGCAGCCGAAGGCGAGGCGAGCGAACATGGGGATCCCCCGAGCGGAGCGAGGCGGGCGAGCCGGGGTGCCGCTCCGAACCCCGTGGGGTTCCGTGGGTGAGGAGCGGCCCCCGGCTCGGTCGCCGCGCGCGGAGGCGGCGCAGGGCTGCGTGCTAGAATGCGGGCGATGCCACGAACTGTCGGCGTCGTCACCGTCGCCCGCTCCGACTACGGCCATCTCGTCCCCGTGCTCCAGGAAATCCAGGCCGTGCCCGACCTCGAGCTCGGCGTCTACGTGGCGGGCAGCCATCTCGCGACGCGCTTCGGGCGCACCGTCACCGCCGTCGAGACCGATGGCTGGCCCATCGTCGAGCGGATCGAGATGCTGCTCGACTCGGACACCCCCGGGGCCATCGCCGCCTCCACGGGAATCGGCGTGGCCGGCTTCGCCCGCGCCTTTGCGCGCCGGCGCCCCGACCTGCTCGTCGTCCTCGGCGACCGCTTCGAGATGCTGAGCGCCGCGGTGGCGGCGCTGCCCTTCGCGCTTCCCGTGGCTCACCTGCACGGCGGCGAGCTCACCGAGGGGGCCATGGACGAGCAGATCCGCCATGCCATCACCAAGCTCTCGCACCTGCACTTCGCGGCGGCCGAGCCGTACGCCCGGCGCCTCGTCCAGATGGGCGAGGAGCCGTGGCGCGTCCACTGCTGCGGGGCGCCCGGCCTCGACCGGCTCCTGCGGCTCGCGCGACTGTCCCGGGCAGCACTCGCCGAGCGGGTCGGGCTCCCGCTGCGCCGCCCCACGCTGCTCGTCACCTTGCACCCGGTCACGCTCGAGTACGCCGACACGGCGATGCACGCCGACGAGCTCGCTGCAGCGCTCTCCAAGGTGGACGGCGACGTGATCGCCACCTATCCCGGTGCCGACACCGCGGGCCAGACGATCATCGAGCGCCTCGAGGCGCTGGCCGCCTCGCGTCCGGGCACGCGCCTCGTCAAGAGCCTGGGCGACGAGGCCTACGCCTCGCTCCTCAGGGAAGCCGACGTCATGGTGGGCAATTCCTCCAGCGGGATCATCGAGGCTCCGTCCTTCGGCCTGCCGGTGGTCAATATCGGCTCGCGCCAGCGCGGGCGCCTCCGCGGCGCCAACGTCATCGACGCCGGCTACGGGCGGAATGAGATCCTGGACGGGCTCAGGCGGGCGCTCGAGCCTGGCTTCCGCGCGGGCCTCGCCGGCCTCGTGAACCCCTATGGCGACGGGCAGGCGGCGCCGCGCATCGTCGAGATCCTGCGGGACGTCGAGCTGGGCCCGCGGCTGATCCAGAAGCGCTTCGCCGACGCACCGCCGGCCTGACGGTGACGATCGGCTTCCTCGCGTTCAGGAAGGGCTTCCTCCGCGTCCTGGGCTCGCTCATCCAGGCGGCCCTCGACCGCGGCCACCGCGTGGCGCTCCTCTGGGACCCGGCGCAGGCCAAGCCGGGTGAGGCCGTCAGGGCCGCCGATCTCGCCGTCTGGCCCGGCGCGGAGCCCCACGCCCACCACCTGGGCGCCCCGCTCGCGCCCGTCGTGGAGCGCCTCGGCCTCCGTGCCCTCGTGGCGCCGTCGCTTCACACCTACCTCCGCGCCGCCGGGATCGAGGGGGAGGTGGACGCCATCCGCCGAGCCGGGGCGCGGCTCTACTCGGTGGACTACGCCTTCGAGACGGTGACGGCCGATCCGGAAGGGTACCGGCTCATCGACACGACCTTCTACACGAGCGAGTACCAGCGCGAGCTGCACTGGCGGATCATGGCCGAGGGCTTCGCGCGCCTCGGCCCCGGCACGGACCGCGCGGCCCGGAGCGCGGTGGCGGGCTCCACCATGATGGATCAGCTCGCCGTCGTGGACCGGGCCGCCGTGCGGAAGCGGTACGGGCTCGCATCCGACCAGCCTGTCGTGCTCCTCATGTCGCTCAAGATGGCGGTGCCGGATCCGTGGCGCCGGCTGGTCTGGGGGGCGAGCCCCCGGCTCTGGCGGGCCGCCCGCGCCGCGCTGGGCGGGCACGCCGACTGGGTGCCGGACATCGTGCGCGGTCACGGCTACCGCGAGCTGGTGCTGGCGCTCCGCGACCTCTGCCGGCGCGAGGGGGCGGCGCTCATCGTCAAGTCGCGGGAGAAGAACGCCGACCCCGGCTTCCTCCGCCGCCTCGCGGATGTCTTCGTCTATGACGAGGCGCTCTACCCGTACACCTCCATGGAGCTCATGGCCGTGGCGAGTCTCTGCGTCCACTTCCAGAGTGGCGCCGTGCTCGAGGCCGCCTTCGCGGGCGTGCCGTCGCTCAGCGTGGAGGTCTCCCAGTCGCATCTGCAGGGCTACGCGAGCTTCGACGAGGTCTACGGGGGGCGCCCGGAAAGCCTCCAGAACTTCCCCGGCATCGTGTGGCCGGTCGGCCACCGGGAGGCGGTGGGGCTCATCGAGGGCTCCCGGCTCGACGCCTTCGCGGTGGAGCCGGAGGCGCGGCGCCGCTACGTGGAGAAGTTCCTGGGCTTCGACGACACCCGGAGCAGCGAGAGGATCCTCGAGGCCATCGAGCGGGCCGCCTGAGTCAGCGGCGCGGCGCGCCGAGGAGCAGCTCGGCCAGCCGCAGATCCATCGCGTCGTCGATGTTGATCGAGTCCTCGCGCGCCATGATGTAGGGCGCCGTCTGCTCAGGATAGAAGGTGCGCTGGGCGCGGAGGACGGGCACGCGGATGGCGTAGATGCTGCCGTTCGGCTGGTAGGCGGGCGGCAGCTCCTGGCGGTGGTCGGCCCGCGCCCCTTCGGGGAAGAGCCAGGAGAGCCGCCCCTCCGTCACGCGTATCATCCACTGGGGCGGATAATCCGGCCGGGTCACGGCCACCACGGCCTCGGCGCTGGGGTCCTCCCGCAGCGCCTGGACGGCGCCGTCGATGTGCGCCGCGCGGCGCAGCGGCGCCGTGGCGGGCAGCAGCACGACGACATCTGGACGGTGGTCGTCTTTCTCCTCCAGCCAGTCCAGGGCGTGGAGCGCCACGTCCACGGTGCTGCTCCGATCTCCCGCCAGAACCGCGGGGCGCCGGAACGGGACCTCGCACCCCGCCCTGCGCGCCGCGGCCATGATCTCGTCGTCGTCGCTCGAGAGGATCACCCGCGAGAGCGTCCGCGCGCCCTTCGCCGCCTCGATGGTGTGGACGATGAGCGGCTTGCCTGCCAGGAGGAGCAGGTTCTTCCCCGGCAGCCCCTTCGAGCCGCCGCGGGCCACGATGATCCCCAGCGCGAGGGGCGGCGTCACGATTGCGCCTCCCCGGCATGGCGGTGGCCGGCCTCCAGCACGGCGTCGACGATGACCTGGATGTCCGCCCCTCGGGGCAGGAGAAGACTCGCCTCGTGGTACTCGCGCCGGCCTCCGGGGGTCAGCAACGCGTCCATCAGCGGCAGGACCTCGGCGGGATCGCGCGCGACCAGGCCCAGCCCCTGCTCGACTCCATCCGGCACGGCCAGTCCCGCGTACTCGCTCAGAAAGGCCCGAGACTCGGGGGTGGTCATCAGGAAGAGCACGGCGCCGAGAGGGTCCGGGCTCAGCGACGAGAGGAAGGCGTAGTCCAGGGAGCAGTGGGAGAAGCAGGTGGTCACGAGATCGCAGGCCACGAGCCATGGCTCCGCGGCCGACATCTCGCTGGCGTCGAAGACCTCCACGCCGGTGCTCCGGAGCGCCGCGAGATGCGCCTCCCGGCGTCCGAGGGACTTCGGATGCTCCCGCAGCACCAGCAGAGGCTTGGCCTCGCGCTCGGCCAGCGCCTGGACCAGATGTCCGACGGCGGCCTCGTGGCCGGGGATCTCGACGGGTTGACCGAAGAAGCCCAGCACGGAGCGGCCCCGCGGGGCGCCGAGCCTCTGCCTGACGGAGGCGCGCAGTGCCGGCACGTCCAGCGCCGCATAGCAGGCGTGGCGGAGCGAGCCCACCGGGGTGGCCTCCACGCCCCAGCGCTCCCGGGTCAGCCGGGCCGCGGCCTCGTCCCTCACGAAGTATCGCTCGGCCAGGCCGCCGTCGATGGCGTTGGCATCCCCGGGGAAGTCCTGGAGCGCGAAGGTCGGCCGGCCGCCGGCCCGGGCCAGGAGCGCTTCGTCGATCCCGACGCCGAGCGAGGAGATCCCCGTCACGACCACATCGGGATCGAGCGTGGCGAGCATCCGCTGCGCGGCCTCGAGGAGCGGGGCCGGATCCCCGCCGGCCTGCACGTGGGTGGAGCCGTCGGGCAGCGCAAAGCGGACCGGCTGCTCGCCGGCGGCCGCGAGGAGATCGAAGGCTGGCGGGCTCGCCACGAGCGTCGTCTCGAGCCGCGGGTCGTCGCGTAGCGCTGCGGCCAGGGCGGCCACCTGGGCCACCGCGCCCGCATCGCGGGCGGACAGCAGCAACCGCACCCGCCTCACGGCCGCGCCAGTCCCGCCGCCACCACGGCCTCGGCCAGCGCCCAGTCCTCGGGGGTGTCGATGTCGATGCCCTCGATCGTGTCGGTGGGAAGGGCGCGAAGCCGCGGCGGGAAGAGCCGCCGCTGGCGCGCGAGGCTCTCTCGCATGATGAGGTAGAGAGTGCCGTTGGGGGTGAGCGTGACGCGCACCTCCTGCCGGCGGATGCCCTCCTCCCACGCGGCGAGCGGGACCAGGAGCCCGTCCTCTCCCTCGCGGTAGAGGAGCGAGGGGCTCCGCTCGATGCGGGTGGCGCCGATCACGCCCTCGGTGCCGGGCAACGCCAGCAGGTCGAGCGCCTGCCGGAGGCGCTCCGGCCGCCTGAAGGGGCAGGTGGGCTGGAGCAGCATGACCGCCCCCGGAGCGAAGCCGGCGCGCTCCTCCATGAAGCGCACGGCGTGGTCGACCACGTCCACCATCTCGCTGTCGTCCTGCGCCAGCGCGGCGGGGCGAAGGAACGGGGTCTCGAGGCCGAAGGAGCGCCCGGCCTCGGCGATGCCCGGGTCCTCCGTGGTGAGGACGGCGCGCGCGGCGACGCCGGAGGCGGCGATGGCCCGCGCCGTCCAGCCCAGCAGCGGCAGGCCCCCGAGCGGCTTGAGGTTCTTCCCCGGCAGCCCCTTGGAGCCCGCGCGGGCGGGGACCAGGATCAGGAGACCTGGTGGCGGAGTGTCCACTGCCCTCCCTCCCGCGTCCACAGGTGCGGGGAGCGGAACTGGTCCACGATCTCCCGGAAGCGGGCCTCGGGGATGCCCATGTACTCGAGGTTCTCCTGGAACCACTTCTCCGGGAACTCGCCGTCGAAGCGCCGCACCAGCGCCACGCCCTCCTCGCGGGTGAGGTGGCGGTTGCGGATCTCCTGCGCGGCGTCGTAGGAGGCCCGCCCCAGCCCGAACTTGATGTACGTCGTGTAGTAGTGCAGGCCGTCCATGCGGTCGTCGATGCTGTTGTACTTCGAGTACGTCCCCTCGGTGCGCTCGGTGTTGGCCTCGAACTGCGCGTGCTCGACGGCGTAGTAGTAGCACTCCTGCGGCACCCACCTGAGGTAGTAGCCGAGGTACTGCACGTCGATCTTCTTGTCGGCCAGGAGCTGGGGATCGCCCGGCAGGTAGGGATCCAGATCCCTGGTGGTGATGCCGTGGGCGGCCAGCTCGGGCACACGCAACCCGCCCAGGTGGAGGTCCTCGAGCCGGTCGCCCCGCGTGTAGTAGCGCGGATCGCGCCGGGCCGTGACCGCCTCGTCGTGCGGGTTGCCGTACTCCACCTCGTTCTCGCCGTAGATCACCAGCGGGATATCCCAGAGCGCGGCGAACTTCGGCGGCAGGGACTTCTGACCGAAGATGAATGGCTGGAACGGGTGCAGGAGGTTCTCGAAGGCCAGCCGCGTGAGCGTCCGGTGCACCCGGCCGTTCGGCGTGCAGAGGAAATTGTCGAAGCCCGCGTGGATCCACGACTGGAAGTTGCGCCAGCCCACCTCGGTGTAGATGTGAGGCGCCCAGGTGACCGTGAGCGGGTTCATGCCGTACGTGTACTTGAGGAGATGCGAGGCGTAGATGCTGTCCTTGCCGCCCGAGCCCGGGACGAGGACATCGTAGCGGCCGTCGGTGCGCCGGTAGCGCGCCAGCAGGTCCTGGAGCTCGCGCTCGCGCTCGGCCCAGTCCACCTTCTCCTTCAGCTCGGCGAAGCGGCAGGCGGCGCACACGCCGTCGGCGTCGACGTGGATGGTCTCCTTCTTCGACTCGCGCGTGTGGGTGTACTCGACGGTGGAGGAGGGGCGCTGGTTGGAGATCACGCAGCGGGCGCAGAAGCGCACCTCGGCCGGCAGGCCGAACTTCGTCGCGGGCGTCATGGGGTGCCGTTGACGAAGGCGTCGAGGATGGCAAGCCCCACCTCGCCGCTCTTCTCCGGGTGGAACTGGCAGCCGGCGATGTGCTCGGCGGCGATGGCCGCGGCCACGGGCATGCCCGCGAAGCCGATCTCGGCCAGCCGGTGGCGGGCGTCGGCCGGGTGGACGGCGTAGGAGTGGACGAAGTAGGCGAAGTCGCCGGGCTTGACGCGGGCGAAGAGCGAGAGCGACCAGGGCAACCCGCCGGGCGACGGCCAGAGCTGGCACCAGCCGACATTGGGGATCTTGTCCCGGCCGCCGGGCGCGGGCGTGGGGAGCCGGTCCACCTGCCCGGGGATGAGGCCGAGACCTCCGTGGCGGCCGAACTCGGTGGACTCCTCCAGCAGGAGCTGCATGCCGAGGCAGACGCCCAGGAGCGGGCGGCCGGCGCGGGCGAACTCCCGCAACCCGTCGTCGAGGCCGCGCGAGGCGAGCCCCGCCATGGCGTCGCCGAAGGCGCCGACGCCGGGCAGGATCACGCGCTCGGCCTGCCTCACGGCCGCGGGGTCCGCTGTGAGCGCGGGGGCGCCCCCCACCCTGGCGACGGCCTGGCAGACGCTGAAGAGGTTGCCGCGGCCGTAGTCCACGACGATCACGGCAGGCGTGGCGCTCACGCCGAGATCCTCACGGCCACCTCACCGGCCGCGAGATGCGCCTTGATCTCGCCGATGGAGAACTTGCCGTAGTGGAGGATGGAGGCCACGGCCACCGCGTCCACTGCGGCGTCGGCGAAGGCCTGCCTCACATGCTCGGGCGATCCAACCCCGCCGCAAGCGATGACCGGCACGGCCACCGCGCGCGTCACCCGCGCGAGGAAGTCGAGCTCCATCCCGCGCTGGGTTCCCTCGCGGTCCACGGAGGTGATCAGGAGCTCGCCGGCGCCCAGCGCGACAGCGCGCTCCGCCCACTCGAGGGCGTCGAGCCCCGTGCGCTCGCGCCCATTGTCGGTGTAGGCCTCCCACTGCCCGGGCCCGGTCCGCTTGGTCTGGATGTCCACGACCATGCACTGGCTGCCGAAGGCCTCGGCGACGCGGCGGATCAGCTCGGGATCCCGGACGGCCGCCGTGTTGATCGCCACCTTGTCCGCGCCGCTCCGGAGCGCCTCCCGCACGTCCTCCACGCTCCTGATGCCGCCCGCCACCGTCATGGGGACGAAGACGTCCTCCGCCGTCCGCCGCACCAGGTCGAGGAGGCTGTTGCGGCCGTAGAGGCTCGCGACGATGTCCACGTAGAGGATCTCGTCGGCGCCCTGGTCGTAGTAGCGCCGGGCGAAGGTCCTGGGATCGCCCATCACGCGCAGCCCCTCCAGCCGGATCCCCTTGACGAGGTTCGGGGCCTTGACGTCGAGGCGGGCGATGACGCGCGCCGCGGGCATGTCAATTGAGCCTGGGCGGGAGCGACCGCATGATCATCGCATCCGCTCCGATCGGGGGTTTCCATGTCCGCTTGGCTCGCCTGCGGCTGCGCCTCGCCAAGCCACCCCCAGACCCCCCCCACCGGATCGAGACCTGCGCGGAGTGGGTCATGGCCGCTCAGTCCACCGTGACCCAGCGGCCCGAGGCGCTGGAGCGGGCGCAGGCGTCGAGGATGCGCTGGACGCGGTAGCCCGCGGCGAGATCCACCTGCGGCGGCTCGCGCCGGGCCACGCAGCCGAAGAAGTGCTCGAGCTCGTCCACGTACATCCGGTCGTAGGCAGGCTCGAAGGACCATGTCTCCCACGTCCGGGCGGTGTGGTCGTAGAGGCGCACCGTGTGCCCCTCGAGATCCACGAGGAGCGTGCTCCGGGTCCCGATGATCTCCACCTCGCTCCGCGCCGATCGGTCCACCATGTCCAGGTGGATCGAGCCCACGGCGCCGCCCTGAAAACGCACGATGGTCTCGCAGACGTCGTCCGTGGTGACCTCGAGATCGCTGAGCGTTGCCACCACGGAGACGAGCCCCTCGATGGGCCCGCACAGCCACTGCATCCAGTCGAAGGCGTGGCACTCGTCGAGGAGCACGCCGCCGCCCTGCTCCTTCTTGGCCATGTAGAAGGAGCGGTAGTCCTCGTAGGGGTGCCAGTCCGGCAGATAGACCCCCGTGAAACTCCGCGCCGTCACGATCCGTCCCACGGCGCCGGCCTCGAGCAGCGCCTTGGCCTTCTGGAGCGGCCGGAAGAAGCGCATGCAGAAGCCGGTCATCCCCACCAGGCTCCGGCTCTGAAGGGCCTCCAGCAGCTCCGGGATCCCGTCGAGGCTGTGCGAGACGGGCTTCTCCATGAAGATGTGCGCGCCTGCCTTCGCCAGCAGGAGCGCCGGCGGCATGTGGGAGGCCGTGGGCACGCAGATGAAGCCGGTCTCGAAGCGCTCGGCGCCGAGCGCCTCGTCCAGGCTGGCGAAGATCCTGACCGCGGGGAGCCTGGAGGCGATCTCCGCGCGGCGGTCCTCGCGCGTCTCGACGACGCCCGCCGACCGGCCCGAGGCCAGGAGGTTCTTGAGGTGACGCTTCCCGATGGAGCCGCCGCCGACGACGAGGGTCGTGATCACGGGACGAGCATCTCCTCGGTGATGGGGGTGTCGGCGGCGATGGCCCGCGCGGTCCTGCGACCGAGGACGGATGTGAGCCGCCCGGGAGGGAGCCCCGTGCCCGGCCTGAGGATGACGAGATGCTCGGGGCCGAGCACCGTCCCCGCCGGCACGTCGCGCGCCGCCACGAGGCTCTTGCGCGCCACCTCGCGCACCGGCAGCTCGCCGGGTGCCGGGCGCTTGATCCCGTCGCCGAGGGCAGCCTCCACCTCGCGCACCGCGCGCACGAGCGCGGAGAGCTCGGCGGGCAAGAGCGAGGCCTGATGATCGGGGCCGGGGAGGCTCCGGTCCAGCGTGAAGTGCTTCTCGACGCAGGAGGCGCCGCGGGCGGCCGCCGCGATCGCGATCGTCAGGCCCAGAGAGTGGTCAGAGAGCCCCACGGGCGTCCCGAAGACCCGCGCGTAGGTGTCCATGACGCGCAGGTTGGTGAGGCACGGATCCGCGGGGTACATGCTCACGCACTGGAGCACGGTCAGATCGGTGAGCCCGGCGCGCCGGAGGGCCCCCACGGCCGCTTGCACCTCGTCCATGTCCGCCATGCCGGTGGAGAGGAGGACGGGAAGCCCGAGCCCGCCCACCACCTCGAGCATCGGCACATTGGTCACGTCCCCCGAGGAGATCTTGAGGCGCCTGACGCCGAGCCGCTTGAGGGCGATCGCGCTCTCCGGATCGAACGGGGTGGACATGAACTCGATGCCGCGCGCCCGGCAGTGGGCGAAGAGCTCTTCGTGGGCGGCCGGGGAGAGCTCGAGAGCCTTGAGCATGGCGTGCTGGCTCGCCTCGCCGCCCGTCGCGCGCTGCTGATACTCGGCCTTGGGGGCCCGGCGCGTCACGAGACGATCCGCCGTGAAGGTCTGGAACTTCACCGCGTCGGCCCCGGCCTCGGCGGCCACGTCCACCATGGCGCGGGCCAGCGCCGGATCGCCGTTGTGGTTGACGCCGGCCTCGGCGATGAGGAAGACGCGCGCTGCCAAGCCGGTCATTATAGTGGCCGCGCGGGGACACCGGCCACGGTGCGCCCCGGCGGAACCGCCTGGGTAACCACGGCGCCCGCTGCCACCACCGCGCCCGCGCCCACTTCCACGCCCGGCAGGACCACGGCGCCCGCGCCGAGGAAGGCGCCCTCGCGGATCCTGACGCTCCCCGAGAGGATCACCCCGGGGGAGCAGTAGGCGTGGTCCTCGATCACCGAGTCGTGCTCGGCAATCACGCCGCTGTAGAGGACGACGTTGCGACCGACGCGGACGCGCGCCCCGATCACCGAGCCCGCGAAGACCACCGTGCCGGCGCCGAGGCCGGCCGAGGCGGCCATGCTGGCGCGTGGGTGGACCAGCACGGGCGCCGGAACCCCGCGGGCCTCCAGGAGCGCCCAGAGCTGGCGCCGCACGGCCAGGGCGGTGTTGCCCACGCCCACCAGCCCCGCGTCGAAGCGGCCGCGCTCGAAGCCGTCGAGCGCCGTGGCGTCGTCGCCCAGGACGGTGAAGCCGAGCACGTGCTTGCCGACGAGCGCGGGATCCGCGTCGGAGAAGCCGACAACCTGCATCCCCGACGTCTCGTCGATCATGTCGGCCAGGGCCTGACCGTGGGCGCCGGCGCCCAGGATCAGGACGCGCATGCGCCCCGCGCGGGGCTCTCGGGGCTCGTTCCCGGGGCTCAGCGCACCGCCCCGACGGCCTCGCCAGGAGCCGGGCGGACGTGGTGCTCGACGATGGGCATGCCCTTCTCGGCGGCGAAGCGGCGCAGCCGGTCGAAGTCCTGCGAGTACATGAGCTGCTGGAGCCCCAGAAGCTCCACGTCGTTGAAGTGCTTCGAGATGTTCACGGAGATGTCGGTGGCGTCGTCCAGGGACAGGAGGAAGCGATCGAGGCTGCCGCCCCACTGGTCGAGGATCTTCCGCTTGTACTGCACGTAGAGCTCGGTGCCGGGGTACGGGGTGATGAGGAACGGCTTGACGATCATTCCGTTGCGCCGCCAGAAGTTCATGGTCTCGTACATGGTCTGCGGCGTCTCGTCCGGGTAGCCCATCATGAAGGTCATGACCCCGCGGATGCCCGACTGCACCGTCCACTCCAGCGCCTGCTGCATCTGCTCGACCGTGGTGTTCTTCTTCACGGCCTTGAGGATCATGTTGGAGGCCGACTCGCCGCCGTAGGAGATGTAGGAGCAGCCCACCTCGCGGAGGCGCTTGAGCATGTCCAGCGTGACGCCGCCCACGTCTCCCAGGCAGCCGAAGCGGACGATGCCCGCGAGCCCCGCCCGCTCCCAGGCGTCGCAGAGCTCGAAGACGCGCCGGCGGTAGGAGGTCATGTTCTCGTCCAGGATCGAGACGAAGTCCACGCCGTACTTGAAGCGCAGGGAGCGCACCATCTCCACCGTGTACTCGGGGGAGTTGAAGCGGTAGATGGGCTCCTCCTTGAAGTCGGTCCCCTCGTAGACCCGCTCCAGGTCGTACTTCGACATCCCGCCGTGCTCGCAGAAGGTGCACATGCGCGGGCAGCCCCGCTCCATCAGGATGTCGATGCGCCGGGTGGCGGCAGCCGACTCCGGGCTGAACATGAGCGCGCTGTTCTCGAAGTAGATGTCCAGCGGAATGAGATCGTAGGCCGGGTAGGGGATGTCGTCCATGCTGGCGATGAGCTTCCGGGGTCGGGTCCGGACGGCCTTGCCGTCGGGCCGCCGGTAGATCACGCCCTCGACGCGGGACCAGTCGCGGTCCTCGAGGTGCTCGAGCACCTCGGGCAGGGTCGCCTCGCCCTCGCCCACCACCGCCACGTCGATCTCGGGGCACAGCGCCATCATCTCCTCGGGCATGCTCGTGAGGAACCCGCCCCCCGCCAGCACGAGAGCCTGCGGCTGCTGGGCCTTGATGAGCCTCAGCAGCGGCTTGATGAACTTGTACTGGCTGGAGAGCCCACCGATCCCCACCACGTCGAAGCGGTCCTCGGCGAGCGCCTCCGTGACCGCGCTCCCGGTGATGCGCAGCGCGTTCAGGTCGAGGAAGGCGACCTGGTGCCCGAGGTTCTCCGCCACCGCCGCCAGGATGCCGATGCCGTAGGGGATGTGCTTGGGGACATCGCCGAGCCTGACGGGCGGGTGGATGAACAGGATCTTCATGCAGACGTCTCCTTGCTCGCCACGTGCTCGAGGAAGCGAGCGAGCGGCAGCGTCGTGATGCCCGGACCGAAGAGCGATCCGCCCTGGGTGCAGTTGCAGGTGCGCACCCAGGGCGGCACCCGCGCGAGCATCTCGAGGAAGTGGCGCCGGAACTCGGCGAACATCACGTCGAGCAAGGCCGGCTGGCCCAGGTCGGGATTGTAGATCTCGGTGAAGTAGGCGCGCGCGGCCTCCGGATCGCCCCCCGTCAGCTCGGAGATCACGGGGTAGCACTGCGTCCGCTCGAGGGGATACCCCAAAGGGTAGCCGAGGTCCAGGCCGATGAGCCCGATGGGGCTCCGCCTGAGGAGTGCATGCGCCAGCACCCAGCCCGTGGCCCCCGCATGACCCCCGCATGAGACGGCGGGAAGCCCCTGCGGCCAGCGCGCGTTGCGGGTCATGCCGCGCTGGAGCGCGGTCAGCGACCCCTGGCGCCGGGGATCGTCGAAGAGCGGGTGGAACCAGTAGAGCGTGGCCCCGGCCCGCGCGAATCGCTCGGCCACCGGCGGGGCGCCCATGCTCGCCATGGCGACGCGGAGCTTGGCGCCGTGCTGGTCCACCATGGGGTCGTCCACGAAGCGGGCGATCACCTCGTGGTCCCCGTCGATGGAGACGACGAGGTCGGGGATCACGCCGAGCCTGAGGAGCGGGATCAGGATGCGGTCGGTGGCGACGAGCATGAGGCCCGGGGGACACGACTCGGCGAGCAGCTCCAGGTGGCGATGCTCCCGGAGACTCGGGCCGCCGCCGATCACCAGCGCCGGCCCCGCGGGCGGGGTGGCGGGCACCTGGAGGTCCAGCAGGAGGTCGCCGAGCGCCCGGGCGTCGGGCCCCATGATGGGCGCCAGGTTCCGGGCGAAGTTGGCGAGCCAGAGGTCGGACAGCTTCTCCCGGGTGGCGCGGTGGAAGCGGTCGGAGAGCGACTCCTCGAGCGCCACGTCAACCACGAGGTGCCCGAGCCACTCCTTCCAGGAGCAACCGCCGAAGCCGTCGTCTTCCTTCCGCTTCTGGAGCTTGCGGAAGTCCGAGTCGGAGAGCCCCCTGACGACGAAGTCCTTCATCCCCGGCGCCGGCGAGGGCGCCTCAGCCGCCGCTCGGCCGGTCGGTGCCGTTCGTGAGGCCCACGATGAAATCGTCGGTGACCCGGTAGACGGTGATGCTGCCGGCGATGTTCTTGAGGGCGAGGTTCTCGAAGTCGGGGTCGCGGGTGCCGAAGGCCGGGCCGGGGTTGAGTTTGGTGGCGGCCGGCTTTGGCCTGGGGGTCTCGTCCTTGCGGTAATTGGTCCTCAGATAGCCCATGCGGCGCCTCCCATTGACCCCGCCACTATATCAGGTTCGCCGGAACCCCGTCACGATGAACTCCCTGAATCGCCGGGGAGATAGGAGAGACAGGGCGTATGTCAGGTTGTCCCGGGTCCCCCCGTGGGCGGACAGCAGCAGGAGGAGGTACACCCCCAGTGCCGCGGCTGCCGGCAGGGGCCAGGAGAGCAGGGGGCTCACGGGAAGGGCGCCGAGGCTCGAGAGCGCCCACTCGAGCCCGTGGTGGACGGCCAGGAGGAGCGCGAAGCCTGCCAGGTAGATCCAGGCGCGAGGGGAAAGGGGCATGCCCGCCAGGTCGCGCGTCCAGCGGAAGTAGACCCAGGCCGGGAAGAGGATCAGGAAGAGCCGCGCCGCCGCCGCCCCCGCCGGTCCCGTCCAGAGCCCGGCCGCATGCCCGACCGCCCAGGCTGCGACGGGCGACTCGGGGATGAGCACGCTGAGGGCGGCCAGGTAGGCGACGACCCGGAGCAGGTTCACAGGGACGAAGCGCGCCCCTTCGTCAAGGGCATAGACCACGTGAGTGTAGGGATTGACGACGGCGGCGGCCACGGCGGCCAGGACCAGGATCCGGAGCGCCGCCACCGCGGGGTGGAACTGGGCGCCGTAGAGCAGCGTGACGACGGCCTCGGCCCCTGCCCACAAGACGAAGGCCAGCGGGATGACCAGGAAGAGGAGCTTGTCGAGCGCCCCCCAGAAGAACCGCCGCGCCTCGGCGTCGCCGGCCGCGGAGCGCGTGGCGAAGAGCGCCGAGAGCCGGGTGAAGATGAAGGTGGCGAGCGCGGCGATGACCGAGGAGAGCGCCTCCCACAGCGCGCGCGCCACGTGGTAGTGGCCGGCGGCGGCGAGCCCCGCCCAGTGGCCGACCAGGAAGCGGTCCACCGAGTCCTGGACGAGGGCCAGCGGCGTCGTGACCATGAACGGGCGCGCGTAGGTCCAGTACCCGCGGAGACTCTCGCGCGTGGGGCGCGTCGCGCGCACGCCGTGCTGACGGGCGAGCAGGGTGGCCGCCGCCGCGCAGGACAGGATCCCCTCGAGCGGGAAGGTCGCCGCCACCGCGGTCACGCTCGGCGCCCAGAGGAGCACCGCGAGCGTCACCAAGAGGCGCGTGACCCGCGCACCGAGCGTGATGGCCGAGTAGCCCACGATCCACTCGCGCGCGAGGAAGACCTTGAGGAACATGTCGGCGAAGTTGCCGCTCACCTGGGAGGCGAGCACAAAGACGAAGACGAGGCCGAGCTCCGAGGCGCCTCCCGCGCCCCCGAGGACCCAGCCCGTGGCCACCGCGGCCAGGAGCGCGCCTGTCAGCGCCAGCTGGATCACGGCCATGGTCCCGAGGCAGCGCCCTGCGTCCTGCCCCTCGGCCAGGCGCTTGAGGTGGGCCTGGGCGAAGCCGGGGAGCAGCGCCGCCATGCAGAGGCCGGCCGCGCCCAGGCTCCAGCCGATCCCGCCCAGCGCGGTGGGCCCCAGGAGCCGCGCGATCAGCAGCGAGACGAGCATGCCCAGGGCGGTTCCGCCCCAGGTGCTGACGAGGACGAGCAGCGACTTGCGCCCCAGGTCTTGAGGTGGCACTGCGGGAGATTCTATCCTACCCGAGGCCGCTCCTTTTGACTCCGCTTGACTCTCCGCGCTCCGTTCCTTAGCCTGTGCGTGTGGTTCGCCGCTCACCGTCGGCACCGTCGAGCCGGGCCTTCCGGCTCGGCTTGACGCTGATCCTCCTCGTCTTTCTCGTCCAGGGGCTCACCCTGGCTCGGCTCCTCGTTCCCTCCCATGACGAGTCGAACTTTCTCTTCGTGAGCTATCTCGCCGCCAGCGGCCGCGTCGGGCTCTTCGACGACAACATGGTCGGGCACCGGGCGCCCCTCCCCTACTATGTCTTCGGGGCCACCCAGGTGCTCTTCGAGCGAAGCCTCCTGGCCGCCCGGGCGCTGGGCGTGGGCTTCGGCCTGGCGCTCGTGCTCCTGACGGGGCTCCTCGCCCGCCGGCTGGGCGGCACGCTGTGCGGACTCCTGGCAGCGGCCATCCTGACGGCGCAGGGCGCCATCGTCGCCTACTACTCGCTGGGCGACTACCACGCCCTGCTCCCCCTCGTGATGATCGCGGGGCTCTCCGTCTGGCTGGGGGGCGAGAGCCCGACCCGGAACGTGACCGGCGCCGCCATCCTCGGCTCGCTGTTCTTCATGCGCAGCCACGTGTGGCCGCTGCTGCCGCCGGTGCTGGTCTACTCGGTGTGGCGGGCGCGGAGCCCCGGGGAGCGGCTCCTGGCTGGATCGGCCGTCGTCGCGCCGCCACTCGTCTTCTTCCTCTGGGATCCCCGCCACCTCAAGATCCTGGCCTCGGTGCCGCTGGTGGGCGGGCTGGTTCGGCCGCTCGGCTACGTCCCGTTCGTCCTCCTGGACGCGAGACCCTACCGCGACCTGGAGTACCAGCTCGACATGCTGATCCGCCTGGGCCGGCGCTACGAGTTCCTCGCGCTTCTCGTGGCGGTGACCGTCCTGGCCGTCGCGCGGCGCATCCGGCGGACCCGCGGCGGCGGGCCGTTCCTGGCGGACGCGCGCGTGAACCTCGTGGCCGCGATCTTCGTCTACATGCTCGGCTGGCTCTTCGTCATGTTCCGGATGAACTTCAAGTGGATCGGGATGTACTTCGCCTCGCTGGTGCCGCTGCTGGCCGTGGTGCTCGGCTGGGTCTGGAGCCGCCTCGCCGCCGATCCGGCGGTCTCGCGACGGGCCCGGGCGCTCTCGGGCGCCTTCCTCGCCGCGGTCTTGCTGCTGCCGATCTACTACAACCGCAACCCGCTGATCCCCACGGGGGAGATCCGCGCGGCCGATCCCGTTCGCGCGGTGAGCGCGGCGGGCGCGCACCTGGCGCGGGTGGTGCCCCGCGAGGCGCGGGTCTTCCTGTTCGGCGCGGTGGACGTCTACTACTTCTCCGGGCTGCCGCCCACGTGGATCCAGCAGATCACCAACTACGATACGCTGGCGGTGAGGGACGAGGACAACTGGGCCACCATGCGGAGCGGGTACTACGGCATGCCTCAGGTGGAACGGTGGCTCGGTATCGAGGCGGACTATGCCGTGATCTCGCCGGAGGCCCTGAACGTGTTCGCCGAGGGGTTCCACGGCCACCCCGAGGTCAACCGCCCCAAGGTGGCGCGCATCCGGGCCCTGCTCGCGGAGCGCTTCGAGCAGATCGACCGCGTCGCCGAGTACCCGTATTACTCCTACGAGGTCTACCGCCGGGTGAGCCGCCCGGCCACGGGGCGGACGAGCGGGCGGCCCGCGGCCGGCGACGCGGGAGCGGCGACCCCGCGTCAGGTTTCATGACCGCAGGTCTTGGCGGATGGAGTAAGATTTTCGCATGAGCCGGGTGTCCCACGGAGATCTCGCGTGAGGGCCATCGTCACCGGCGGCGCAGGGTTCATCGGCAGCCACCTGGTGGACCGGCTCGCGGCCGACGGGCACTCGGTCCTGGCCCTCGACAACTTCTCCACCGGACGCCCCGACACCCTGGCGCACCTGGCCGGGCACGCGCGCGTGAGACTCGAGCGGGCGGACGTCGCCGAGGCGGACCGGCTGCTCCCCCTCTTCGACGGGGCCGACTGGGTCTTCCACCTGGCGGCGCTGGCCGACATCGTGCCGTCCATCGAGCGGCCGCTCGACTACCACCGCGCCAACGTGAATGGCACCGCCGCGGTGCTGGAAGCTGCGCGGCGGTCCGGCGTGACGCGCTTCCTCTACGCGGCCTCCTCGTCCTGCTACGGCATCCCCGACCAGTACCCGACCCCTGAGGAGGCGCCCATGCGCCCCCAGTATCCCTATGCGCTCACCAAGCTCCTGGGGGAGCAATGCGTGCTGCACTGGGGCCGCGTGTACGGGCTGCCGGTGGTGAGCCTCCGGCTGTTCAATGTCTATGGGCGCCGATCACGGACGTCCGGGGCCTACGGCGCCGTGTTCGGTGTGTTTCTGGCGCAGAAGCTCCAGGGCCGCCCCTTCACGGTGGTGGGAGACGGCACGCAGTCCCGCGACTTCACCTTCGTGAGCGACGTGGCGGATGCCTTCGTGACGGCGGCCGAGTCGGACGTGGCGGGCGAGGTCTTCAATGTGGGTACGGGGAGTCCCGTCAGCGTGAACCGATTGGTGGCGCTCCTCCGGGGCGACGTCGTGCATGTGCCCAAGCGGCCCGGGGAGCCCGACCGCACCCACGCCGACGTCAGGAAGATCGGCGCGCGGCTCGGCTGGCGGCCCAAGGTCTCCATCGAGGAGGGCGTCCGGATCCTGCTGGACCACATCGACGACTGGCGCGCGGCCCCGGTGTGGACGCCGGAGAGCATCGAGGTCGCGACCCGCGACTGGTTCCGCTACCTCGGCAAGGGATGAGGCGGCGACGATGACTCCGCTTCCGCTCGAAGGCAAGATCAAGAGCGTCGACGACCTGGCGGCGGACCTCGATGCCCTTCGCGCTCAGGGCAAGCGCGTCGTCCAGTGTCACGGGGTCTTCGACCTGCTGCACCCGGGGCATATCCGCCACTTCGAGGCCGCCCGGGCCGAGGGCGACGTCCTCGTGGTCACGGTGACGCCGGACCGCTTCGTCAACAAGGGGCCGGGCCGTCCGGTGTTCAACCAGCGCCTCCGGGCCGAGTCCATCGCGGCGCTGCAGAGCGTGGACTACGTGGCCATCGACGAGTGGCCCACGGCCGTGGAGGCGATCCGCCGGCTCAAGCCGGCCGTCTACGTCAAGGGGAGCGACTACGCCGACGCCGGCGACGACCTCACGGGCAAGATCGTCGAGGAGCGCCAGGCAGTGGAGGCGCATGGCGGTCGCATCCACTTCACCGCCGAGATCACCTTCAGCAGCTCGGGGCTCCTCAACGTGCACTTCGACGTGTACCCCGAGGAGGCCCAGTCGTTCCTCCGAGAGTTCCGGCAGCGCCACTCGGCCGAGGAGGTCATCGGGCTGCTCCGGGACCTGAAGGGGCTGCGCGTCCTCGTCATCGGGGATGCGATCATCGACGAGTACCACTACGTGCAGTCGCTGGGGAAATCGCCCAAGGAGCTGCTCGTCACCACGCGTTTTCTGAGGGAGGAGCAGTTTGCCGGCGGTATCCTCGCCTGCGCGAACCACGTGGCCGGGTTCTGCGACCGGGTGGACCTGGTCACCTGCCTCGGGACGCAAGACTCCCGCGAGGAGTTCATCCGCTCGCATCTCAAGGGCAACGTCTCGCCGACCTTCTTCTACCGAGAGGACACCGGCACGGTGGTGAAGCGCCGCTACGTGGAGCAGGCCTTCCTCAGCAAGATGTTCGAGGTCTCGTTCCTCGACGATACGGATCTGCCCGAGCCGGTGGGCCGGGAGGTGGAGCGGCACGTGGCCCGGGTGGCGTCCGGCTACGACCTCGTGCTGGTCGCGGACTACGGCCACGGTTTTCTCGGCCGCGACCTGATCCGGCTGCTGGCCTCCGGGGCCCGCTACCTCGCCATCAACGCGCAGACCAACAGCGCCAATGCCGGGTACAACCTCGTCACCAAGTACCCGCGCGCGGACTATGTCTGCATCGACGAGCCAGAGGTGCGCCTGGCGGCTCAGGACCGCCGCACGGACCTCGAGCAGATCATGCGGGTCCTGGCCAAGGACCTGACCTGCCGCCGCATCTCGATCACGCAGGGGCACAAGGGGTGCATCGCCTACGCCGAGGACGAGGGCTTTCATCACGTGCCCGTCCTCTCGCGCGAGATCGTGGACCGGATCGGGGCCGGCGACGCCTACCTGTCGGTCACGGCCCCGTGCGCCGCCGCCGGTTACCCGGCCGATGTCATCGGCTTCATCGGCAACGCCGTGGGGGCGCTGGCCGTGCGCATCATCGGCAACCGGACGCCGGTGGAGCCCGTGCCGCTCTTCAAGTTCATCACCGCGCTGCTCAAGTGACCCCGAAGTATCTCGTCGAGCTGGGGGCGCTGCTGGCCCGGGTCGAGGCGACCGACGGGGCGGGAGCGGCGCTCGCCCTCGACGACGGGCTGGCACGGGCCATCGACATCGTCAGGACCCAGACCGCGGCGGGACGCAAGGTCATCTTCATCGGCAACGGCGGCAGCGCGGCCATCGCGAGCCACCAGGCCGTCGATTACTGGAAGAACGGCGGCATGCGGGCCGTGGCCTTCAACGACCCGTCGCTGCTCACCTGCGTCAGCAACGACTTCGGCTACCGCCACGTGTTCGCGAAGCCCATCGAGATGTTCGCGGACGCAGGCGACGCGCTGATCGCCATCTCGAGCTCCGGCCAGTCGGAGAATATCCTTCGGGGTGTGGAGGCCGCCCGCCGGGCCCGCTGCCGCGTCATCACGCTGTCGGGCTTCCGGCCCGACAACCCGCTGCGCCGGCTGGGCGAGCTGAACTTCTGGGTCCCCACCGACTCCTACGGTCACGTCGAGATCACCCACCTCGCGATCTGCCACTCGGTCGTCGACGCCATCATGGCCGGCCGGCGCTGACGGGGCGGCCGCGGCAGCGGGGCGGTCGCTGCCCCCCGCGCCCTCCATCTGGCTGGTTTTCCTGACGAGCCCGCCGGATGAGTCAAACGACCCAGGAAGAGGTTGACATCCCGCGGGGAGCGTTCTAGCGTTACCCGCGAGTGAGGAGCGATGCTGTTCATCAATCCGGCCCAGGAGAAGTTCGGCGGGTTCCTGTCGCGGTATGTCCCCGTGGGCATTCCCGTGGCCATCGGCTGCCTGTCGGCCTACCTGACGAAGCAGGGCATCAAGTGTCGCGTGGTGGACGAGGAGCTGATCGAGCTGACACCGTCGGTGCTGCGGGAGCTGGTCGACGGGCTCGAGCGGCCCTACGTGTTCGGGCTGTCGTGCCTGACCGCGCACGTGGTGCGCGCCTACCAGCTCGCCGCCATGATCAAGGCGGAGTTTCCCGACTCCATCATCGTCGCCGGCGGCCTCCACCCTACCGCCTGCCCCGACGAGCCGCTCCAGACGGGCAACATCGATTACGTCGTCCGGGGCGAGGGCGAAGAGGTGATGCTCCAGCTCCACGGTGCCCTGCGCGGCGGCGCCGACCCGACCAAGCTCAAGGGGGTCAGCTTCAAGCGCGCCGGCCGGATCGTCCACAACCCCGAGGCGCCGCTCATCCCGGATCTGGACGACATCCCCATGTTCCCGTACGAGCTGTTCGACAATCCCAAGTACGACATGGCCTTCATCACCTCATCCCGCGGGTGCCCCTACAAGTGCACCTACTGCAGCCAGCGCATGCTGACCGGGACGACCTACCGCTACAAGTCTGCCGGCCGCATCGTCCAGGAGCTCGACGTGCTCGTCAACCGGTACGGGCAGAAGCAGATCGTCTTCTACGATGACAACTTCTGCTTCAAGGCCAAGCGCGTGAGCGAGGTGTGCAGCGCGATCATCGACGCGGGGCTCCACAAGAAATGCACGTTCTCCGTCCAAACCCGGGCGGACAACTTCCCGCCCGACATGGTCCCGATCCTCGCGGCGGCGGGTTTCACGCACGCGGGCTTCGGCATGGAGACCGGCGTGAACCGGCTGGCGCAGCTCATCGGCAAGGGGGAGACCGTGGAGCAGCACCTCGAGGCCGTGGATCTCGGCAAGAGGCACGGCTTCGACGTCTCGCTCTTCATGATCTTCGGCCTGCCCACCGAGACCGCGGAGGAGCGGGCGACCAGCTTCCGCGTTGTCCAGGGCGCGAAGGTCCAGGCCTCGAAGTACAACAACCTGATCCCGTACCCCGGCACGCCCATCTTCACCGACCTGCAGAAGAGCGACCGGATCCACATCTCGCCGGGCTGGAGCAACTTCAACAGCACCCTGTCCGTCACGCGGAGCATCTTCGACAGGACCCCGCTGCCCTATGTGCCGGAGACGACGAGCGAGTTCGAGCTCAAGCGGGACATCATCAAGTACAACATGAAGACCTACGTGACCCCGCGGGCCGTCACGGCGATCCTCCTGGGCAAGAAGGGGCCGGGCTGGTATCAGCTGCCGGAGCGCTGGTTCCTCACGCCGCGCGAGCTCTACCACGTGGCCCGCATCGGCGTGAACGTGGTGGTGAACATGGCCGTGGCGTTCCTGCCGCTCCGGATCACCGAGCCCATCATGAACTGGCTCAACCCGGCCATGCGGGCGCGGCCGAGGATCGAGGGCTACGACGCCTCGGCCTTCAGCGCGTCCCAGTGGGACAAGGACTCGGCCAAGCAGAAGACGGTCGTGCTGAAGGCGGCCCAGGAGGAGCGGAAGGCCACGGGGCGCGTCAACATCGCGCTCGACGTGATCGAAGGCCCCACGGACACAGTCGGCGTGTAGCGGGACCTCCGCGCGGCCACGCGCGGGCACCCGCCGGGGCTCAAGACTTCCGGGCGAGGACGATCATCTCGTTGGTTGGGATCCGCACGGCCAGGCGCTCGAGGCCCGGGCGAGTGAGCGCCCGGGCGACCCGCACGGCCCCCGGGAGCCTCCAGTAGCGCCAGAGCCGAGCGGTCAGGTCGGACACGGAGTACCACGCCCAGTACCACCGGTGCCATCGCAACTCGAGCCCGGCGGCTCGCACCAGGGGTGCCAGCGTCCGGAACGAGAAGTAGTACAGGTGCTCCGGAGGCTTCCACTCGTACCAGCGAAGAACCCCCTCGATGTTGAGCGTCGTGATCAGCAGCTGTCCCCCGGGCCTGAGGAGGCGCGCGGCGGCCCGCAGCGTGACCAGGGGATCCGGCATGTGCTCGATGGTCCCGATGAGGGTGACGGCGTCGAAGGAGCCAGGCTCGAGCCCGGCCTGGTCGATGTCTCCCCGGAACACCGCGAGCCCCAGCGTGTCGCGGGCGTAGCGGACGGCGTCGGCCGAGATGTCCACTCCGTATCCGGTCCAGCCCCGATCGCGGGCCGCCGCCAGGAAGAAACCGTGCGCGCAGCCGATATCGACCAGGCGGCGGCCTGCCCCCGGGGCCTCGCGCTCGAGGATCGCCAGCAGCGAGCGGGAATTCTTCAGATGAAGGGACCGATGCGCCAGGTAGTCCCCGTACCCGATGGTGGAGGCGCCGTCGGTCCGGAAGTAGGCCGGGCCGTACAGCTCGTCCAGGCCCCCGAGCGCATGCCAGCCGTCGACGAAGACGAGGCTGCACTGCTGGCACCGGACGATGCGGAAGCCGTCGGTGGTCTCCACGGGCAGGGCGGAGACGGGCCCGCAGGCAACGCACCTGGTCGAGCCGATCGGGTCTGGCGTGGACATGGGCCGATGGTACACCGTCGGACGCGAGGTCCGCTGCCAGCTTCCGGGAGTCCCCGCTTCCGGGGGCGGCGCGGCACGGGGAGCGTAGCGCGCAACCCGCGTTGACGGATCTCGAAGGCGCCGTGTTAGGATTCGGTGTGCTCAAGGGGATCCTGCTCGCGTGCGGCGCGTTCGGCGCCTTTGTTCCCCTGCACCTCGCGATCTTCCACCTCCGCGCGCCCCATCGTCGCTTCGGCTCCATGGTGCGGCTCCACGCGTCCCTGGCCCTCGGCCTGGTCGTGGCGTACGCCGTCACGCCGCCGGACGTCTGGGTGATTCCCGCGGGCTGGGCGGGGGCGGGCTGGCTGATCGACGTGGCCAACGGGCTCCTCGTCCACGGCCTGCTGTTCGTGGGGTACAGCATGTTCTATTTCCTCGTGGACCGCGGCTTCTCCGCGCGGATCCTCATCGAGATCGAGCGCGCGCCGGGGCAGGCGCTCACCCCGGACGAAGTCGCCGCGATCTACTCGCTCGACCGGGTCGTGGCGCGTCGACTCGACGAGATGGTGGACATCGGGTCCGTGATCAAGGAGGGTGACCGGTATCGGATGACGGCCCGGGGGCGCCGGCAGGCGCAGCGCTTCGCGTTCCTGAAATCGTTCTTTCGCCTGGGCCCGGGCGGGTAGGCGTGCGAGGGCTCCTCGCGGCGGCGCTGACATTCTTGGCCTTCCTCGGAGTCCAGGTCGTCACCTATCATTTTGTGAGGATCCGGCGGAGGCTCTCTGTGATGCTCTGGCTCTGGCTTCTCGGCTTCTCCGGCTACGTGGCGCTCGTCCGTCTTCTGCCAGACGACGCGGCGTGGCTGCCACCGCTTCTGTCCGCTCCGTCTGACGCGGTCGTGTGGATCAACGGCGCCCTGGTCTACTGGTTCCTCTTCGCCGGCTACTATCAGCTGTTCAACATGGCCGACAACTCGGTCGGCGTGCGGAGCCTGATCGAGCTCTCCCGAGGGCCGCAGGACGGTCTCAGCCTGGAGGAGCTCAAGCGGTACTACTCCTTCGACGTGATGCTGGGGCGGAGGATGGAGCGCCTGGTGGCGGCCGGCTACCTCGAGCGGGACGGCGACCGGTACCGGTGCACCGGCCGGGGACTCGCCGCCGGACGACTGATGAGGACGCTCAAAGGCCTGCTCAACCTCGGCCCCGGCGGGTGACCGGGCGGCGGCGGCGGCGGGCCCCCCAGCGGTAAGCCGCCTGTCCATAGTTCATTGTTTTTCGTGAGATGCAGTCTCCGAGCGAGGGTGAATTCCTTGCGAAACGGGGGGAGCGCCCATACAATCGTGGCGCGGGCCGCGGTCGGGTCGGCCCCCGCCCGGGAGAGCACCCCAGATCACGCCGCGAGGGAAGAGCATGGCGACAGCGTTCCGGCATGTCCTGGTGACGGGCGGAGCGGGCTACGTGGGGGCGGTGCTCGTGCCCAAGCTCCTGGCGCACGGCTACCGGGTCACGGTGGTGGACCTCTACATCTTCGGCGAGGCCGCGCTCGCCTCGGTGTCCGGCCACCCCGAGCTCCGCCAGGTGAAGGGGGACATCCGCGACCGGGCGCTCCTGGAGCGCGAGCTCACGGGGGTGGACGCGGTGATCCACCTGGCCTGCATCTCCAATGATCCGAGCTTCGAGCTGAACCCCGCGCTGGGCAAGTCCATCAACTACGACGCCTTCTTGCCGCTGGTGGACATCTCCAAGGACCGCGGCGTCAGGCGCTTCATCTACGCCTCCTCCTCGAGCGTCTACGGCATCAAGGAGGAGGAGGACGTCACCGAGGACCTCCCGCTCACCCCCTTGACGGACTACTCCAAGTACAAGGCCCTCTGCGAGGAGGTGCTGCTGCGCGCCCAGGCGCCTGGCTTCACCACGCTGATCCTCCGTCCCGCCACGGTGTGCGGGGACTCCCCGCGGCTCAGGCTGGATCTCACGGTGAACATCCTGACCAACCTCGCCGTGAACCGGGGCCGGATCACGGTGTTCGGGGGCGCGCAGAAGCGGCCCAACATCCACATCGAGGACGTCACCGACCTCTACGTGCAGGCCCTCGAGTGGGACGACGCGCGCATCGCGGGGGAGACCTTCAACGCGGGCTACGAGAACCACACCGTGGCGGCGCTGGCCGAGATGGTGCGGGAGGTGGTGGGGCGGGAGCAGGTGAGCATCGAGACGACGCCCACGAACGATCACCGCTCGTACCACATCTCCTCCGAGAAGATCAAGCGCGCCCTCGGCTTCGAGCCGCGCCGCACGGTGGAGGACGCGGTGAGGGATCTCACGCAGGCCTTCCGCGCGGGACGGATCCCCGACTCGATGGACGACCCGCGCTACTACAATATCAAGACCATGCTCGCGGCGAAGCTGTAGGATGCGGGTCCCGTACTCCTCCCTCAGGGAGCAGTTCGCCGACTCCGAAGCGATCCTGCGCGACATCAAGGGGCTGCTGGAAACCACGCAGTTCACCCTGGGGCCGGCCGTCGCGCGATTCGAGGCCGCCTTCGCCCGGATCTGCGGCGCCCGCTTCGCCGTTGGCGTGGGGACGGGCACGGACGCCCTCTTCCTCTCGCTCAAGGCGCTCGGCGTCGGTCCCGGCGACGAGGTCATCACCGCGGCCAACACCTTCATCGCCACGGCGGGTGCCATCGTGGCGGCGGGCGCGCGGCCGGCCTTCGTGGACGCAACCGACGACTTCAACATCGATCCGGCCGGGATCGAGCGGGCCATCACGCCGCGGACCAGGGCGATCATGCCCGTGCATTACGCCGGGCAGCCGGCCCGGATGGGCGCGATCCTGCTGATCGCGGCCGCTCACCGGCTGCCCGTGGTGGAGGACGCCTGCCAGGCCATCGGCGCCTCCGTCGACGGCCGTCTCGTGTCGAGCTTCGGTGTGGCGGCGGGTTTCAGCCTCCACCCGCTCAAGAATCTCAACGTGTGGGGCGACGGCGGCGTCATCGTCACGAGCTCGGAGGAGCTGGACGCCACGCTCCGGCTCCTCCGCAATCACGGGCTCAGGAACCGGGACGAGGTGGAGATCTTCGGCTACAACAGCCGGCTCGACACGCTCCACGCCATCGTGGGCAACCACCTGATCACGGAGGTGGAGGCCATCACCGCGGCCCGGATCAGGAACGCCCGCGCGCTGGACGCGGGGCTCCTGCCCCTGGCGCCGCGGGTGCGCATCCCCGCCCGCCACGCCAACGAGCGCCACGTCTTCCACCTCTACATGTTCGAGGCCGACGACCGCGACCGGCTGCGGGCGTATCTCATCGAGCGCGGGGTCGAGGCGAAGATCCACTACCCCGTGCCGCTGCATCTCCAGCCGGCCGGCCGGCGCCTCGGCTACAGGGAGGGCGACTTCCCCGAGGCCGAGCGCCAGGCGAAGCGCATCATCACGCTGCCGGTCCATCAGCACCTGAGCCAGGACCAGGTGGACTACATGGTCGAGGTGGTGACGGACTTCTACGGCACGGGCTCGCGGCGGTGACCGAGCCGGGCCGCCGGGTCACGTACATGGACTTGCCCCGTCAGTTCGCTGACGGCGAGGTGGTGCGGCGGGTGGCGGAGGAGTTCAGCCGCTGCCGTTTCGTCCTGGGCCCCCAGGTGGCGGAGTTCGAGAGCCGCTTCGCCCGGCTCTGCGGCGCGGCCCACGCGGTGGGGCTCAACTCCGGCACCGATGCGCTGTTCCTCGCGCTCAAGGCGCTGGGTGCGGGCGCGGGGGACGAGGTCATCACCGTGCCCAACAGCTTCGTCGCCACGGCGGGCGCCATCGTCATGGCAGGCGCGACGCCCGTCTTCGTGGACGTCAACGCCGAGTACCTGATGGACCCGGCGGGGCTCGAGGACGCCATCACGCCGCGGACCCGGGCGATCATCCCCGTCCATCTCACGGGCAACCCCGCCGACATGGACGCCGTCGGCGCCGTGGCGTCCCGGCACCGGCTCGCCGTCATCGAGGATGCGGCGCAGGCCGTGGGCGCCTCCATCGGTTCACGCCGGGTCGGGTCCATCGGGGAGGCGGGCGCCTTCAGCCTCTTCCCGCTCAAGAATCTCGGCGTGGCGGGGGACGGCGGGATGCTCACCACCAACTCGGCCGCCGTCGCCGATCGGGTGCGTCTGCTGCGCCACCACGGCCTCCGCAACCGGGACGAGGTGGAGGTCTTCGGCTACAACAGCCGGCTCGACACGCTCCAGGCCATCGTGGGGGACGCCGTGCTGGCCGGCGTCGAGCAGGTGGCCGAGACGCGGATCCGCCACGCGCAGCTCTACGATCGGGCCCTGGCGCCGCTGGCGCCCCATGTCATCGTCCCGCCGCGGCGGGCGGGCGTCCGCCAGGTGTTCCACACCTACGTGGTTCAGGTGGAGGCGCGCGACCGGCTCATGCCCTTCCTGGAATCCCGCGGGGTGGAGACGAAGATCCACTACCCGATCCCGATCCACCTGCAGAAGGCGGCGGAGTCGCTCGGTTACAAGCGCGGCTCCTTCCCGGTGTGCGAGGCCCAGACCGGGCGCATCCTGTCGCTGCCCGTCCACGAGTACTTGACCGACGACGACCTCGAGTACGTGGTGGCCCAGCTCATGGAGTTCTACCCCCGATGAGCGCTTGCGCGAAGAGGCCACACCGCGACCCGTGGTCTTCCACGTTCAGGCAAGATGGTCAGAGCGCTTGCGCGAAGAGGCCATACCGCCACCCGTGGTCTTCCACGTTCAGCCGAGCAGACCGATGAGCCCGGCGGCCCGCAGGAGCAGGCCTCCGGTGTCCCGGCCTCAGAGGGCCGCCGCGCGGGGCGGGGCGGATGAGGTGCTGCGCGGGCTGTCGCCTGCGCTCTTGACCGACCTCTACGTCAGCATGAGGCGGATCCGGCGGGCCGAGGAGATGATCGTCCAGCTCTATCCCGAGCAGGAGATCCGCTGTCCCACCCATCTCTCCATCGGCCAGGAGGCCGTGGCGGCCGGGGTCTGCCGGGCGCTCCGCCCTACCGACACGGCGGTGAGCACTCACCGCTGCCACGCGCATTACCTCGCCAAGGGTGGCGATCTCCGCGCCATGTTCGCTGAGCTCTACGGCAAGGCCACCGGCTGCTGCGGGGGGAAGGGCGGCTCCATGCATCTCACGGCGCCGGAGGTCGGCATGCTCGGCGCCTCCGCCATCGTCGCGGGCTCCATCCCGCTCGCCCTCGGGTGCGCGCTGGCGGCGAGCCTCACCGGCAGCGACGAGGTCTCCGTGGCCTTCTTCGGGGATGCGGCGGCCGAGCAGGGCGTGACCCACGAGAGCCTGGGCGTGGCCGCCCTCCGGAAGCTCCCGGTGCTCTTCGTGTGCGAGAACAACCTCTACGCGACCAACTCGCCGCTCAAGGTCAGGCAGGTGACCCCGGATATCGCGCCGCGGGCCGCGGCCGACCTGATGCCCGGCGTCATCGTGGACGGCACCGACGCCGTGGCGGTGTACCGCGCGGCGCGCACCGCCGTGGCGCGGGCGCGGGAGGGCGGGGGCCCGACGCTCATCGAGGCCAAGACCTATCGCTGGCGCGAGCACGTGGGGCCCAACTTCGACATCGACCTCGGGTACCGCACCCAGGCTGAGCTGGACCGCTGGATGGCGAAGGATCCGGTGACGCGGCTGGCCCGCCGGCTCCTGCGCGCCGGTGTGCTGCCTGCTGCGCGGCGCCAAGCACTCGAGGCGGCCGTGGAGGCGGAGGTGGCCGACGCCGTGGCCTTCGCCAGGTCGAGCCCGTTTCCGGAGCCAGAGTCCCTCTATGCGGATGTCGACTGATGCCCGGCACGCCGGAGGCCACGTAGCCATGCGGCAGATCAAGTACCGGGAGGCCATCGACGAGGCCACGCGCCAGGCCATGGCCAAGGACGAGCGCATCATCGTCCTGGGCGTGGGCGTGGACGACGCCAAGGGGATCTTCGGCACCACGCGCGGGGCCTTCGAGCAGTTCGGGAGCGCGCGCGTCTTCGACACGCCGCTCTCCGAGGCCGCGCTCACGGGGATGTGCGTCGGGGCGGGGCTGCGGGGGCTCCATCCGCTGCTGGTCCACGCGCGCAACGATTTCCTGCTCCTCACCATGGACCAGATCGTCAACAACGCCGCCAAGTGGCGCTACATGTGCGGCGGCAAGCTGCGCGTGCCCCTGACGATCCGCGCCATCGTCGGGCGAGGCTGGGGCCAGGCGGCGCAGCACTCGCAGAGCCTTCAGGCGCTCTTCGCTCACGTGCCAGGACTGGCCGTGATCATGCCCGCGACCCCCGCCGACGCCAAGGGCCTGCTCATGACCGCGCTGTCCATGGACAGCCCGGTGATCTGCCTCGAGCACCGCTGGCTCTACGAGAAATCGGGACCCGTCCCCGAGGACCCCTACTACATCCCGCTCGGGCAGGCCGGCGTGGTCCGCGAGGGGAGCGACGTGACGATCGTGGCCGTCTCCCACATGGTGCTGGAAGCCGTCCAGGCCGCCGAGGCGCTGGCGGCGGACGGCATCCAGGCCGAGATCCTGGACGTGCGGAGCCTCAGGCCGCTGGACTCGGATTCGATCGCGCGGTCCGTTGCCAAGACCGGTCGCCTGGTGATCGCCGACACCGGCTGGAAGAGCTTCGGGGTCTCCGCCGAGATCGCCGCCCGGATCGGGGAGGCGCTGTTCGGCCGGCTCAAGGCGCCGATCCGCCGCGTGGCCCTCCCGGACGTGCCGACGCCGGCATCGTCGGCGCTCGAGCAGGTCTACTATCCAGGCCCTCGGGAGATCGCCGCGGCCGCGCGGCGCTGCCTGGAGGTTGCCCTCCCCGAGGAATCGGCTGAGCGCCCAGCCCCCGCCCGGCCCAGGGACTTCCATGGACCCTTCTAGTCCGGGGTTTCTCCGCGTCCCGCTGGGGTCACGTCCCGGGACAGGACACCGGGTCGAGCGGGAGAGCCTGACGTGAAGGTCCTCTTCGTCGAGCGGGACGTCGAGTACATCGACCCGATGAACATCCAGCTCCTGTCGGCGCTGGCCAAGCAGCGGGGGCACTCGACCTTCCTCACCATCCTGAGCGCGGACGACCTCGACGCCGACCTGCGGCGGATCAAGCCGGACCTGGTCGCCTTCAGCGCCAAGACCGGGGAGCACACGACCTACTTCCGCGCCAACGAGCGGGTGAAACAGTACTCGCCGAAGATCTTCACGATCATGGGCGGGCCGCACCCGACCTTCTTCCCCGGTCTCATCGAGACCCACGACTTCGACGCCGTCGGGGTGGGGGAGTGCGACGAGGGCTGGCAGGAGCTGCTGGACGCGCTCGAGGCCGGCCGGAGCATCGACGCCATCCCGAACATCGTCACGCGGGCCAACGCCTCCAAGGTGCTGCGCGCCACCACGCGGGCCTCCGAGCTCGTCCAGCTCGCGGGGGCGGCCGCCTCCGTCCGGCCCGAGTACGACCTCGAGGTGGACCCGACGTTCCTCCGGCCGCGCCGCACGGTGCTCGACACCCTGCCCTTCTACGACCGGGAGCTGGTCTACCGGAAGACGCACTTGGCGCGCTTCCCCCTCCGCTCGTTCATGTCCTCCCGCGGCTGTCCGTATCAGTGCACCTACTGCTTCGAGCCCAAGTTCAACGTGATGTACGCGGGCAAGGGGCCCATCTACAACCGCTACAGCGTGAAGCGGCTGTGCGCGGAGCTGGCGGAGCTCAAGGAGCGCTGGCCCACGCAGTTCATCAAGTTCTACGACGACATGTTCATCCTCGACCGGAAGGTGGACGCCTGGCTCGAGGAGTTCGCCGAGGTGTACCCGCGGGAGGTGGGGCTGCCGTTCTTCTGCCTGACGCGCGCCAACGTGCTCACGCGGGAGAACCTGGCGGCGCTCACGCGGGCCGGCCTCCACTCGCTGACCATGTCCATCGAGGCGGGCAACGAGTACGTCCGGAACACCATCGTGAAGCGGCACATGCGGCAGCAGCAGATCGAGGACGCCTACACCCTGTGCTGGGAGAACGGGATCGTGACCTTCGCCAACACGATCCTCGGCATCCCGGTCCGCAAGGAGATCATGGCCCAGCAGGGCAAGACGGCCATCGACTACGACATCGAGTCGCTGGACATCAACATCCGCTGCCGCGTCACCTATGCCGACTTCCCGGTGCTCCACCCCTACCCGGGCTGCGAGCTCACCGAGTACGCGGTGAAGCACGGCTTCTTCGACGGCGACTTCGACAAGCTGTTCTTCAGCTACCAGGCCGAGAGCCCGTTCACCTGCTTCACGCCCAAAGAGGCCCTGATGCAGAAGAACCTCTCGCTGCTCGGGCCCCTCTGCGTGATGTTCCCCAGCGCGCGGTGGCTGCGGAATCTGACGGTCAACGTGCTGATGAAGCTGCCGCTGACGAAGCTGTACTTCTTCCCCTGGTACCTGGCCAAGGGCTACCTCAACATCTTCCGCGTGTACCCGTTGAAGCTGTCGCTCTGGAGCCTGGCCCGGAACCTCGCCTACAGCATCCAGCGGGAGTGGCGGAAGCGCTCGCCGCACAAGCTCCTGTACCGCAAGACGCTGCGCCTCGACCGGCCCACGGGCCAGACCCTCGGCGGGCCGCCGCCGGACCCGGGCTCGTGACGCTCCCCGAGCACATCGTCCTCGGGGGCGGGGCGGCGCTCGCCGTCTCTCCCGTCCTCGGCGCGTCGGGCAGCCTCGCCTTCTGGGCCGCGTCCGTCCTGATCGACGTGGACCACCACCTCGACTACGTCTACCGGAACGGGTTCCGGGACTTCGGCGCCCGCGGCATGTTCGCCTATCACGACCACCTCTATGCGCGAATCCGCGGAGGGGCCTTCGTGGGGCTGAGCCTGTTCCACACGATCGAATGCTTCCTGCTCGTTGCGGCGGGCGCCTTCTGGTGGCACTCGGGGCTCCTCCTCGCGGCGCTCTGGGGGATGGTCTTTCACCTGAGCCTGGACCTCGTGCGCCTGGCCGGCAAGCGGGCCCCGTTTTCGCGGGCACTGTCGGTGGTGGAGTACTGGATCCGTCGCCGGCGGCTCATCCGGCAAGGGATCGATCCCGACGAGCCCTACGCCCAGGCCCTCGCCGCCGTCCCGGCGCTCGCGCGAAAAGGCCGCGCGCCCGCCCGCCCCCGCGCCGCTCACGCCCCCCCCCCGCTTCCTCCACCGGGCGACCTCGCCCCGGTGCCCGTGCTGAGCGCCGAGGTCGGGGGCCGCCCGCGTCCGATCTCCCCCATCGCGTGAGTCGCGGCTGCTCCAGGTGACCCCGAGCTTCTCCGTCGTCGTTCCTGCGCTCAACGAGGAAGCCAACCTCGCCCCGACGGTCGAGGCCATCCTGGGCGAGTTCGGCCGCGGGGGCGGCTTCCTCGAGGTGCTGGTCTTCGACGACGCTTCGACCGACGCCACGGGGCGAGTGGCCGAGGACCTCGCGCGCCGCGACGGGCGGGTGCGGGCCTTCCACAATCCCCGGCGCCTGAACATCGGCGGGATCTACAAGGCCGGCCTCAAGGAGGCGCGCGGGGAGCACTACCTCCTCATCCCCGGCGACAACGAGACGCGGGTGGACGAGATCGTCCGCGGGGCGCAGCACGCCGCTCGTGCTGACCTCGTGGTCTTCTTCGTCACCAACGCGGTGGTGCGCGGCACCGCGCGGCGGCTGCTCTCGCGGTTGTACGTCTGGACGGTGAACGCGCTCTTCGACACGCGATTCCGCTACACGAACGGGACCAACATCTTCCGCACGGAGGTCCTCCGGCGGATCCCCATCACGACCGACGGCTTCTCCTACCAGACCGAGGCGGTGGTCAAGGCCGCCCGCAGCGGGGTGGACTGGGTCCAGGTGGGCATCGAGATCCAGGCGCGCGAGCACGGCGTCTCCAAGGCGCTCTCCTGGAAGAACTTCACGTCGGTGGTGTCCGCCCTCTTCGGGCTCTGGCGGGAGGTGATGGTGCGCGAGCGGGGCCGGTACAGGCGCCGCGGGCGCCGGCTGGGGACGTTCTGATGGTGCGCGGATGGTTTGAGGATGAGGCGCGCATTGTCTATCATGCGGGAGAGCCCATCGCGCCATGATCAATCTCCCCGAGAACCTCTGCGTGGCCCCGACCACGACGATCCGCCAGACCATCGAGGCCATCACCAAGAACAGCTGCCAGGTGGCCCTGGTGACGGATCCCGACGGCCGCCTGCTCGGCATCGTGACCGACGGCGACATTCGCAAGGCGCTGCTGCGCGGCGCGGCGCTGGACAGCCCGGTGAGCGACAGCATGAACGCCTCGCCCATCGTGGGCCGTCCCGGCATGGGGTACGAGGAGGCGGTGGCGCTCATGCGCGCCCGGACCATCCGGCACCTGCCCATCATGGACGGCGGCGGCCGCCTCGTGGACGTGGTCTTCCTGGACGCCGCGCCCGCGCCCCGCCCGCTGCCCGCCTCGGCGGTCATCATGGCGGGGGGGCTCGGGACGCGGCTCCGGCCGCTCACCGAGGAGACGCCCAAGCCGCTCCTGCGCGTGGGCGGGCGCCCCCTCGTCGAGATCCTCATCGAGCGGCTGGAGCGCTCCGGCGTCCGTGAGGTGCTCATCGCCGTCCACCACAAGTCCGAGATGATCCGCGCCCAGCTCGGCGACGGCCGGCGCCTCGGGGTGCGGCTCGGTTACGTCGAGGAGCCCGA
>MGBT01000143.1:38575-53179 GCA_001788395.1 Candidatus Rokubacteria bacterium GWA2_70_23
ATGACCGTGGGCGTGTCGCTCCACCAGGTGGACATCCCGTACGGCGAGTTCACGCTTCAGGGCGCGCGAGTGATGCAGGTGCAGGAGAAGCCGCGGAAGGAGTTCCCGGTCAATGCCGGGATCTACCTCCTGGACCCATCCGCCATCGCCTTCATCCCCCCGCGGCAGTACTTCGACGCCACCGACCTGATCCGTTTGCTGCTCGCCCACGGCCTGCCCGTGTCCGCCTACCTGATCCGCGAGTACTGGCTCGACGTGGGCCAGCACGGAGACCTCGAGAAGGCCAAGCGCGACGTCGCCGAGGGGCTGCTCGATTGACCACTGTAGGCGTCATCGGGCTGGGCTACGTGGGGCTCACGCTGGCCGTCGCGCTGGCGAAGAAGGGTCTGACGGTGCACGGCGTGGATACCTCACCGGCGGTGCTCGAGGCCCTTGGCCAGGGACGCGCGCACCTCTTCGAGCCGGGGGTGGAGGGTGGGCTGCGGGCATTCCTCGGTGAGCGCATCCATGTGGCGCCTGCGCTCCCGGCCGGCGGCGTCGACGCGGCCGTCATCTGCGTCTCGACGCCCGTGGCTCCCGACACTCACGCGCCCCAGCTCGACAACCTCCGCTTGGCCGCACGCCACGTGGCCGAGCGGTCGGGGCCCGACACGCTCGTGATCGTCCGCTCCACGGTCCCGGTGGGGGCGACGCGGTCCGTGGTGCTGCCCGAGCTCGTCGCGTGCTGGGGCCGGGCCCGCCTGGCCTTCGCCCCCGAGCGCACGATCCAGGGGCAGGCGCTGCGCGAGCTCGAGGAGCTGCCCCAGGTGGTGGGCGGCGTGGATGCCGAGAGCCGGGAGGCGGCCTCCGCCCTCTTCTCGCGGCTCGCGAGGCGCGTGGTGCCTGTCGCCACGCTCGAGACGGCGGAGCTGGTGAAGCTCGTCAACAATGCCCACACGGACGTCATCTACTCCTTCGGCAACGAGGTGGCGCTCCTCGCGCAGCGCTGGGGTCTGGACCCCCTGGAGGTGATCCGCGCCGCCAACGTGGAGTACCCCCGCCCCGATCTCGCGAGACCCGGCTTTGTGGGCGGCGGCTGCCTGTCGAAGGATCCCTATATCCTCATCAGCGCGGCGCGCGGGGCAGGCTATACGCCCTGGCTCGTGGGGCAGGCGCGGGCGCTCAACGAGCGCCTGCCACTCGAGGTCGCCGAGCGATTGATCGCCCTGATCCGCGAGACCCGCGGCTCCACCGAGGGCGCCCGCCTCTGCGTGCTGGGCTGGGCCTACAAGGGCTGGCCCCCGACCGACGACATGCGCGGCGCGCCCATCGCGTCCATGCTCCCGCTCCTCCGCGCGGCCGGCCTCTCGCTCCGGGGCCACGACTTCCTGGTGGCCGCGGACACCCTCCGCGGGCTCGGCGCCGAGCCCGTGACCCCCGAGGCGGGATTCGCGGGCGCCGACGCCGTGCTCTTGACGAGCAATCACCCCGAGTACGCCTCGCTCGACCTGACGAGGCTCCTGGCGACGCTGAGGCGCCCGGCGGTGCTGTACGACGCCTGGCGCGTCCTCGACGAGGACGTCGTCCGCTCGGCTGGTGTCCGTTACGCGGGAATCGGCTATGGCTAGCGCCGCGCCGATGGCCGTCGCATCCCTGCGTTCTCGGTCGGCGCCGGTCCTCGACGTACACCCACGTACGTCTCCGGCCGGCGCCTCCCTCGGGCCTTGGTCTGCTCGGCCCTCGCCGCGGCGCACGCGTGATCGAGGCCTCTATGGCTAGGGTGCTGATCGTCGGGGGGGCGGGCTTCATCGGCTACCACCTCGCCTCCCGGCTGGCGGCCGAGGGGCACACCATCACGCTGGCGGACGACCTCTCGCGCGGCCGCCGGGACGCCGCCATCGAGGCCCTCTGCGCGGGCAACCAGGTGACGCTGCTCCAGGCCGATCTGACCAATCCCCGCGCGCTCAACCCGCTCCAGCGGGACTGGGACCAGGTGTACATGCTCGCCGCCGTCGTGGGCGTGAGGAACGTGGAGACGGATCCGTCGCGGGTGATCCGCGTCAACACGCTTTCCCTGCTCAACCTGCTCGACTGGCTTCCCGGCCGCGACGAGATGCTCTTCTTCGCGTCCACGAGCGAGACGTACGCCGGCGGGGTCGAGGCGGGCACGCTGCCCGTGCCGACGCCCGAAGAGGTGCCGCTCTCGGTCCCGGATATCCGGGCGCCCCGCTTCGCCTACGCCGCCAGCAAGATCCTCGGCGAGGCCGCGGTGATCCACGGCGCGCGCGCCCGCGGGTTCCGCTACGTGATCGGGCGCTTCCACAACGTGTATGGCCCGCGGATGGGGGCCGACCACGTGATCCCCGAGCTGTCGCTCCGGGCGATCCGCCGGGAGGACCCGTTCCGGCTCTACGGGGCCGAGCAGCGGCGCGCCTTCTGCCACGTGACGGATGCGGTGGAGGCCATGACGCGGCTCGTGACGACGGAGGCGGCCTGGGGGCAGATCGTGAACATCGGCAATGACGGCGAGGAGATCGGCATCGAGGCCCTCCTGGCGCTGATCCTGCGCACCGCCGGCTTTGCTCCCGCCATCGAGCGCCTGCCGGCGCCGGCGGGCTCGGTGGCCCGCCGCTGTCCCGACATCGCCCGCCTGCGCTCGCTCACGGGCTTCCGCCCCAAGGTCTCGCTCGCCTCGGGCGTCGGGGAGACCTTCGAGTGGTACCGGACGTGGTGGGAGCGCGAGGGGCGCCCACGCCAGGGGAAGAAGCGGTGACGGAGCTTCGGCGGTTGATCCCCAACGCGGTCCCGCATCTCGCGGGCAACGAGTGGAAGTACCTGAAGGAGTGCCTCGACACCAACTGGGTGTCCTCGGCCGGGCCTTTCGTCCCGCGCTTCGAGCGCGAGATGGCGGCCTGCCTCGGCGTGCCCCATGCCGTGGCCACGGTGAACGGGACGGCGGCGCTCCACGTGGCGCTCCGGGCGGCGGGCGTCGAGCCGGGCGACGAGGTGCTGGTCCCCACCTTCACCTTCGTCGCCACGGTCAACGCGATCGTCTACTGCGGCGCCCACCCGGTCTTCATGGACTCGGAGGCGGTGTCCTGGGGGATGGACCCGGAGAAGACCGCCGACTTCCTCGCCCGCGAGTGCCTCGTCAAGGACGGGCGGGTGGTGAATCGCGGCACCGGCAGGGTGGTGCGCGCGCTCTTGCCCGTGCACCTCTACGGCCACCCATGCGACGTGGACCCGCTGCTCGATCTCTGCCGGCGCTACCCGATCGCGCTCGTGGAGGACTCGGCGGAGGCGCTGGGGGCCGAGTACCGGGGCCGCCGCGCGGGCGCCGACGGGCTCCTGTCGTGCCTGTCCTTCAACGGCAACAAGATCATCACCGCCGGCGGCGGCGGCATGGTCCTCACGCGGGATGCCGGGCTCGCGGCGCGGGTGCGCTCGCTCACCACTCAGGCCCGTGGAGATGCGCTGGAATTCGTCCACGACGAGGTCGGCTTCAACTACCGCCTGAGCAATCTCCATGCCGCCCTCGGCGTGGCCCAGCTCGAGCAGCTGCCGGCCTTCCTGGCCTCCAAGCGCGCGACGGCGGCCTTCTACCAGGAGGCGCTCGGCGGGGTCGAGGGCCTCCACGTCTTCACCGAGGCGCCCTGGGCCCGCTCGAGCTACTGGATGCCCTCCGTCCTTCTCGACGAGGCGCGCTCTCGTGATGTGCGCGCGCTCCTGCGCGGCCTCAACGCCGACGGCATCCAGGCGCGCCCGCTCTGGCGCCCGCTCCACCTGCAGCCGGTGTTCCACCTCGCGCAGACCTACCGGCTCGAGCTGGCCGAGCGCCTGTACGCCCGCGGCCTCTCGCTGCCCTGCTCGGTGGGCATCTCGCATGATGAGCGGCAGGCCGTCGTCGACGGGCTGCTGGCCCGCCTCGGATGAGGCGGAAGTCCGGTTGAGCGTCGACACCGAGCTCCGCGAGCGGGTACGCGACTACTACACGATCTACTATCGCGACATCCTCGGCATCCCGGACTGGTCCGCCCTGGTGGCGCTTCGCCAGGACGAGGAGCGGCAGGAGCGGCAGCGGCTCGAGCGCCTGCGCGGCGCGGTCGGTGAGGCGCCGCTCCGCGGGCGGGTGCTCAATGTCGGCTGCGGCACCGGCGGCTTCAACGTGGTGGCGCTGGAGGCCGGTGCCCGCGCCGTCGGCGTGGACGCCGACCGCGCGGCCATGGCCATCTGCGCCCTCAAGCGGGAGAAGACCGGCGGGCAGTATGTCCGCGCGGTCGCCGAGGCGCTGCCCTTCCGGGACGGCGTCTTCGACCTCGTCTACTGCTTCTCGGCCATCGAGCACGTGGCCTCCGTCGAGGACACCATCGGGGAGATGGCGCGCGTGACCCGCCCGGGGGGCACCGTGTACCTGCACACCCCGAATGCGTGGTCCTGGTACGAGGGGCATTACAAGCTCCTCTGGGCCCCGTTCCTGCCGCAGGCGCTGGGACGGCTCTATCTCCGGCTCCGCGGCCGGCCCACGGCCTATCTCCGCACGCTCCGGCGCCTCACCCCGGGAGCGCTCGCGCGCGCGCTCCGGGCCCAGGGCGTCACCGCCATCCGCTTCCTCGCCGGCGAGCCGGCGCGCGAATCGGGCGGGCCCCTCCGGCGCCCGCTCGCGTTCTACTATCGGCTCTCGGGCGCGACGCCCTATATCGAGTGCGTGGGGAGGAAGCCGTGAGCGCCATCCTCTTCGCCGCCGAGTACTACCCGCCATTCGCGCCCGGCGGCGCCGAGTGGAGCGCGGCGGCCTGGGCGCAGGCGCTCGTGCGCCGGGGGCACCGCGTCGTCGTCGTGACGCCGAACTACGGGGCGCCCGCCCGCGAGGAGCGGGAGGGCGTGAGCGTGATCCGCGTGCCCTTCCCGGTGAAGCTCGCTCCCGGCCAGACCGAGGCCGGCTGGTTCGCCCACCGCAATCCGCTCTTCTACCTCTACTTCGCCTGGCAGCTCTGGCGCGCGGGCCGCGCGGCGGGGGCAGGCGTCATCCACAGCCAGGGCAAGGGCACGCTCGTGCCGTCGTGGCTGGCGGGGCGGGCGCTTCACCGCCCGGTGGTGGCCACCATCCGGGACACGGGGCTCCTCTGTCCCCTCGGCCTCTGTCCGCTCTTCGAGCGCGCTGCGACCTTCGACTGCCACACCGGGCAATATCTCGGCAAGTGCGTGCCCTTCTTCTTCGAGCACTACATGCCCGGGGCCTCATGGCTCGGGCGGCAGCGGGCGCGGTTGTCGCTCCTGCTCTCGTGGCTCGACCAGCGGCTCCGCTCGGCGGCGCTCCGGAGAGTGCAGGGCGTGATCGGCGTGAGCCGCGGGATCCTCGCCATTTACCCGGAGCGGCTCGTGGACGCAGCTCGGCGGGGAGTGGTTCACACGCTGCCGCCGCGGGTCAGCCTGCCGACGGAGGAGGAGGCGCTGGCGGTGCGCCGGCGGCTGGGCATCGGCCCGGGCCCGCTCGTCCTCTACGCGGGGAAGCTCTCGCTCGGGAAGGGGACGCGCGTGTTCATCGAGGCCATGGAGGCGGTGCGGCGCGCCGTCCCGGAGGCCCGCTTCGCGCTGGCGGGCAAAGGGGATCTGTCGGTCCCGCCGCGCGACGATCTCCATGTGCTGGGCTCGATCCCTCAGCCTGACCTCTTCGCGCTCTACCGCGCCGCCGAGGTGGTCGTGGTGCCGTCGAGCTGGCCCGAGCCCCTGAGCCGCGTGCTCCTCGAGGCCATGCAGCTCGGCCGGCCCGTCGTGGCCACGGCCGTCGGCGGCACGCCCGAGGCGGTGGAGGATGGGGTGACGGGGCTCCTTGTGCCGCGGGAGGACGCGCGCGCCCTCGGCGAGGCCATCTCGGCGCTGCTGCGCGATCCGGCCCGCCGCGCTCGGATGGGAGAAGCCGCCAGGCGGCGCGCCGCCCTGGTGTTCAGCGAGGAGCGGATCATCGCCTCCCTCCTCGACGCCTATGCCGCCGCCGCGCGGAGGGAAGCATGACGCGCGGGCTCGCCTACTATCTCCGGGTCTCCTACCGGCGCAAGCGCGTGGACGCCGATCTCGAGGCCCTTGATCCCGGCTTCGAGGGCCGAGTGCTCGACGTGGGCGGCGGCCGGCGTCGCGGCGTCTTCCGGCCGCCGGCGGGAGCGCGCTGGATCGTCGCCGACCTCGATCTCTCGGGCGGTCCCGACGTCGCCGTGGACATCCAGGCCCTGCCGTTCCACGAGGCGGTCTTCGACACGGTGAAGGCCACCGAGGTCCTCGAGCATGTCCCCGATGCCGCGCGCGCGCTCGCCGAGTGCCGGCGCGTGCTGCGCCCGGGCGGGCGGCTCGTCGCGACGGTGCCTTTTCTCGAGCGACTGCATGCCGACCCCGAGGACTATGCGCGCTTCACCCGCAGCATGTGGGAGCGGTGCCTGGGCGAGGCCGGGCTCACGCCTCTGACCATCGCGCCGCAGGGCGGGTACTTCACTCACCTGGCGGGGCTCCTGCGCTTCCTGGTGCTGAGGGCGCCGCGGCCCCTGCGCTGGCCCGGCTACCTGACCTTCCCGCTGCTGGATCTCCTGGCGAGGCTCGACGGCTCGGCACGCGTGCAGCGCTCTGCGCTGGCCTCCTTCGTCGGCGGCTACCTCATCGTCGCGGGCAAGCCGTCGACGGTCCAGCCCACCGTTGCCCGGACGCCCCGATGAGCCGCGAAGCGGCGAAGAGGCCAGACCGCGCACCGGAGTCTTCGGCGTTCAGGCGAGACGAAGATCTCCACATCTGCTCGCCTCATTGCGGGATCGCCCCCGAGACCACCTCGGGCGGGGAGACCTACGAGCGCGAGCTCCTCGTGAGGCTCGGGCGCGACGGGGTGCGCTGCGAGATCATCCTGGCCCGCGGCAAGCCCCATCCGGAGGGCGTGCCCAACTGGACCATCCACCGCTTCCCCATCGGCCGAGGGCTGCGCTGGTGGGTCGCCCCCACCGTGGTGCCGCGGGCGATCAAGCGCGTGCACGACACGGTCGGCTTCGACCTGCTCCGAGTCCACTCCCTCCGCTACATCGGGCCCTCGGCCCTGTGGGCGCGGCGCCGCTTCGTCCTCGACGTGCCGGTGGTCGCCCACCACCACCATCTGGACCGGAGCCCGCTCAACGGCCTCATCGAGAAGCGCGTCGTCGAGGGTGCGGATGCCGTCGTGGTCGGCAGCGAGTTCGGCCGCCGCCAGCTTGCCGAGGAGCTCGGCGTGCGGACCGATCACGTGTCCGTCGTGTACTACGGCGTGGATGCCGTCTTCGCGCCCCGGCCGCGGCGGGCGGACCTCGTCGAGCGCTACGGGCTTCGCGACCGGCTCGTGGTGCTCTTCTTCGGCGGGCTCAAGCCGCGGAAGAACCTGTTCCTTCTCCTGGACGCCTGGGGACCCGTGGTCGCCCGCCGCCCCGATGCCAGGCTGCTGGTCGCGGGGGGCGGGCCGCTGCTCCCGGACCTGCGCCGGCACGCGCGGCGGCTCGGCCTGGAGGGGAGCGTGGTGTTCACCGGCTACGTGCCCGAGGCCGAGAAGGCCGCGCACTTCAACCTCGGCGACGTCTTCTGGTTCCCCTCGGCCATGGAGGGGTTCGGGCTCACGGTGGCCGAGGCCATGTCCTCCGGGTTGCCGGTGGTCGCCTCGGACCGCGGCTCCATCCCCGAGCTGGTGCGGGACGGCGAGGCGGGCTTCGTCTGCGATCCGGCAGCGCCGGATCGCTTCGTGGAGCGGCTGCTCCTTCTTCTCGGAGACCGCGCCCTCCGCGAAACGCTCGGCGCGGCGGGACACGAGCGCGTGGAGCGGCTCTTCCGCTGGGAGCGCTGCGTGGAGGGCACCCGGCGCGTGTACGAGCGGACGATCGAGGCGTGGCGGCGCCGCCGGGGCGGGCGCGCCGCGTGAACCCGCTCGCACGCTTCGTCGTGCGCGGAGTGGACCTGGTGAACCGCCGGGGGAAGTCGGTGGGCGTGCGGCTCGTCCGGCTCACCGGCAAGCGCCCCTACGCCATCCACCCGAAGCACCTCGTCGAGCAGCCGTGGCACGACTGGTACCTGCCGTCGCTCCGCCCGACGGATCTCGTGCTCGATGTGGGCTGCAGCAACGGCGGCCACCTGGTGCGCGCCGCGGCCCGCTGCCGGTCCATCATCGGCTTCGACCACGATCTGCCCCAGCTCCGGATCGCCGCGCGGGAGATCCGCGAGCGGCGTCTCGGCAAGGCCCGCATCTTCGCCTGGGACATCACCGGGCGCTTCCCGTTTCCCGACCGCACCTTCGACGCCGCCCTGTTCCTGGACGTCATCGAGCACCTCGATCCGCGCGTCGCCGTGCTCGGGGAGATCCGCCGCGTGCTCAAGGACCCGGGCCGGCTCCTCGTCTCCGCGCCCAACCGGGACACCCGCTGGCGGCGGAGGCTGCGCGATGCCGGGCTCTTCGCCTACTCGGATCCCGACCACAAGATCGAGTACAACCGCGACGAGTTCCTGGCCGAGCTGCGCCAGGGCGGCTTCGAGCCGGATGGGCCCGTGATGCCCGTCGTGCTGGACACGCCGTGGGCCGGGCTCATCGACGCGGCGGGGGGGCTGTCGCTCTCCCTCTACGACAGGCTGAGCCGGTGGAAGCGCGAGGGGGCGGTGCAGCGCCCGGCCGAGAGCACGGGCTTCCGCGTGGTGGCGAGGAAGCGGCGCTGATGGTGGTGGGACTCCTGCCCGCCCTGGGCGGCGGCATCAGGGAGCTGGCGACGACGGGCCAGCAGTCGCGGCTCATCGACGGCTACCTGCGCCCCTATGCGCGCGTCTTCGACCGGGTCTACTACTTCAGTTACCTGCAGGAATCGCTGGCCGAGTTCACCGACGATGCGGCGCTGCTCGGGCGGGTGACCGTGCTCAACCCCGGGCGACCGCAGTGGCGCGGCTGGCGGGCCCGCATGATGACCCGGGCCCACGCCGCCGAGTTCCGTGCCTGCCATGTGCTCAGGGTGTTCCAGGTGACCGGCGTGATCCCGGCCATGGACGCCAACAGGCGCTTCGGCACGCCCTATGTCACGACCTACGGTTTCTCGTATGGCCGGCTCTCCCGTCCGGGACCGAAGCGCTGGCTCAAGGCCGTGGTGGAGCACAGGGGGCTCAGGCGTGCCGCCGCGGTGATCGCGACCACCGAGGAGCTTCGCACCCGGGCTCTTGCGCTGGGCGCCCGCCGGGTGGAGCTGATCCCCAACGGCGTGGACACGCGGCTCTTTGCCCCGCGCGAAGCCGCCGGAGAGCGCCCCCAGGGCCGGACGCGCCGGGTCCTCTACGTCGGGCGCCTGTCCGAGGAGAAGAACCTGCGCACGGTGGTGGAGGCAACACCGTCCGTCGGAGCCGCGGTGGACGCCAAGATCGGGGCCGGTGTCCAGCTCGTCACGGCCGGCTCCGGCCCCTTGAAGGAAGAGCTCCAAGCCCTGAAGAAGGAACTTGGGGTCGACATGGAGTTCCTCGGCGTGGTGGACCAGCGGAGGCTGCCGGAGGTCTACGCCGACGCCGACGTCTTCGTCCTGGCCTCGTTCACCGAGGGGCACCCCAAGGTCTTGCTGGAGGCCATGGCCTGCGGGCGGCCCTGCGTGGCGTCGGACTGCGAGGGAAACCGCTCCCTCATCACCCACGGCAAGACGGGGCTCCTCTTCGATCCCAACAAGCGCGAGGAGCTGGAGGCCTGTCTCGTGCGCGTGCTCACCGAGCCGGGGCTCGCCGCCGCGCTGTCACGGGCGGGTCGGGACCTCGTCGTCGAGCGCTACGACCTCCAGCGGCTGGTGGCGCGGGAGATCGCGGTCCTCGAGGACGTGGGGCGGCGGTAGGGCATGCCGCTCGCCTACTACTCGCGCGGGGCCACCTCGGAGTTCTGGAGCGAGCACTGGGGCGGGCACACCGTCGCGGAGCTCCTTGCCGTCGCGCGCCGCTCACCGCTCACCGATCTCATCGAGCGGCACTTGCCCGACGGCGGGCGCCTCCTCGAGGCGGGCTGCGGGCTCGGCCAGTACGTGCTCCTGCTGAGAGAGCGCGGGCGCGCCGCGGTGGGCGCGGACTGGAGCTTCGAGGCGGTGCGCGAGGGGGCGCGCGCGGGCGCCCCGCTGGCCGTGATGGACCTCCGCGCTCTCGGCGTCAAGGACGGCTCCACCGGCGCCTACCTCTCGCTGGGCGTCGTCGAGCACGATCCTGGTGGGCCCGACGCGATCCTGGCCGAGGCGGCGCGGGTGCTGGCGCCGGGCGGTGTCCTCCTGCTCTCGGTGCCCTACCGGAACGGTCTCCGCCGGCTGCTCGGTCCTTGGCTGGCCCGCCGGAGCCGGCGGATCCGCGCCGCCGGCGGTGAGTTCTACCAGTTCGCATTCACGCGGGGCGAAGTGCGCCGGTTCCTCGCGGCTCGCGGCTTCGAGGTCACGTCCCTCCATCCCTATGACCCCGCCCGCATTCCACGAAAGGCCCTCCGCCGTCTCGCGGGCCGGGCGCGTCCGGCTCCGCGGGGGATCGCCGGCTCCCCCGCCGCTCTCCCTTCCGCCGGCGGGCCGCCGCGGCCGATCGGGACCCGCGCGGGCCTGAGGCGGCTCCTGCGCGGTCTCCTCTACGCGCCGCCCACCCTGCGCTTCCTCGGCCACATGATCCTGGCGGTCGCCGTCAAGCGGTGAGCCCGCCGTTGCTATACTCCGGGCCATGAGCGAGCCGCCCTACCGCCTCGTGGACCTCGGCGACCGGCGCGTCCTCACCGTCGGCGGAGTCGAGCACGCCACGGGCTACAGCGAGCGCGTCATCCGGATGCTGATCGAGCGGAAGGGCGCCCGCCGGGCCCCCCTCTACTTCCCCTTCAAGACGTCCCGGGGTCGGCACTTCCTGGACCCGCTGTTCCAGTGCCTCCGAGGCCGCGGGGCCAGGGACCTCTCCGTGCTGGAGGTGGGATGCTCGTTCGGCCACATGACCGAGTACCTCGCCGAGCAGCCGGAGGTCGCGGGCATCGTGACGTTCGACACGGATCCGGCCTTCGTCGCCATCGTCCGGACCAAGGTGGAGGACCTGGGGCTCGGCAAGGTGCGAGAGGTGGCGCTCCTTGGAAACGACGAGACGCGCCGGTTGCCCTACGCCGGCGGCGCCTTCGATCTCGTGGTCGTCACCGGGGTGATCGAGCACCTGCCCGTCCGGAATCGGCGGGCGCAAGTCGACGAGTACTACCGCGTGCTGGCTCCGGGCGGCCACATCGTCATCCTCGACACGCCGAACCGGCTCTTCCCATTCGAGACGCACTCCATCGGGCTGCCGCTGGTGCAGTGGCTGCCTCCGGGGCTGGCGTACCGGTACGCGCGGCTCTGTCGGCCCCGCAGGTTCAGGGACGTGTCCATCGCCGGCTTCACCCGTGACGGCACCGGCTGGCGCAACGCGACGTTCCGGGACTGCCTGCCGTCCTCCGGCTGGGTGGGGCTCGAGGACCTGACGGAAGAGGCCGGCTACGGCTGGGCGTTCTTCCGCGCCACCGCGCGCTCGCGGAGGCGCCGGGCGCTGCTTCCTCTCTTCGCGGTGCTGGTCGGCGCGCTGCGCGCGTTCGGGCGGGCGCCCTCCCTGGCGCTTCCGTACTACAACCTCCTCTTCCGCAAGCGATGATGCGCATCGAGATCGGGCGCCGGAATTACCTCCTGTACCTCGTGCTGCCGCACCCGCTCAAGGTCGCCCTCCTCTCGCCGGCGTCGCGGGGCAAGCTGGATCGCATCAACCGCGGGTTCAACGAGGGCCTCTACTCGGGGGAAGGGGCCAGGGCCTACGACCGGATCCACCGCTACGCCGGGGAGGAGCAGCACGAGTACCCCGCCCGCGCCCTCGTCGGCGAGGTCTGGGCGCCGGAGGGCTACGGCCACGCGCTCGAGCTCGGCGCCGGCAGCGGCTACTTCACGGGCCTGATTGCCCGCCGCGCCAGCTCGGTCCTGGCCGTCGAGCCAGTGCCCGACATGCAGCGCGTGCTCCGCGAGCGCTGCCGGGCCGAGGGGCTGGCCAACGTGCGCGTCGTGGCGGCGACGGCCTTCGAGCTGGACGGCGCCGTCGCGCCGGGCTCCGTGGACTCGGCGCTCGTCATCCAGAGCCTCCACCACTTCCACCGGCGCCCCGAGGTCTTCGCGGCGCTCGGGCGAGCGGTCCGGCCCGGGGGGCGGCTCTTCATGGTCGAGCCGCACCACAACCTGCGCCGCGTGGCCCGGCTGGCCAGGAAGTACCTGGCGGAGTACCGCGCGGCCGAGTTCTGGACGCGCGAGCAGAACTGGGCGACCCACGACTTCCTCACCCGCCGCGAGGTCCGCGCGCTCTGCCGGCACGGAGGCTTCGACGAGGTGCGGATCTCGGGCTTCTGGATCCCGTACTCCCGGCGGCTCATCCCCGACGCGCGCCGCCGCTTCCAGTGGGAGCGCGTGATCGGGCGCCTTCCCGGGCTGCGGCACTGGGCCGCTGTGCTCGCCGTCGAAGCCCGTCGGACCGGCCGGTGACCGGCCCGGCCCCCGCCGTGTCGGTCCTGATGGCCGTGAGGGACGGCGCGCCCTGGGTCCGGGAGGCGGTGGAGAGCGTGCTCGCCCAGACAGCCGGAGACCTCGAGCTCATCGTGATCGACGACGGCTCGACTGACGCAACCCTCGCAGTGCTCGAGGCGGTCCGGGATCCCCGGCTCCGGGTAGAGCGCCGGGAGGCCCAGGGGCTCACGCGCGCGCTGAACCGGGGGCTCGGACTGGCCCGCGCGTCCCTCGTGGCACGGCTCGATGCCGACGACCTCGCGCTTCCCGAGCGTCTGGCGCGCCAGCGGGATTTCCTCGACGCCCACCCCGGGGTGGGGCTCCTGGGCACGGCCGCGCGCGAGGTGGACGCTCTGGGGCGCGAGGTGCGCGTGGTCCGCCCGCCGCGGCACGATGCGGCGCTGAGGCGCGCGCTGATCCGCGAGAACCCGTTCGTCCACTCCTCCGTCATGCTGAGGCGCGCCCTCTGTGAGCAGGCGGGCGGTTACGACGAGGCGCTTCCGGTGGCGCAAGACTACGATCTCTGGATGCGCATGAGTCGCGCCACGCGTCTCGCGAACCTGGATGATGTGCTCGTGGTGAGGCGGCTCCGACCGGGGCGGATCTCGGTGGAACGCGAGGGCGACCGTCTGCGCACGGAGGCGCGAGTGCGCTGGGAGGCGATCCGGCGCGGCGACTACCCGTGGTGGTGCGTGGTCCACGCGCTCCGCCCGACGGCGGCGCTGGCGCTGCCCCCCGCGTTGCGGCGCGGCCTGCGGATCGCGCTCAGGCGCTGACATGCCGGCCCCGCTGCGCGTCCTCGAGCTCCTGGTGTCGTCGAGCCTCGGCGGCGGCCCCGCGCATGTCCACGACGTGATCGCGCGGCTGCCGCCGACGGAGTTCGCCATCACCGTGGGCGCGCCTCCGGGCGGTCCGTACGTCGAGGCCTTCCAGCGGCTCGGCGCCGACGTGGTGGAGGTGGCCGCGGACCGGCTCTCGCTCGGCGCCCTCAGAGCTGTCGTGCGCCTCGTGCGCCAGCGCGGGACCGAGCTGGTCCACTCCCACGGCAAGGGCGCCGGGCTCTACGGCAGGCTCGCCGCCCGCGCGACCGGCATCCCCGCCATCCACACCTTCCACGGCCTGCACTACGCGGGCTACCCGGCGGGCCTGCGCTTCGCGTACCTCGCCCTCGAGCGCGGGCTCTCACACCTCTCCCACACGCTCGTCCACGTCTCCGAGAGCCAGGCGCGTGAGGCCCGGCGCCTCGGGCTCATGCCCGAGGGGCGCTCCCGCGTCATCGTCAACGGCATCGACGCCGCGAGGGTGCGGGCGCTCGCGGCGGAGCGCTTGCTGCCGCGGGAGGCTCTCGCCCTGCCGCAGGGGGCGCTGGTCATCGGCACCATCGCCCGCTTCGACCCGGTGAAGGCGCTCGATGTCCTGCTGGACGCCTTCCCGGCCCTGGCCGGGCGCGTGCCGGAGGTCGCCCTTCTCCTCGTCGGCCACGGAAGGGAGGAGCGGCGGCTGCATGCGCGCGCCCACGATCTGAGGATGACCAGGCAGGTGGTGTTCGCCGGAGGCATTCCAGATGCGGCGCGGTGCCTGCCGGCCATGGACGTTTTCGTCTCGGCCTCGCTGGGCGAGGGGCTGCCGCTCACGCTGCTCGAGGCCATGGCGTGTGGGCTGCCCGTGGTCGCCACCCGGGTGCCGGGACACGTGGACGTGGTGGAGGACGGCGTGACCGGGCTCCTGGTCCCCCCACGGGATCCGGCGGCACTGGCGGAGGCGATCGCTCTGCTCCTGGGGGACAAGCCCAGGCGCCGTCTCATGGGTGCTGCGGGTCGGGAGCGAGTCGCCCGCCACTTCTCGGCCGATCGCATGGCGGCTGAGATCGCCGATCTCTACCGCCAGGCGGCCGGGAGTTTTCCAGCGGAGGACCGCGAGAGGCCTAGGGTATAATGTGTTTTATTTCGCGCGCAGATGCGCGACAGCCCTGGGGGTAGGAGAGAGACACGGATGCGAGTGCTGATCACGGGGATCACGGGGTTCGTCGGCAGTCACATGACGGAGTTCGCGCTGGCCCGCGGAGCCGAGGTGTTCGGCTCCGCGCGGTGGCGGAGCAAGACCG
>MGBT01000143.1:53234-53865 GCA_001788395.1 Candidatus Rokubacteria bacterium GWA2_70_23
TCTCTCCTCTGTGCGCACCCTCGTGGAGACGGCGAATCCGACCTACGTGATCCACCTCGCCGCCCAGAGCTTCGTGGGGGCCTCCTGGCAGGCGCCCGCGGAGACGCTGACCACGAACATTCTCTCCCAGGTGAACCTGCTCGAGGCCATCCGGGGGCTCAAGATCAGCCCCCGTTTCCTTGCCGTGGGGAGCAGCGAGGAGTACGGCCTCGCCTCCCCGGAGGAATTGCCGATCAAGGAAACCAACCCGCTGCGGCCCCTGTCGCCGTACGCCGTGAGCAAGGTCACCCAGGATCTGCTGGGCTACCAGTACTTCAAGAGCTATGGCCTGCCCATCATCCGCAGCCGCGCATTCAACCACGAGGGCCCCCGTCGAGGAGACGTCTTCGTGACGTCCAACTTCGCCAAGCAGGTGGCCGAGATCGAGGCGGGGCTCCGCGAGCCCACCATGTTCGTGGGCGACCTGAAGCCGCGCCGCGACTACTCCGACGTGCGCGACATCGTCCGCGGCTACTGGCTCCTGCTCGAGCGCGGCGAGCCCGGCGAGGTGTACAACCTCTGCTCGGGGCGCTCCTGGGCCATCCAGCAGGTGCTCGACTTCCTCCTGGAGCAATCCACGGTGAAGGGGATC
>MGBT01000144.1:0-8322 GCA_001788395.1 Candidatus Rokubacteria bacterium GWA2_70_23
TCAGAGAAGACGATGCCCCAGCCGAACGTGTCCTCGGGGCCGTCGCGCTCGACGATGGTGATGCGGTGTCCCGGATCCTGCTTCTTGAGCAGGATGGCCAGGTAGAGCCCGGCGGGGCCGCCGCCGAGAATCGTGACGTTCATTCCCGCGCCCGCACTAGTGCTCCTCCAACCAATTGGACCTATGCCCCCGGGACGATGCAGCCGTGCGGGCCCAAATGACGAGCCAGACGAGGCCCGAGGGAGGCGCCGGCCGGAGGCGTACGTGGGTGTACGTCGAGGACCGGCGCCGACCGAGAACGAAGTATGGCGAAGTTAGTTGGGCCCGCACTAGTCGAGGATCGCCACGCCCTCGATCTCGAGAAGGCAGCCCTGATCCTCGTCGTAGAGTCCCTTGACTTCCACCAGGGTCATGGCCGGATAGTGCTTGCCGAAGTACTCGCGGTAAACCGCGCCGATCTCCTTGCCGTGCGCCTGGTAGTCCGCCTTGTCGAGGACGAAGATATTGAGCTTCACGATGTCGTTCATCTGACCGGCCCGGCTCTGCAGCACCGCCCTCAGGTTCTCGCAGATCTGGCGGAACTGGGCGACGATGTTCCCCTTGCCGACGACCTTGCTGTCCTTGTCGAAGGCCACCTGGCCCGCGAGGTAGAGGATTTTCCCGCCCTGGACCTCCCAGGCGTGGGAGTAGCCGACGGCCTTCGCGAGGGTGGGCGGGTTCACCGCGGTCATGATCTTTGCCATGTCGAGTCTCCTTGACCTGGCGTGGGCACCCGGGCTTCGCCCGCCCACGCCCGCCGGAATCTCAGTTGCGGTTCTTCACTCGCGCTCTGCCAGTCCCGGTCAACCGATCTGAGTCGCTGTCACCAGCCGGTCGCGGCCACGATTCTACTACGCCGGGCGGCCCCGGATGCGGCCGGGGCTCCGGCGCGCTGCGCTATACTACCCGCGCTCCATGCCACGCGCCTTCGAGAGGGCCACGCTCGCCGATGCCGTCGGACGTCTCCGTCCCGGCATGCGGGTCCTCATTCCCCCTGGCTGCGCCGATCCCACGGCGCTCCTCGGCGAGATCATGGCGCAGGCTGATCGCCTCGCCCCGCTCACGCTCATGGGCGGGCTCCGCGTGGACGACTTCCCGTTCGCGGCGCCGGGTTACGCTGGCAAGCTCCGCTTCGTCACGTGGCAGATGTCGCCGAGGCTCGCCGCCGCCGAGGCGCGGGGGGATGTGGAGTTCGTCGGTATCCGCTACTTCGACACGGTGAGCCTGTTCGCGGCCGGCGGAGCATGGGCGCCGGACGCGGTGATCGTCCATGTGTCCCCGCCGGATCGCGCGGGGTACCTCTCGCTCGGTCTCTCGGTGAGCTACATGCTGCCGGCCGCTCGGCGGGCGCCACTCGTGATCGCCCAGGTCAACCCGCGCATGCCGCGCACGCTCGGCAACGCCTTCCTCCACCGCTCGCAGATCGACTGCTGGGCCGAGGCCGACCACCCGCTGCAGGAGTACCCGCCGACCCCGGTCGGCGAGGTGGAGCGGCGCATCGCCGCCCATGTGGCCGACCTCGTGCCCGACGGCGCCACGGTCCAGGTGGGCATCGGCTCCATCCCGCAGGCGGTCATGGAGGCGCTCGGGGGCAAGCGGGACCTCGGGGTCCACTCCCTCCTGGTAGACCACATGCTGCCGCTCCTCGAGGCCGGCGTCATCAACAACTCGCGCAAGCGGCTGCACCCGGGGCGGATGGACGTCGGCGAGATCATGGGCACCGCCCGGCTCTTCGCCTGGTGCCACGAGAACCGCGCGCTGAACATGGAGCCCTCCGACCTGGTCCACGACCCCGAGGTGGTGGGCATGCTGGGCGACTTCGTCTCCATCAACTCGGCGCTGGAGGTGGATCTCCTGGGCCAGGTCAATGCCGAGAGCGTGGAGGGCCGGCAGGTGGCCGGCATCGGCGGGCAGTTCGACTTCGTCCTGGGCGCCGCGCGAGCCGCGGGGGGGCGGTCCATCATCGCCCTGCCGTCCACGGGGAAGGGCGGGGGTGTGTCCCGGATCGTGCCCGGGCTGGGACGCCAGGGGCGCGTCACGACGCCGCGCTTCCTGGCCGACTGCGTGGTGACCGAGCACGGCGTGGCTCTGCTGCGGGGGAAGAGCGACGCCGAGCGGGCACGGGAGCTGATCCGCGTGGCCCACCCGGCGTTCCGGGACCAACTGGAGCGGGAGTGCGCTATTTCTTGAGGGCGTCGATCTGAGCGAAGATCTCGTCGTCGGTCGGGAAGCGGTAGGTCACCTGATTATCGTAGACCGTCTTCCCGTCGATCTCCACGGTGAAGATGCCGCCCGCGCCCTCGCTGAGGTCGGCGGTGATCCCGTACTTGTTCTTGATGGCGGCCTGCAAACTGGAGGCCTGGGGGAGGTAGTTTCACTCTCCGCAGTAGGTGATCCGGATCTCCATCCGACCCTCCTTGTGAATTGGGTGTCTCGTACGATAGTACGGAGCGTTGCCATGGCTGTCAAATGACCGTCCCGCTCCTGATCGACACCGACCCCGGCATCGACGACGCGCTGGCGCTCCTCCTGGCCCTCGCGTCGCCTGAGGTCTCCGTCGAGGCCATCTCGACGGTGGCCGGCAATGTCCCCGTGGAGGTCGCCACGACCAATGCGCTGAGAATCCTGGAGGTGGCTCGCCCGCCGCACCGCCCCCGCGTCGCACGGGGGGCGGAGGCGCCGCTGACACGCCCCCTGGTCACCGCAAGCCATGTCCATGGTGAAGACGGGCTCGGGAATATCCAGGGGCTCCTCGGACCCGACCGGCGCCCGCGCTATCCGGAGCCGCAAACCGGGATCGAGATGCTCGATGGGGCGGATCTGATTCTCGAGGCCGCTTACCGTTTCCGCGGCGAGCTCGTCATCGTGGCGCTGGGGCCGCTGACCAACCTGGCGATCGCCCTCCAGCGCGACCGGCGCCGTCTGGCCTCCGCCGCCCGCGTCGTGGTCATGGGAGGGGCCGTGGCCGTCCCGGGCAATGTGACGCCCGGGGCCGAGTTCAACTTCTTCGTGGATCCCGAGGCGGCGGCGACCGTGTTCGAGGCCGGCCTGCCGCTGGAGATGGTGCCGCTCGACGTCACGCGCCAGGCCGTCCTCCGGCGAGCGGATCTCGAGGCCCGGCTCACCCCGCCACTCGGCCCCGTGGAGCAGTTCCTCCTGGACTTCACGGCGTATGGCTTCGACGTCGCGGAAGCGAGGGGCGACGGGGGCATCGTCCTGCACGATCCTCTGGCCATCGCGGTCGCGCTCGACCCGTCCCTCGTGGGCTTCCAGGCGCTGCATGTCGAGGTGGAGTCCGAGGGCCGGGTTGCCCGCGGCCTCTCCCTGGCGGACCGCCGCCCGATCCGGGTGGAGAGCCGGCTCCCCGCCAATTGCCGCGTGGCGCTGTCGGTGGATGCCCCGCGCTTCCTCACACTCTTCCTGGAGCGTCTATGCCGCGCATCTGCGTGATCGGCTCGGCGAACGTGGACCACACGCTGGCGTTGCCCCGGCTGCCCCGCCCGGGCGAGACGGTGTCGGGAGGCACGCTCCTCACCAACCTCGGCGGCAAGGGCGCCAACCAGGCGGTGGCCGCGCGCAAGCTCGGGGCCGAGTTGCGAATGCTGGGCGCGGTCGGCGAGGATGGCCCTGGGCGGGAGATCCGCGAGCGGCTGGATGCGGCCGGCATCGACGTGACCGGCATCGTCGCCGTTCCCGATGCCGCCACAGGCACCGCGCTCATCTTCGTGGATGCCGAGGGGCGCAACCAGATCGGCGTGGCGCCGGGGGCCAACCACTGCCTGACGGTGGAGATGCTCCGGCCCTACGAGGGCGCGATCGCGTGGGCGGACGTCGTCGTCTGCCAGCTCGAGACGCCGCTGCCCGTGGTGCGCTGGGCCCTCGAGGAGGCGCACCGCCACGGCGTGCGCGCCATCCTCAACCCGGCGCCGGTGCGCGAGTTGCCGGACGATCTGCTGGGGCTCGTGGCGTACCTGACGCCGAACGAGGGGGAGGCGGCGGCCCTGGCCGGCCTCCCCATCGGCGACATGGACTCGGCGGTTGGGGCGGGGCGCCGGCTCCTGGAGCGCGGCGCCGCCACGGTCATCGTCACGCTGGGCGGCGAGGGGGCGCTCGTCTGCCAGCGGGACCGCATCGTGCACTTCCCCGCCTTCAAGGTGGCCGTGGTGGACACGACGGCGGCCGGCGATGCCTTCAACGGCGCGCTGGCCGTCGGGCTCGCGGCGGGTGGCACGCTCGATGAAGCGGTGCCGCTGGCGGCGGCCACGGCCGCGCTCACCTGCACCCGCCGCGGCGCCCAGGACTCGCTCCCCGAGCGCGCCGCCGTGGAGCGCTTCCTGCGCTCGCTCCGCGCCGGCCAGGGCCCACCGGAGGGAACACCATGACCATCACGCTCTCACCCCGGGAAGTGGCCCGCGGCCTTCTGCTCGTGGTTGTCACGCTGGCGTTTCTGAGCGTGGCGGGCCAGTTTTCCAGGCACGTCCTCGGACACGACGTCCTGCTGGGCTTCGTGCGTCAGTTCAACCTGGACGCCGAGGGCAATGTTCCCGCCTGGTATGCGTCCATGACGCTGCTGCTCTCGGCGGTCCTGCTCGGCGTCATCGCGCGGGCCAAGCACCTGGCCCGCGCGCCCTACGCGCGGCACTGGGGCCTGCTCGTGCTGATCTTCGTCGGGCTGTCGGTGGACGAGGCGGCGAGCCTCCACGAGATGGCCGTCCACCCCTTGCGCGCGCTCCTCCACGCGCGCGGGGTCCTCTACTTCGCGTGGGTCGTCCCCGGGGCTGTCTTCGTCCTCGCGGTGGGGCTCGCCTACCTGCGCTTTCTCCTGCACCTGCCTCCGGCGACGCGGCGGGGCTTCATCGTGGCGGGGGGGGCTCTTCGTCGGAGGGGCGCTGGGGATGGAGCTGGCGGGCGGCTACGTCGCCCACTACCACGGCGAGGGGACTCCGCTGTACACGGCCATGACGACGGTGGAGGAGTGCCTGGAGATGCTCGGGATCGTCGTCTTCATCCACGCGCTCCTGTCCTATCTGCGCACGGAGGTCGGCGAGGTGCAGATCCGTTTCGGCGACTGAGCGCGGGCGCTACGGGGCGAGGCGGGCCCGGAGCGCGCTCACGCGCTCGAGGGCGGCACGCACGGTCTTGCGGGACAGCCGCCATTCCTTGAGCGCCAGCGCGATAGCGGCCACCACGCGCGCGGCCGCGCGCGGCTCGTTCTTCACGCTGTTCTGGGAGATCAGGAGCACGTCCACGCCGGCGCGCAGGGCCAGGAGCGCCGACTCCTCGAGCCCGTAGTGCTGGGTGATGGCCCCCATGAGCAGGTCATCGGACACCACCACTCTTCCCGGTGCGCGTCGAAGCCCGGCGGCTCGGCGGCCACCACGAAGGCCAGCTCGCCCCCGTCGCGTGGCCTATCCTGGGCGGAGGTCTGGACCGCCGATCCGAGCGTCGCGAAAATGGCGAAGCAGATCAGGACCCACAGTGGTCGTGTGACCCGCTGTCCCACGGTTGACCTCCGATGATGTGAAAGGGTGGCGGTTACGATATCACACCCCTCACTCCCACAAACGCTTCGTGGCAAGGTCCGCTCCCTCCCGAAGGGTGCGGAGCTTCGTCCACACCACGCTCTCCTCGACGAGCTGGGAGCCGGCGAAAGTGCCGAAGCCGCAGTCGACGCCTGCGAGGATGCGCGTCCGGTCGCCCACGGCCTCCGCGGCCGCGACGATCCGGTCGGCGACGACCTCGGGGTGCTCCACGACGTTGGTCGTGGAGTCCACGACGCCGGGCAAGAACAGCATCGCGTCGGGGAGGGGATGGCGGCGGAACGCCTTCAGCTCGTGCTGGTGCCGCGGGCTGGCGAGCGGCAGGGAGAGCGCGCCGACCCGCGCGCGATAGATGATCGGCAGGAGCGGCTCCAGGGGCACGTCGTGGGTGTGGGGCCCGTCGTAGTTGCCCCAGCAGAGGTGCAGGCGCAACCGGTCTTTCGGGATGGCCGCCACCGCCTCGTTGATGGCGTCGACGTGGAGAGCGACGGCGTCGAGGAACCGGTCGAGGGGCTCGTCCTGGAAGAAGCGGGCGCGCTCCATGGCGAGGTCCGGGCAGTCGAGCTGGAGCACGAATCCTCGACTCACGATCAGCTCGTATTCCTTGCGCATCTCGCGGGCCAGAGCCCGCACGTAGCGCTCGTGTGAGCCGTAGTAGGCGTCGAGCATGATGGTGGCGATGACGCCCGGGGAGGCCGCCGTCATGAATGGCTCGGCGAATGCGCTCCGCTCGGCAGCCGCGCAGCGCTGGAACAGCTCGCACTCGGCCGCGGCCTCGCTGAGGTCGGTGTAGGCCACCTCGGCCACCGCCTGAGGCGCGTCGGCGATGCGAGCGGCGCCGGCGCGCTGGCGAGACAGGCGCGACGCGTAGTCTGGATGCTCGGCGAGGTCCCGCGACAAGCGCCGCTTGCTCTCGCCGCCGAAGCCGCGCATCCGCTTGGCCGGGTACGTCGAAAAGCCGACGCGCGGCTGCTCGCCGTCGTTGCCGACGTCGATGCCTGCCTCGAGCTGCTTCTTCACCACGTGGCGCACGGCGGCTTCGGCCTCGCGGGCGAGGGCGGCGCCGTCGACGACCTCCCCGCGATCCTGGCGCACCAGCAGGTCGCGAAGCGCCGGCGGGCGCGGAAGACTGCCGACGTGGGTGGTCAGGATCCGGTGCTCGCTGCGCTTCATATCGCCTCCTAGCTGATTGCCCGCAGCCGCCTGGACGTAAGCAGCAGGAGCGCGTTCGCGGCCACCATCGCGCCACCGAACAGCACGGCGAAGCGCGCGTCCACGGCCGCCGCCAGCGCGCCGGCCAAGAGACCGCCCAAGGGCAGCAGGTTCCAGCAGAGCGAGTACAGGCTCATCACCCGGCCGCGCAGGTGGTCGGGCACGTGCTGCTGGAGGGAGGTGCTGACGTGCATCAGGTAGAAGGTATTGTAGAAGACGAGCCCGAACCAGTAGAGGCAGTAGTTCCGCCCCTTCAGGGCGGCGAACACCGACAGCCTGGCCGTCTGCGTGGAAGCGAACAAGGAGCTGTGGGGCTCTCGATCAGTCCAGCGTCAGCACGGCCTTGCCGGGGAAGCGCCGGGCCATCAGGTCCTGCGCGACCTGGCTGATCTCGGCCCACGGCCGCTCCAGGCTGATGTGGGGCGCGATCTGCCCCGCCGCCACGAGCTCGGCGAGCCGGCGAAGGCCCACGGAGGCCGGCTCGCTGCCGAGCTCGGTGAAGAGGTAGAAGCCGTACAGCGTGGCGCGCCCGGTCGCGAAGAACGCGCGCGTGTCGAAGGTGACCTCGGCGGATGCCGAGACTCCGAGCGTGACGCAGACGCCGCCGCGCTCGAGTGCGGCCAGCGCCGTGCCGAGGGTGCGCCCGCCCACGGACTCGATGATGAGGTCGTAACTGGGCGAGGGTGGAATGTCGTCGCCGAGCACCACCTCGTGGGCGCCGAGCTGGCGGAGCGCCGGCGCCTGGTCGGCGCGCCGCGCGCTTGCCGTCACATGAGCGCCGGCGCGCCGCGCGAGCTGCACCGCGAAGTCGCCCACCCCGCCCGTGGCGCCGGTGACGAGCACGCGCCGACCGAGCAGCAGGCCGCCCTTGCCGAGCCCATGGAGCGCGGTCAGTCCGGCCACGGGGAAGGTCGCCGCCTGGGAGAACGTCACCGTGTCGGGCAGCTCGGCGAGAGCATGGGTCGGCACGGCCACGCGCTCCGCCCACGCCCCTTCGGGCAGGAGCCCGACCACGCGCGCTCCGGCGCGCGGGCCCGAGCCGTCGGCGGCGGGACGCTCGATCAGACCGGCCAGGTCCCAGCCCGGCCGCCAGCCGGCGGCCGCCATGCCGGAGCGCCTGACCTCGCCGCGGTTCAGCGAGATCGCGCGAACGCGCACCAGCGCTTCGCCACGGTCGGTGACGGGTTCGGCGACCGGTTGGATGACGAGCCGGCCCGGCGCTTCGGGATCGACGACGACGGCACGATTGGCGGGCATAGAATTGGCCTCCGGCAGAGGGTCAGGTTCGCTCAGCAGAGTACGGGCGCGTGGGCCGAAAGGCAATCCGCCCGCCGGCATCGAGCTGGGGTATCCTCCGGCCGAGGAGACCTCACGATGAATGTCGGCATCTCCGTGCCCCTGCCTGCATACCTGGTCGACGTCGGCTTCATGGCCCGGAAGGCCGAGGAGCTCGGCTTCGAATCGTTCTTCTGCGCCGAGCACCCGTTCATCCCGGTGCAGACGCAGAGCCGTTTCCCGGGCTCCGAGGACG
>MGBT01000144.1:8357-10593 GCA_001788395.1 Candidatus Rokubacteria bacterium GWA2_70_23
ACGGTCAGCCGGCCGACCGCGACCTGATCAGGCGGTTCCACGACGCGGGCGCGAACCGGGTCCTCGTGCGGCCGACGACGGTGAAGACGATTGCTGAGATGGGGATGGAGCTCACGCGCATCGCCGAGACGGTGCTGCGGTAGTGACGGATCTCAAGGATCGCATGTCGCAGACGATGAACGCCCGCCGCAAGATCGTGGTCGCGATGATGATGCACGAGACGAACACCTTCTCGCCGGTGCCCACGCCGCTCGCGTCGTTCCGGCCGCTCTCCGGCCAGGCGGCCATCGCGGAGTTCAGGGACACCAACACCCAGCTCGGCGGCTTCCTCGACGTGGCTCACGAGATCGGCGCCGAGATCATCGTCCCGCTCGCCGCGGGCGCGCACCCGTCGGGGTACGTCGAGAAGGCGGCGTACGAGGACATGTGCGGCGCGATCGTGGGCGCGATCAGGAACGGGTGCGACGCGGCGTTCCTCGCCCTCCACGGCGCGATGGTGGCCGAGCATCTGGATGACGGCGAAGGCGAGCTGCTGCGGCGCATCCGCGCCGTGGCGCCGCGGCTGCCGATCGCCGTCGGGCTCGACTTTCACTCGCACATGACGGCGGCGATGATCGAGAACGCCACCGTCGTCACCGGCTATCGCACCTATCCGCACATCGACATGGGGGAGACCGGCCAGCGGGCCGGGCGCACGCTCGTCCGCGCGCTCAACGGCGAGGTCGAGCCCGTGATGGTCTGGGGCTCGCGCCCGATGATGACCAGCACGCTGGTCCACGCGCCGTCCCGCCAGCCCATGAAGGACATCATGGACATGGCCATCGCGGCCGAGGCGAGCGGCGCGGTGCTCAACGCGTCCGTCTTCGGCGGCTTCCCCCACGCCGACATCCCGCACACCTCCTTGTCGGCGGTGATCGTCTGCGATCGGCGCGCCGACGAAGGTCGCGTCCTCCTGGACCGGCTGCTGGGCATGGCCTGGGACCGTCGCGCGGCGTTTCTCTACACGGGCGCGCCGCTCGCCGAGCAGATCGCGCATGCCAGGACGCTCGGCGGAGGGCCGATCGTCCTGGTGGACCACGGGGACAACACCGCGTCCGGCGGGACGCAGGACGTGATGAGCGTGATCGCGGAGGCGATGCGGCAAGGCCTCGGCGACGTCGTCGCGGGACCGATCTGCGATCCGGTCACGGTCAAGCGGGTCGTCGAGGCCGGGACCGCCGCGAGCGTGACGCTGGACCTGGGCGGCAAGGTCGACATGCCGCAGATCAATCTCCTGGGCAGGCCGCTCACCGTGACGGGCAAGGTGACGCGGATCACGGACGGGGAGTTCGTCGTCACCGGGCCGATGGCCACGGGCACGCGCGTGCGGATGGGCCGCACCGCGGTGCTCGATACCGGCTCCATGCAGATCGTCGTCGCGGAGGGCCGGAGCGAGCCGTTCGACCTGGGCGTGTTCACCCATTGCGGCATCGACCCGCGACGGAAGAAGTACGTCCTGATCAAGTCGCGCCAGCACTTCCGCGCGGGCTTCGAGCCGATCGCCCGGCACATCGTGATGTGCGACGGCGACGGCTGCACCAGCTCCGATCTGCGCATCTTCACCTTCAGGAACCGCCGCAGGCCGCTCTACCCGTTCGAGGATGCGTGAAGCGCGCCGCGGAGCGCATCCTCACCATGCGCGCCTGATCGGGATCGACGGATGTCGTTCCTCCATTCACGCACACGCTCGGCGCGCCAGGGCTTCGGCAAGCCGGTGCCGCGCAAGGAAGACGCGCGCCTGGTCGCCGGCGGGGGGCGCTACAGCGACGACTTCAACCTTCCGGGTCAGGCCCAGGCGCAGTTCGTCCGATCTCCACACGCCCACGCGCGTATCGGCCGGATCGACGTCGCGGAGGCGCTGGCGGTTCCCGGCGTGATCGCGGTGCTCACCGGCAAGGACGCCGCGGCGGATGGCCTCTCGCCGATCCCGCACCGCCCGGTGCCGACCAATCCGAACGAGTTCCCACTCGGCGGCCGGGATGGCTCGCGGATCTTCATCGCCCCGCATCCGCCGCTGGCGGCCGACATCGCCCGCTTCGTGGGCGAGGCGGTGGCCATGGTGATCGCCGAGACCGCGGCGGCGGCCGTGGATGGCGCCGAGCGCGTGGTGGTGGACTACGAGGCGCTCCCTTCAGTGACGGCCACCCTCGCTGCGGCACAGGGCGGCGCGCCGGTGCTCTGGGAGGAGGCCGGATCG
>MGBT01000144.1:10647-11055 GCA_001788395.1 Candidatus Rokubacteria bacterium GWA2_70_23
GCCCGCGCCGCCCATATCGTCCGGCTCGACACCTGGGTGCCGCGCATCACCGCGGTGCCGATGGAGCCGCGCGCGGCGCTCGGGGTCTATGAGGAGGCGACGGGCCGCTACACGCTCTTCGCCGGGTCCGGCGGCGTGGTGCGCCACAAGAGCGACCTCGCCGAGATCCTCGGCGTCCCGGAGAGGTCCGTGCGCGTGGTAGCACAGGACGTGGGGGGAAACTTCGGCCCGCGGAACAGCTTCTACCCGGAGTTCGCGCTGGTCGCCTGGGCGGCGCGGCGCCTGCGGCGGCCCGTGAAGTGGACGTGCAGCCGCCGGGAGGCGTTTCTCACCGACTACCAGGCCCGCGATCTCCTCTCCGGGATGGAGCTGGCCCTTGACGCCGAGGGCGGCTTCCTCGCGCTGCGG
>MGBT01000145.1 GCA_001788395.1 Candidatus Rokubacteria bacterium GWA2_70_23
GTGCTGCTGAACCAGCCGATGGGCATGCGTCACGGGATGTGAGCTCTCCAACCCCGTCTCCCCGTGATTGGGGCGCCGGGCCGCTGTCAAAGGAGGTTGCGATGCGGACATCCTGGAAGTGGGTGGTCCCAACGCTGGTGGTGAGCGTGGGGCTCGCGATCGGGCTTGGGGCCGGGCCGCTCGACGCGCAGCAGAAGAACGTGCTGGTGGCCAGCAAGGCGGCGGCGCCGCCGGCGCTGGACGGCAGCATGGACGACGCCTGGAAGAAGGCCGTGCCGATGACGGTGAAGGTGGTGGGCGGAAAGAACCTCCCCGGCGGCTCGACGGAGGTCACGCTCCGCGCGCTGTACTCGGGGGATACGGTGTACTTCTACACGCAGTACAAGGACGCCACGCAGAGCTTCAGGCGGAGCCCCTGGGTCAAGCAGGCGGATGGCTCGTGGCAGAAGCTCAAGGACCCCAATGACAAGGGAGGCGACAACAATCTGTACTACGAGGACAAGTGGGCGATGATCTGGAACATCTCATCGCCCGCCTTCGAGCAGAAGGGGTGCATGAGCGCCTGCCACACCGGCGAGGGGAAGCCGTTCGGGAACAAGTACACCAAGGAGGCCGGGGAGCGGCTCGATATGTGGCACATGAAGAGCGTGCGCACGGGCGCGAGCGTCGGCCAGGTGGACGATCAGTACGTGGACAGCACCCGCTACGACAAGGACAAGGCGCCGAACGCAGGCCGCAAGACCGAGCCCAAGACCGGCGGCGGCTACGCGGACAACCAGACCGACGACAAGAAGGGGCCGAAGTTCGGGCTCAAGGGCAACAGGCCGGCGCCGCCGTACTGGATCCTCGACTCCGAGAAGGAGCCCTTCGACGGCTCCAAGTACAAGGCGGGCGACGAGGTGCCCGGCATCATCGTGGCCCCCTTCACGGGCGACCGGGGGGACATCTCGGCGAAGATCGCGTGGAAGGATGGCGCGTGGACGATGGTCCTCTGGAGGAAGCTTTCCACCGGCAGCGAGTTCGATGTACAGTTCAACGATCTGAGGAAGGAGTATCCCTTCGGCGTGGCCGTGTTCGACAACGCGCAGGTGCGTCACGCCTACACGCCGGGGGTGCTCAAGCTGAAGTTCGAGTAGCAACGGTCGAAGCAGCTGCAGCCAGCCGCCGGGAGGCCTCTTCCCGGCGGCTGCCGGTCCCCCGGCGGAAAGGGTTGCCCATGCGGAGAAGCGTGAAGTGGACCGCCGTCGCCGCACTCATGGTCGTGCCTCTCGGTGCGGCCTGGGCGCAGCCCGTCTTCAGCCCGAGCCAGGATCCCCTGGCCGGCTCGCGCGTGTTCGGCGGCAAGGGATGCGTCAAGTGCCATTCGGTCAATGGGGTGGGAGGAAAGATCGGCCCCGATCTCGGCCGCATCCAGCGACCCCGGTCCTTTTACGATCTCGCGACGGCCATGTGGAACCACCTGCCGAAGATGACGGACCGGATGCAACAGCTGGGCATCCCCCGCCCGAAACTGGATAGCCGGGAGGCAGGAGATCTGATCGGGTTCCTGTACACACTGAACTACTTCGACCCGCCGGGCAGCGTCGAGGCCGGCAGGAAGCTCTTCTCGGACAAGAAGTGCATCCTCTGCCACACGGTCGGGGGGATCGGCGGCGTCGTGGGGCCGAACCTGGACTTCACGAAGCAATTCGCCTCGCCGATCTTCGTGGCGTCGGCCCTGTGGAACCACGGGCCGCAGATGGCGGAGACCATGAAGGCCAGGGGCATCGACCGGCCGGCCTTCACCGGCGCCGAGCTGCGCGACCTCCTGGCCTTCCTCGTGCCGGCCTCGGCCGGGCCGCGCGAGGGTCCGCTCTACGTGCTTCCCGGCCGCGCGGACGTGGGGCGGCAGCTCTTCTCCGAGAAGCGCTGCATCGAGTGCCACGCGGTGGGCGGCGCAGGCGGGCGCGTGGGCCCGGACCTGGTGGAGCTCGGCGTGAGGCGGAGCCCGCTGGAATTTGCCGCGGCTATCTGGAACAAGGTCCCGGCCATGGCGCAGGCCATGCAAGCGCGGGGCGTGCCCGTCCCGCAGCTGCGTCCCGAGGAGATGGCCGATCTGGTGGCCTACCTCTACTCGGTGAAGTACTTCGCGGAGCCGGGCAGCGTCAGCCGCGGATGGGCGCTGGCGGTGGACAAGGGGTGCCTCTTCTGCCACGGCGTGTACGGGGAGCGGGGCAAGCCGGCGAGCGATCTGACGCGGGCCAAGGGGCTCGACTCGCCCGCGGGAGTGGTCGCGAGCCTGTGGAACCACGCCATGGTGACGGCGGCCGCCCCCGGAGGCAAGAAGCGCCCATGGCCCGAATTCCGGCCACAAGAGATGGCCGACATCGGGGCCCTGCTTCAGGCGCTCGGGCGCGCGCGGCAGATCCCTTAGGGGATGCCATGAGACTCGCGGGACTGGGCTATGCCCTCGCACTTCTCCTGACGCTGGCGTCCTGGCCTGCGGAGGGAGCCTCGCCGCCTACCGACCGTTGCGCGGCCTGTCACCTCGAGACAGGGGACGAGCGCCTGGCCGGGCCGGCGCGGGAGTTTGCTGGAGACATCCACGCGGCGAAGGGGCTGGGCTGCATCGCGTGCCACGGCGGCGACGCCCGGGAGAGCGGGCTGGAGGCGATGGACCCCGCCAAGGGGTATATCGGCAAGCCCAAGCGCCAGCAGATCCTGCAAGTCTGCGGCCGCTGCCACTCGGATGCGCAGTTCATGAAGCGGTACAACCCCTCGCTGCGGGTCGATCAGGTCACCGAGTACGCCTCGTCTGTCCACGGCCGGCGGCTCAAGGAGCTGGGCGATTCGAAGGTGGCCACGTGCGCGAGCTGCCATCCCGCCCACTCGATCCGGCCGCCGTCTGACCCGAAGTCCAGCGTCCACCCGCTCAGGGTGGCCGACACGTGCGGGCGCTGTCACGCCGATGCCAAGTACATGGCCGGCTACAAGATCCCGACCGACCAGCTGCAGAAGTACAAGAGCAGCGTCCACTCGCAGGCCATGACGGTGAAGGGCGACCTCTCGGCGCCCACCTGCAACGACTGTCACGGCAACCACGGGGCCGTGCCGCCGGGCATCTCCTGGGTGGGGAACGTCTGCGGCCAGTGTCACACGGTCATGGCGGAGCTCTTCAAGAAGAGCGTCCACGCCAAGGTCTTCGTGGAGATGGGCAACCCTGGCTGCGCGACCTGCCACGAGAACCACGCGATCAAGCCGGCCAGCGACGAGATGCTCGGGCTCGGCGACAAGGCGGTATGCGCTGCGTGCCACGGGGCCGACGACAAAGGCGGCAAGGCGGCCACCGAGATGAGGGCGCGGATCGATGCCCTGCGCACCGCGCACGACAAGGCGCAGGCGATCCTGCTCAAGGCCGAGCACTCCGGCATGGAGGTCAGCCAGGCGAGTTTCGACCTGAACGCGGCCAGCGGCGCCCTGGTCAAGGCTCGCACCGCCGTCCACGCCTTCTCGGTGGACGCGGTGGCGAAGGAGGCCGAGCCCGGGCTCGCGGTGAGCGGCAAGGCCTTCGCGCGCGGCGTGCGCGCGCTGGAGGAGCTGGCGTTCCGTCGCAAGGGGCTGGTGGTTTCCGTGGTGATCATCCTGGCCCTCATCGTGGGGCTCGTGCTCAAGATTCGCCAGGTGGACCGGAGGCAGGAGGGACGCGATGGCTGACGAGGCGGTGGACCGGGAGGCAACCCGCAGGCGGTTCATCAACTGGTTCCTCGGCACGAGCGCGGGGGCGTTCCTGCTTTCCGTGCTCTACCCGGTGGGCCGCTATCTGATCCCGCCCGCGGTCGGGGAGTCCACCGCGGGAACGGTGACGCTGGCGATCAAGCCCGACGACGTGAAGCCGAACACCGGGCAGATCTTCAAGTTCGGCAGCCGCCCGGGCATCCTCGTGCGGACAGCCCAGGGGGAGCTCAAGGCCTTCTCGGCCGTGTGCACCCATCTCAGCTGCACCGTCCAGTACCGGTCCGACATCAGCCACATCTGGTGCGCCTGTCACAACGGCCACTACGATCTCAACGGCAAGAACATCGAGGGACCGCCGCCCCGGCCGCTCGACGCCTACGTCGCCAACGCCCGCGGGAACCAGATCGTGGTGAGCAAGGGCGCCTGAGGATGGCCACGGTCGAGAAGCGGCACGGCTGGCTCTGGACGTGGCTCGACAGGCGCGTCGGTCTCGCGGAGCTGGAGAAGCTCGCCAGGAAGAAGGAGATCCCCGTCCACCGCCACACGGTCTGGTACTACCTCGGGGGGATGACGCTCTTCCTGTTCATGATCCAGGTGTCGACGGGCATCCTCCTCCTCTTCTACTACCGGCCCAGTGCCGAGGAGGCGTTCGAGTCGGTCCAGTTCCTGATGGCCGAGGTGGAGTTCGGCTGGCTCATCCGCTCGATCCACTCCTGGGCGGCCAACCTCATGATCCTGATGCTGTTCGTCCACCTCTTCAGCGTCCTGCTCCTCAAGGCGTACGCGCCCCCGCGGGAGATCACCTGGTTCTCGGGGATGGGGCTGATGGGCCTCGCGATGGGCTTCGGCTTCACCGGCTATCTCCTGCCGTGGAACGAGCTCGCGTACTTCGCCACCAAGGTGGGGACCGAGATCACGGGAGCCATGCCGGTGATCGGAGGATTCCTCCGCCGCCTCCTCCGGGGCGGCGACGAGGTGACCGGGGCCACGCTCACCCGCTTCTACGGGATCCACGTGGCGGTGCTCCCCGCGCTCACGACCGGGCTCCTGGGGCTCCACCTCTTTCTCGTCCAGCGACACGGCATGAGCGTGCCCCCCGGCGTCGCGGGGCGGGGCGCGCCCAGGCGCACCATGCCGTTCCTCCCCAACTTCCTCCTCAGAGACCTCGTGGGGTGGCTCTCGGCGCTGGCGATCCTGGCGGCGCTGGCCGCGTACCTTCCGGCAGAGCTCGGCAGGAAGGCGGACCCATTCCTGCCGGCGCCAGCCGGGATCAAGCCGGAGTGGTACTTCATGTTCATGTTCCAGACCCTCAAGTACCTCCCGGCCTATGTCCTCGGCGTCGAGGGCGAGATCGTGGGCATCGTGGGCTTCGGGGTCGGCGGGCTGTTCCTCGCGCTCATCCCGTTTCTCGATCGGCGGACGGCGAGGGGCGAAGCCAGCCGGCTGTTCACCTGGATCGGCGTCGCCATCATCCTCTACATGGTCGTGCTGACCTACCTCGGGTACACGGCGAGCGCGACCAAATGAGAGATGTCTCAAGTCTGAGGAGTGCAACGCGCTAACCCCGGACACGGGGAGCAAAGGAGGCATGGACATGTGGCTCACACGGATCGTGGCTGTCGCGCTCGTCGCCGGCATGGCCTCGGTATCATTCGGCGCTCTGCCAGGCCTCGCCCAGCCCAAGATACCGGCCGACTTCGGCTTCGACCAGGGCAAGGACAGCCCCGGGAAGGTGACGTTCAGCCACGAGAAGCACAAGGAGAAGGTCGAGAAGTGCACGGGCTGCCACACCAAGATCTTCAAGATGAAGAAGGGGCAGACGGGCACGCCGACCATGGACAAGATGAAGGCCGGGGAGCAGTGCGGCGCCTGCCACAATGGCAAGACGAAGGTGGGTAGCGCGGTCGTCTTCAATGTGGACGACAAGACCAACTGCGAGAAGTGCCATACGAAGAAGTAGAGGGAGGCTCCTTTCGGGCGCCGTCCTGAGTTTCGGCGCGCTCCTCATCGTCGCGAGCGCTGCCGGGGCCCCCGCGGCCCCGGCAGCGGCGAAGGCAGAGCAGGCACAACCGAAGGCCGAGGACTGCCTGGGTTGCCACGCCGACAAGGGCCTCACCCGTGGTGCGCCCGCGAAGGGCAAGCCGCCGTCGCTGTTCGTGGACGAGGCGCTCCTGAAGGGGTCTGCCCACGCGCGGCTCGAGTGCGTGGCCTGCCACAAGACGGCGACCGCGCCCCACGACGAGCGGCTGCCCGCCGTGTCCTGCGCCGGGTGCCACGACAAGCAGCGCGCGGTGCTGGGAGGGGGCATCCACGGGAGCCGAAGGGCGCAGGCGGGGAGCCGTCCGCCAACCTGCGCGGCCTGCCACGGGACCCACGATGTCAAGCCGGCGGGCTCGCTGTCCACCCAGACCTGCGCGGCCTGCCACCAGAAGCAGGTGAGCCTCTACCGGGAGAGCGTTCACGGCCGATCGCGCCAGCGGGGGGACCTCGAGGCGGCCACGTGCAGCTCGTGCCACGGCGCGAGCCACACGGCGGTCGCCAAGTCGGACCCGGAGTCGCCCGTGTACCACCTGAACCTGCCGCGGACCTGCGCCCAGTGCCACGCCGATCCCGAGCTGGCCAAGCGCCACGGGATCCAGGTCGGGGCCGTCTATCAGCAATACATGGACTCGATCCACGGCCGGGCCGTGACGCGGAGCGGGTTGCTGGTCGCGGCCAACTGCTCGGACTGCCACGGGGCCCATGAGATCCGGGCGCGCACCGACGCCGCCTCGCGCGTCTACCGCGCCAATATCCCGAAGACGTGCGCGACGTGCCACGCGGGGGTGGAGAAGGAATACGCGGAGTCCGTCCACGGCAAGGCGGCCGCCAGGGGGGACAGCGGGGCGCCGGTCTGCATCGACTGTCACAGCGCTCACCAGATCCGGCGGGTCGAGGGGGCCCCGTGGCAGCTCGACGTCATCCGGGAATGCGGCACCTGCCACAAGGAGTCGCTCAGGACCTACCGGGACACCTTCCACGGCAAGGTGACGCAGCTCGGGCTCACCCGGGTCGCCAAGTGCTCCGACTGCCACGGATCGCACACCATCCAGCCGGCCTCCGACCCGCGCTCGAAGGTGTCGCAGGCGAGCATCGTGTCCACGTGCCAGCAATGCCATCCGGCGGCCACCGCCGCCTTCGCCCAGTTCCACCCGCACGCCGACCCGCACAGCAAGGCCCGGTTCCCGTTCCTCTACTACACGAACGTCGTCATGATGGGCCTCCTGCTGGGCACCTTCGCCTTCTTCGGGCTGCACACGGCGCTCTGGCTGCCGCGGTCCCTGGTCGAGCGATTCCGGCGCGGCCGCGGGCCGGCCGAGAGGACCCCCGAGCCATGACCGCCCCCGAGCGTCACTACTTCAGGCTCAACCTCTACCACCGCATCCTGCATGGGATGGTCATGGTGAGCTTCCTCGGGCTCGCCCTCACCGGCCTGCCGCTCAAGTACGCGCAGACCGGCTGGGGCCAGGGGCTGTCCCACGCCCTCGGGGGACCGTTCACCACCGGCTACCTCCACCGCTTCTTCGCCGTCATCACCTTCCTCTACTTCGCCCTGCACCTCGGCTACGTGGCCCGCCTGGTCCTCACACGGCAGCCCGGCATCTTCTGGGGCCCGACCTCCATGGTGCCGCAGCCGCGGGATCTCGCGCAGATGGTGCAGCACATACGCTACTTCGTGGGGCTGGGGCCGCGGCCGCGCTTCGACCGCTGGGCCTACTGGGAGAAGTTCGACTACTGGGCGGTGTTCTGGGGCATCGCGATCATCGGGAGCAGCGGGCTCCTCCTGTGGTACCCGACGTTCTTCGCCCGCTTTCTGCCCGGATGGGTGTTCAACGTGGCGATCATCGTCCACAGCGACGAGGCGCTCCTGGCGGTGGGCTTCATCTTCACGATCCACTTCTTCAACACGCATATCCGGCCCGAGAAGTTCCCGATGGACCCGGTGATCTTCACGGGGAGGGTGTCAGAGGAGGAGTTCCGGCACGATCATCCGGTGGAGTACGAGCGGCTGAAGCGCGAGGGGCGGCTGGATGAGCGGAGGGCGGACCCACCGCCGCTCTGGATGCGCAACTTCGCGCGAGTGGTGGGATTCACCGCGCTGAGCATC
>MGBT01000146.1:0-1546 GCA_001788395.1 Candidatus Rokubacteria bacterium GWA2_70_23
CCGGCACCTTCGTCAATGCCGGAGCCGGCGTGAAGGCCAACCTGCTGTTCTTCAGCAAGGGCGCGCCCACCGAGCGGATCTGGTACTTCGACCTCGCCGGCGTGAAGGTCGGCAAGAAGACGCCGCTCACGCTCGGCCACTTCGAGGAGTTCTTCCGGCTGCTGCCCGGGCGTGGCGACAGCGAGCGGAGCTGGACGGTCGAGCGGAAGGAGATCGAAGCCCGGGGCTACGACCTCAAGGCGGTGAACCCGCATGCACGGAAGGACGAGGACCTGCGCACGCCGGAAGAGCTGCTGGACCTGATCGAGGCCAAGGGCCGCGAGGTGGCCGAGGCCCTCGCCGCGCTGCGGGCGCTGGGCGCCGGGGCTACAGGAGCAGGAGGCTCAGGCGGGGGAAGGCGATGAGCAGTCCGAGGACCGCGATCATGATGACGACGAAGGGCAGGGCCCTGGCGAAGACATCTCAGCGGCCCGGGAGGCGGCGGGCGGGGACGAGCACGGCGCCCTCCATCAGCCGCCTTGCGGTCCGATAGACCACCACGTAGTCGGCCACCCACGCCGCGCCCTCCCGGCGCACGGCGGCGGCGAGCGGGAGCAGGCCCGAGGGGTGGGCGAGGCGGACATCGGCGTCCCGCGGGATGCGCCGCATGAGGGCGTTGGGGACCGTGCCGTCGATGCGGGCGGCGACGGCCAGGCACATGGCGCCGGTCAGGGGAACGGCGCGGTGTGGCTGGCCCATGGAGATCATGCGGGTCGCCAGGTCCATGGCCTCGGGCTCGAGGCGGGCGCCGGCCAGCGTGGTCATGAGCCGCGGGGCCGCCACCACCGCGATCTTCGGGCTGCCCGGTGACTTGCGCGTGGCCTCCTCGGGTGTGGCCGCCAGGCCCATGCGCACGGCCGCGGCGCCGCGGATGGCCTCCAGCCGAGCCAGCGCGCCGCGGTCGCGCTCGAGCGCCGTGGGCTCCTCGGTGGCGGTGAGCCCGACGGCCTCGGCGGCCACGAAGACGCCGGGGTTGGTGGCGTCCACCAGCGAGGCCTCGATCGTGCCGAGCCCCGGCACCTCCAGCCGGTCCACCACGCGCCCGGTGGGCAGGAGCTGGCCCGTCCCCGCGCCGCCCGGGTCCTGGAACTCGAGGCGGATGCGGGCGCCGCGTCCGGCCACGCCCTGCAGCTCGAAGTCCCCGTCCACCGCGGCGCGCCCGTTCTCGATGGGGAAGCGCGAGACGATCAGCTTCTTCGTGTTCGTGTTGTGGATGCGGACGATGGCCTCGGTGCCCGTGACGGACACCATACCCTCGTCCACCGCGAAGGGGCCCACGGCCGAGGAGATGTTGCCGCAGTTGGCGCGGTAGTCCACCACCGGCTCGCCGACGGCGACCTGGCCGAAGGTGTAGTCGACGTCGGCGTCGGGCCGGCTGGGCGCGCCGATGACGGCCACCTTCGAGAGCGAGGAGATGCCGCCCCCCATGCCGTCGAGCTGGCGGCCGTTGGGGTCGGGGCTGCCGATCACCGCCAGGAAGATCGGGTCCCACGTGGCCGGATCGGCG
>MGBT01000146.1:1554-3017 GCA_001788395.1 Candidatus Rokubacteria bacterium GWA2_70_23
GGCGCGCCGGAACATCACCGCGCGGCTGGTCCCGCCCCGCATGAACACCGCCCGGAACCCGAGCTGCATCATCCGTCCCTCCTCAGGCCCTGGCCCCCGGCGCCCCGGGCCCTCACGCCGCCGGCTACGCCCCGGCGGCGTGGGCGCCGGCCAGCCGCCCGAACACCGCGCCCGAGACGAGGCCCGTCCCGCCGGGGTAGTTGGTGTGAAAGAGGCCGCCGACCATCTCGCCGCAGGCGTAGAGCCCTGGCACCGGCGTCCAGCTCGTGGTGATCACCTGGGCGCGCTCGTTGACGCGCAGGCCTCCGAAGCTGAAGGTGATGCCCCCCGTGACCGGGTAGGCCATGAACGGCGGCGTATCCAGGCGCTGCGCCCAGTTCGACTTCGGCAGCTCGAGGCCCTTGGTGCGGAGGCCGTCGCGAATGGTGGGATCGAACCGGCCCTCCAGGAGCCCCGTCACCTTGCTGTCGAAGATCTGGTGGGCCACGCCCGAGGGCTCGTTGAGGATGATGCCGCCGAGCTTGGCGTACGTGTAGAACTGGAAGTCCTCGCCCTCGTCGAAGAAGCGCCGGCCCCGGACATTGACCAGGACGCCGTACATGTAGGAGAGGCGGTTCGTCTTGTCGGTGAGCTTGCGGTCGCCGTGGGGCGGCGCACTGGCGTCGATGGGCGTGGAGTGGCAGCCCGTCCACTGGCCGTGGGGCAGGGCGCCGATCTCCATGGCCATGCGCAGGCCGTCGCCGGTGTTGTAGCGTGTGCCGCGCACCTTGGCGTGGTCCCATGGGCGGCCGAGGTAGCGGGCGCGCCACTCGGGATTCGCCTCGAAGCCACCGCAGCCGAGGACCACCGCCTTGCCCGGCACCTCGTGGAAGCCCTCCCCGTCCCGGACCACCACCCCGGTGACGCGCCCTCGCGCGTCCTGCGTCAGGCGCACCGCGCTCGTGTCGTAGCGCACCTCGACGCCGAGCGCCTCGACGATGTCGAACCACATGGCCGACAGCCCCACGCCCTCGTGGCGAGCCCGGATGACCGCGCCCGGCGACCACTTGAGGATATCGCCGACGCGCACGGCGGAGAGCGAGACGGCCGGTTCCATCACGATCCCCTGCCGGGCCATCCAGCGCACGGTGTCCTGGGAGCGGCCGATGAGGATCTCGGCCAGTTCCGGATCCGTGCGCCCCTCGGTCACGCGCAGAAGGTCCTTCCGGAACGCCTCGCGCGGGTAGGGCTCGACGCCGGCGTAGAAGCCCGGCACCTGCTTGTCGGCGTCGGGCACCAGGGACCGGAGGTCCTCCGAAGAGTCGTACGCGAAGCGGAGCAGCCCGCCGCTGTAGTGCGTGTTGCCGCCGCGCAGCTCGCGGGTCGCCTTCTCGAGCACGACCACCCGCCGCGCTCCCTGCTCGCGCGCCGAGGCCGCCGCGGCCAGCGCCGCGTTCCCTGCCCCCACCACGATGACGTCGATC
>MGBT01000146.1:3065-8295 GCA_001788395.1 Candidatus Rokubacteria bacterium GWA2_70_23
CAGCGTCCGGAAGTTCGTGCAGCTGATCAGCACGGCCTCGGCCTCGGGCGTCACCACCCGCCGGGCCAGGGCGATCGTCTCCTCCGGCGAGCAGCGCGCGTGCTCCTGCGTGCCGAAGCCGGCGATGCCGGTCACCGCGAATCCCGAGCGCTCGAGGTAGCGCTTCAGGTAGTCGTTCAGCCAGGGTTCGTAGGGCGAGGCCACGGCCACGCGCCGGGCGCCGAGGTGGCGGAGCGCCTCGACGAGGGCCTGTGAGGTGGTCACGGTCGGGATTCCCGTCTGCGCCGCCACCGCCGCGGCCAGGCGCGCGTCGGCCCCGGCGTCCTCCTGGATGAAGCCGCTCGCCGTGCAGCCGAAGCAGAGGGCGCTCACCCGCGCGTGGGCGAGCAGCTCGGCCGCCGCCGGCAGCAGGTCCACCATGTGGCGGAGCCGCTCCTCGGTGTCCGCGGTGTGCGGGATCCGGGTCACGTGCATGGACACGCCGGGCGGCACGAGCCGGAGCGTCTCGTACTCCATCACCGTGTTCCACGACGGCACGATCAGTCCGAGTCTGGCACGCCAGGTCACGGCTACATCCCCAGGTACGCCGCGCGCAGTCGGTCGCTCCGGCCGAGGTCGGCCGTCGATCCCTCCTGCGCGATGCGCCCGCCCTCGAGCACATAGCCCCGCCCGCACACCCTGAGGGCGTGGTGGATGTGCTGCTCCACCACGACGATGGTCGTCCCCTCGGCCTTGATCCGCTCCAGCGTGGCGAACACGGCGTCCACCAGCACCGGCGCCAGCCCCAGCGAGGGCTCGTCAAGCATGAGGAGCTTCGGCCGGCCCATCAGGCCCCGCCCGATGGCCACCATCTGCTGCTCGCCGCCCGACAGCGTGCCCGCGAGCTGGCGGCGCCGCCCGCGCAGGGCGGGGAAGAGATCGAGCACGACGGCCAGCGTCTCCGCCGAGCGGCGGCGGGTCCCGGGCGTCACGCAGCCCAGCTCGAGGTTCTCGAGCACCGTCAGCGACGGGAAGAGCTCCCGTCCCTCCGGGACGTGGATCATCCCCATGGCGGCCAGCTCGTGGCTGGCACGATGCTCCACGCGCTGCCCCAGCAGCTCGACGGTGCCGCCCGAGATGGGCAGGGCGCCCATGAGGGCCCGGAGCGTCGTGGTCTTGCCGGCGCCGTTGCCGCCGAGCAGGCACACCGCCTCGCCCTCGTCGATCTCGAGCGACACGCCGAACAGGGCCTGAAAGGGCCCGTAGTGCACCTGGAGGTCGCGCACCCTCAGCAGCATCGCTCGCTACGCGGGGACAGGAGAGCCTCCGAGGTACACGCGGATCACCTCGGGGTCGCGCACGATCGCCTCCGGCTTGCCCTCGGCGATGAGCACGCCGTGGTCGAGGACGAGCACCCGGTCCGACAGCCCCATCACCGCGCGCATCACGTGCTCGATCAGGAGCAGCGTGATTCCGCGGTCCCGGATCCGCCGGATCGTCGCCGCCACGCGCTCCTGCTCCGCAGGGTTCAGTCCGGCCATGACCTCGTCGAGCAGGATCACCTCCGGGTCCGTGGCCAGCGCCCGCGCGAACTCCAGGAGCTTGCGGTCCTGGATCGTCAGGGCCCCCGCCGTCGCGTCACGCCGGGCCGCGAGCCCCACGAAGTCGAGCACCTCCTCGCTGCGCTCCCGCGCCCGCCGGAGGTCGCGCGCGCGGACCAGGGCCCCGATGATCACGTTGTCGAGCACGGACAGCGAGGCGAAGGGGCGTACCACCTGGAAGGTCCGGGCGAGCCCCCGGCGGCAGACCTGGCTCGGCGTCAGCGCCGCCAGGCTCTGCCCCCTGAAGTGCACGCTCCCGGCCGTCGGCGGATGGATGCCGGAGATGACGTTGAAGAGCGTGGTCTTGCCCGCGCCGTTCGGGCCGATGATCCCCAGGATCTCGCCACGGTACAGCTCGAAGCTCACGTCCCGGAGCGCCACCAGCCCCTCGAAGGCCCGCGTCAGGCCGGCGACCTGCAGGAGCGGCGCGGTCTCGCTTCCGGCGTCAGCGGCCCGCGGCCCGCTGGCCGCCCCAGGCTGCACCGTGCGCGGTGCGGCGGCCGCGTGCGTGGCCCGCGCCGGCCACCAGCGGCGGACCCATGACCCGGCGACCCGGACCAGGCCCTCGGGCAGGAGCAGGACGACCAGCATGAGGATGAGGCCGTACACCACCTGCTGCAAGGCGTAGACCCCCGCGGTCCCCACGGCGAGCTGCTCGCCCACCAGGGCTATCGCCTCGCGCAGCCCGAAGAGCACGGTGATGCCCACCGCCGGCCCGAGCACAGTGCCGGTGCCGCCGAGGAAGGTGCCGAGCAGCAGGTTCAGGGACACGCTCAGGCCGAAGTCCGACTCCGGCTCCACGAAGCGGAGCAGCAGGGCGTGGGCGGTGCCTCCCATCGCGGTGAGGGCGGCGCTCAGCACGGTGGCGCTGAGCTTGGACCGGAAGGTGTCGACGCCGAGCGCCTCCGCCGCGAGCTCGTTCTCGCGCACGGCATGGAGCCGATAGCCGAACGGCGAGCGCAGGAGCCACCAGGTCAGGAGCATCCCGCCGGCCATGAGGCCGAGGGCCAGGGCGTAGACCGCGGCCGACGGCATGTGAAACCCGAGCAGCTCGAGCCCCTGGGAGCGGCCCAGCGCCGGCGAGTTGATCGCGGCGAAGCGGAAGCTCTCGGCGAGCACCAGGGTGAGTCCGCCGAAGTAGATGCCGCGCAGCCCGCACCGGAACGCCACCCAGTACACCGCGTACGCCACGGCCCCGGCGAGCACGGCTCCCGCGATCCAGCCGAGCGCCGGGGTGACGCCGTGGGTCACGTAGAGCCACGCGGTGGCATAGCCGCCCAGACCGAAGAAGGCCGCGTGGCCGAGCGAGACCAGGCCGCTCAGCGCCATCACGTTCCAGGCGCCGGCCAGAAACGTGTAGAGGCAGATCTGTGTGAGGATGTTGACGGTGTAGCCGCTGGCCCCCGCGGGCACCGCCAGGGCGGCCGCCAGCAGCGCGGCCAGGGCGACAAGACGGCCCCGCGTCACACCGCTTCCTTGCGTCCCCACAACCCTTCGGGGCGGATCAGCAGGGCCGCGAAGATGAGGGCGTGGATGCCGAGCTGGGCCAGCGAGGGGCTCAGCAGCAGCGTGCCCGCCCCCTCCAGCACTCCCACGATCACCCCCCCTCCGAAGGAGCCGAGCAGGCTCCGGATGCCGCTGAGCACCACGATGAGGAAGGCCAGGATCGCCAGCTCGAAGGCGCGGAGGGGGTAGAGCGTGGTGAAGGTCGCCAGCAGGCCGCCCGCCAGCGCCGCGGAGGCCACGCTGACGGCCACGGCCACGCGTTGCAGGGCACGGACGTCGAGGCCGATCAGGACCGCGCCACGCCGGTTGTCGGCGCTCGCCCGGATGGCCTTGCCGAGCCACGTCCGGGCCAGGGCCACGTGCAGGCCCAGCGCGCTCAGGGCCGCGACCCCGCCGCCCACGAGGATCTCGCGCTGGACCACGATGCCGCCGAAGGCCAGGTGGCGCTCGGACGAGGCCAGGAACCGGACGTCGTGGCCGAAGGCGAACTGGGCGAGGTAGGTCAGGACGAGCAGCAGGCCGAAGGTGAAGACGATGTGCATCTCCTCGGTCATGTCGGCGATCCGCACCATCAGCGCCCGCTGCAGCAGGTAGCCGAGGCCGAAGAACACGGGGATGACGAGGGCGGTTGCCAGGTAGGGGCCGAGGACCCCGCCGCTCGTGACCAGGAAGACGGCGTACATCGCCCACACGACCCCACCCGCGTGGGCGAAATTGACGATCCGCACGACGCCGAAGATGAGCGAGAACCCCATGGCCACCGCGCCGTAGATGCTACCGACGAGTACGCCGGTGACGAGCATCTGCCCAATGACGGCCGGGGTCAGCTCCATCGCGTGCGGCCTAGCAGGCTGCTGAAAAAGGCCCATCTGCTTCGTTGGCGCCCTCGGCCGCACGCTCAACGTACGCAGAGTACGCCTCGCGTGCGGCCATCGGGCGCCGCCTCGCATCTGGACCCTTTTGAGCAACCTGCGGGTTTTTCAGCATCCTGCTACGCCCGCTCCTCCCACTTCGGAGCCGGAAAGACCGGGTTCTTCTGGGCCAGGTCCTTGGGATAGACGACGACCAGCTTCTGGTCGCTGATCTGGGTCATGATCGCCTGGGCCTTGGCATTGTCGTGCTTCTCGTCCCACTTCACGCCGTAGGGGATGATGATGCTGGGGTCCTTGCCGAAGCTGATGTCCACGGTCTTGACGGCCTCCCAGAGGGCGGCGCGGTCGAGGCTCCTGGCGCGGCCGAGGGCGTCCACCATGGCGGCGGCGGCGCTCAGCGAGTAGCCGGCCTGGTCCTGGACATCGACGCCGTGGACCTTCCGGTACTGCTCCACCGTGGCGCGGGCCCCGGGCGGCAGCTTCTCGAACATGCTCGCTGTCCACCCGAGCGCCGTGTAGACGTAGTTGGCGTCGTCCTTGAGGTTGGCGACGTACTGGGTATTGGGCGGCGCCCCGGCGGGGTGGACGTTGGCGAAGAGGTTCAGCCGGAGCTGCTTCATGGCGCGCTGGATGAGGATGCCGTCGGCGGGGTACGAGGCCTGGAAGACAACCTCCACGTTCTGCGCCTTCAGCTTGTTGACGATCCCGGTGGCCTCGGTCAGCTTGGCCGCCGTGTAGGCCACGCGGTCGACGAGCTGCCACCGGCCCAGCCGCTCGATGGCGGCCTTGTAGAGGTCGCCCGCGCCGGTGCCATAGGCGAGATCCTCGTGGAGGATGGCCACACGCTTGACGGCCTTGCCCGTCGCCTTCTCCATGTCCGCCACGAACTGGACCCCCAGATCGCAGGTCTGCCGGGTGTGCACCGCCGCCCGGTAGAAGTACTTGAGCCCGCGCTCGGTGAGCTTGTAGTCCACGCTGGTGTCGATGGCCGGGACCTGATACCGCTCGGTGACCTCGCTTCCCACCCGCGCCGACCCGCTGGCCGCCCAGCCGAGGATGCCCAGCACGTTGTTCCGCGTGATGAGCCGCTCCGTCTCGGACGAGGTCACTCTCAGATCCGTCTGGTGGTCGGCCACGTGCAGCTTGACCGTGGCGCCGCCGTGGGCCTTGATCCCTCCTTCCCGGTTCACGCGGTCCACGACGAGCGGGAAGGCGCGCAGCGCGTCCCGCCCGTAGTCGGCGGCGGCCCCCGTCAGCCCGACCACCACGCCG
>MGBT01000146.1:8315-10042 GCA_001788395.1 Candidatus Rokubacteria bacterium GWA2_70_23
CGGCCATCCGCGTCCGATCAGTACCGCGGCAGGTGCCGGAAGGCACGCTGCTTGGCCACCGGGAAGCGAACCTCCCGGTCGATCAGGACGTCAACGACGCTGGGCCGGCCGCAGCCCATGGCCTCGCGCAGGACCGGCCCCAGCTCGGCGGGCTTCTCCACGCGGAACCCGCGGGCGCCGTACAGCTCGGCGAGCTGGGCGAAGTCGGGGTTGAAGCGGGCCCCGGTCTTCTCCATCGCGACGTCGACGCTGATGTAGTGCTCCTCGTACTCCGCCTTCTGGATGTCCCGCACGGCCCCGTACGCCATGTCGTTGAAGACCACCGTGGTCACCGGGATGTCGTAGTCCACGGCGGTGGAGAGCGTCCACGGCACCATCTGGAAGCTGCCGTCGCCCACGAAGGCCACCACGGGCTGGTCCGGCCGGGCGAGCTTGACGCCGAGCGCGGCCGCCGGCGCGTGTCCCATGGCCGTCCATCCGATCCCGATGTAGAACGTGTCGGGCCCGTAGGCCGGGAACTGCTGGTAGGCCCAGTTCTTGACCTTGCCGGTGTCCACGAAGACGGCGGCCTCGCGCGGGATGGCCTCCCGCAGCTCCTTCATGAGCCGCTCGGGCCGGATCGGCTGGGCGTCCGATCCCTGGGCCTCCTCGAGGCTCTTGAGCCACGCCGCCCGCGCGCGGTCCAGCTCCTGGATGCGGGGATCCTGGCGAAAGGCCACGGCCGCGGGCCGCCGGGCCTTGACGGCGGCCAGCATCTCCCCCACCGCAGCCTTGGCGTCGGCCCAGATGCTGACCTCCGTCGGGTAGTAGCGAGCCAGCTCGTCGGGGTCGATGTCGATGTGGATGAGCCGTGACGGCGGGATCTGGAACGGCGCCCCGGGCTGCCAGGAGCTGGTGTCGGGCTCCGTGAAGCGCATGCCGACGGCCAGGACCACGTCGGCCTCGGCGACGAGCTTGTTGGCGTACAGTCGCGCCTCGGCCCCGACGAGCCCCAGCGCCAGCGGATGGTCCTCCGGGATCACGCCCTTGCCGCGATGGGCGCAGCCCACCGGGGCCGCCAGGTGCTCGGCGAGCGCCAGGACTTCCGGCGAGGCGCCGGACATCTTGGCCCCGCTGCCACAGACGATGACCGGACGGCGGGCGCCGGCGAGCAGCTCCGCCGCCCGGAGGATCTGCTCGGCGTCGCCGCGCTGGCGCCCCGGCACCCTGTGCAGGCTCGGGTCGGGCACTTCCAGGTCCGCGCGCTCGGCCTGGATCGTGAGGGACAGGTCGATGTGCACCGGGCCCGGCCGGCCGCTCACCGCCGTCTTGAAGGCCTTGTGCAGGATCTCGGGGAGACTCTCGATCCGCTGGACCGCCCACGAGCGCTTCACCAGCGGCCGGAGCAGGCTCGCCTGCTCGGCGTCGAAGAACCGCGATGTCTCCTGGGAGGCGTTGCGCCCGTAGTGGCGCTGCCACGTATTGCCGGTGACGATCACCATCGCCGAGGAATCGAGAGCCGCGGTCGCGATGCCGTTCAGGCCGTTGGCCAGCCCCGGGCCGAGGTGCAGGTAGACGAGGAGCGGCCGACCGGAGGCCCGGTAGTAGCCATCCGCCAGGCATGTGGCGACGTGCTCGTGGCGGACCATCATGTGCGTGATGCGGTCCTGGCGCTGGTACACCGCCTCGAGGAACGGCAGGAGGCTGTGGCCGCTCAGGCCGATCACGTAGGGCACCTGCTCGCGGAT
>MGBT01000147.1:0-546 GCA_001788395.1 Candidatus Rokubacteria bacterium GWA2_70_23
GCCCCCGGCGGCGCGAGCCTGACCGTCATCGTCCCCGACGACGCCGCCACCGGCGAGGTCCACGTCGTCGGCGCCGAGGACGGCCTCGCCCTCCAGATCGTGCCGACGATCCTGCAAGTCCTCGCGCCGCCGACGTTCGCGACCGGCAACAGCGTGACCATCCAGGGCAGCGGCTTCATCGAGGACGACCTGCGCGTCAGCCTGGGCCCGACGGCGCTTCTCGACACCGGCGCCTTCATCGGCCCCAACGCCTTCAACGCGATCATCACCCCGAGCGGCCAGGACCGGGGGGACAACGACGGGCTCTCGTTCGCGATCCCGCCGGGCTCGGCGAATGGCCCCTGGGAGGTGAGGACGAGCGGCGGCACGGCCAGGTTCGGCGTCATCGTGGACCTCGGCGTGGTCGTCCACGAGGTCAGGAGCGGCCGGACGGTGGCGCCCGGCGAGCAGGAGCTGTTCCGTGCCACCGCGGCCGTGAAGGGCTGGCTCGACTGGGAGGTCCACTACAGCGCGAACACCGCCGACCTGCTGGTGCTCAACGCCGAC
>MGBT01000147.1:560-974 GCA_001788395.1 Candidatus Rokubacteria bacterium GWA2_70_23
CACGCTCGTGGACTTCATCGACACGGGCACCGACGTGCTCCTCCGGGTCGCCGCGAACGAGGGCCAGGTCTTCTTCCTCAGGACCAACGGTGTCGGCGCGGTCGCCGCCTACGAGGTCGAGGCGACCAACCACGACCGCTTCGACGACCCGCCCGGCCCGCAGAACGGCGCGTTCTCCGGCAACTACGGCTCCGACCCCGACGGCCGCAACGAGACCGCGCCCGTGGCGACCGACTTCACGCCAGCCGTCTACGTCCTCGAAAAGCTGACGCTCACGACCGGCGAGACCGACTGGCTCACCCTCGTTGCGCAGGCAACGGGCTCGCTGAGCGTCGGCACGCTCTTCACGGCGGTGGCGGGCGGAACGCTCGCCTTCAGCGTGTACGCGGACGCCGACGCCGACGGCGTGCTCGA
>MGBT01000147.1:987-4528 GCA_001788395.1 Candidatus Rokubacteria bacterium GWA2_70_23
TCGACGGCGTGCCCGACAAGAACGTCTACAACCTCACGTTCTCGAACCTCGACCTCGTGGACGCGGGGCTCCTCGCCGGCCACCCGATGAACGACGACACCCGGGCGAACGCGGTGGACCTCGGCGCCGGCGTCGCCTGGACCTCGCTCAGCGTCACCGACACGCTCACGATCCACCAGCCCGCCGACCAGGACTGGTACCGCTTCACCACGCTCGTGCCGGGCAGCGTCCAGGTGCTCGTGGACTTCGCGCACCGCGAGGTCGGGCAGGTGAACGCGCTGGTGGTGGACGACACCTCGGGCGCCAGTCTGACGCTGCTCGAGTTCGAGGACTTCGGCGAGCGCATCCGGTTCCTGTTCACCCCCGTGGCCGCGGGCCAGCAGCTCGCCGTCCAGTTCAGCGGCCAGCCGAACGCCTACACGTTCTCGATCCAGAACGCCGACCGCTTCGAGCCGAACCCCTCGATGGGCGAGCCGGCCAACCTCGGCCTCGTGGTCCACCAGCGGCTCGCCCAGCTGAGTCTGCCCGGGCTCCCGGATCCGGGCACCCGGGACGAGGACTGGTTCAGCATGGTCACGAGCGCTCCCGACGGCCGGCTCGACGCGACGGCGACGCCGGATCCAGTGACGGGCGGCGACGTCACGCTCAGGATCTGGCGCGACGGCAACGCCAACGGGATCCCGGAGGCGGGCCTGGGCGAGCTGCTCGCCGAGGGCACCTCGGTCGGCGGCGCGCCGGTCACCGTGAGCGCGCTGGCCGGCGCGCCCGAGACACTGCTCGTCCAGGTGCTCGATCCCGCCTCCGGGCCGTTCACCGGAATCGCGTACACCCTCGAGCTGTCGGACGTGGACCGCTTCGATCGCACCGCGCCGGCAGGCGACGCCAACGACACGGCGGCCACCGCGACGGACCTCGGCGCGATCGTCCACGCCATCCAGCCCGGGCTGACGCTCCTGCCGGCCGACGCCGACTGGTTCACGGCCACCACGCGCGCGGCCGACGGCACCCTGGATGTGCTCGTGACGGCGCAGTTCAACCCCGTCCAGGTCCGGCTCTACCGTGACACCGACCTCGATGGCGTGCCGGACACCATCGTCGGGTCGGGGAGCGGCCTGAGCGTCCACCTCGAGGGCATGCCCGCGGCACAGGGCGAGCGGTTCTGGGTGGAGACGGTGCTCGTCGACCCCGTGAATCCGGATTCGCTCGGCGCCCTGGTGCGCCTGGAGCTGAGGAACGACGACAGGTTCGACGACCCGTTCGGCGATGGCGTCGGCGGCACCGTGATCAATCCGACCGGCGACGATCCCGACGGCCGCAACGACGGTCCGCGCACCACCGGCGCCGTGGTCGAGGGCACCCTCCGCCTGGTCCAGCCCGACCCGCTGGTGCCGGCCACGTTCCAGGGAAACATCGGCGTGTCGACCGACGGCCTCGGGACCCTCAGCACCGGGACGCTCCAGGCCGAGGTGCCGGCCGGTTCCACGGTCGAGCTGGCGCTCCTCTACGTGGCGACGCGGTCGTTCGGCAGCCCGCACCGGCCGTCGCAGATCGGCTTCGCCGGCACGAGCGTCACCCTCCTGTACCTGCCCAACGTCGACAATGCGGCAGGGGTGGACTTCGAGACCGGCCGGGCCGACGTGACCGCCCTCGTGGCGGCTGCCGTGGGCGCGGGCGGCGGCGTGTTCAACTTCACCGTGGACGAGACGGTCGCGAACGGGGGGCTCGCCGAGACGGGCCAGACGCTGAACCCCGGCGTGGAGGGCACCGCCCTCGTCGTCATCTTCTCGAACCCCGCGCTCCCCGTGCGCTCGATCGCCGTGCTCGAGGGCGGCCTGAGCGGGCCCACCACGCAGACGACGCGCCTGGGCCTCGCGGTTCCCGTCAACACGAGCGACCCGTCGTTCGTCGCCGAGCTGAGTCTCGGGATCTCCTTCAGCTCCCAGGCCGGCGGACAGTTCAGCACGGTCAACGTCAACGGCAGCCGGATGACGAGCTCGGCGGGCAACTTCGACGACGGCCTGGCCGCCAACGGCGCCCTCGTGACCGTCGGCGGCGTCGGCAACAGCCCGGCCAACCCGGCCGACCCCTTCAACACCGGCGACCTGACCGACGACGAGCGCTACAACCTCGCCCCGTTCCTCGCCAACGGCGACACCGAGATCGTCCTCGAGACGGCGAACCCGTCGGACGACGATTCCATCTTCCTCGCCGTGATCACCGTGTCGGGGCAGGCGGGGGTGGCGCCGCTGTTCACCGATCTCGGGATCGTCGGCGACGTCACCGAGACCGACCTGACGCTCTCGACGAGCGACCAGGACTGGTTCAGGGTGGAGGCCGGTGAGACCGGCGACCTCGCGGTCACCGTCACCTTCGCTCCCGACGGCGCGGCGTCAGCGCTGCTCTTCCGGGACCCGGACGGCGACGGGCTCCCGAACGACCTGGACGGCGACGGCGTGCCCGACCCGGTCGGGACGGTGACGTCCGCGGCCAACCAGGTGAGCATCGGCGGCGTCCCGGGCCTTCTGGTGGGCGACGTGTTCCTCGTCCGGATCTTCAGCGCGACCGGCCAGGTGGAGTACGACCTCCAGGTCAGGATCAACCAGGCGCCGATGGCGGTGGACGACAGCTACAGCGTGGCCGAGGACGGGACGCTGGCCGTCGCGGCGCCGGGCGTCCTCGGCAACGACGCCGACTCGGACGGTGATCCGCTGAGCGCGTTGCTCGTCACCGGCGTCAGCCACGGCAGCCTAACCCTCAACGCCGACGGCTCGTTCAGCTACACACCGGACGTCGATTACACCGGGCCCGACGCTTTCACCTACCAGGCGAGCGACGGGCCCGCGACGTCGAACGTGGCGACGGTGATGATCACCGTGACGGCGGTGAACGATGCGCCGCTGGCGGTGGATGACACGGCCTTGACGGACGAGGACACCGGGGTGACGATCCCGGTCCTCGCGAACGACACCGACGTCGACGGCGACGCCCTGACGGTGACGGCGGTCTCCGACCCCGTCAACGGCTCCGTGGCGGTGAACCCTGACGGCACGGTGACCTACACGCCGGACGCCAACTTCAATGGCACCGACACCTTCACCTACACGGCCAGCGACGGCTTCCTGAGCGACACGGCCACGGTCACGGTGACGGTCACGGCGGTGAACGACGCGCCGGTGGCGGTAGACGATACCGCCCTGACGGACGAGGACACTGAGGTGACGATCCCGGTCCTCGCCAACGACACCGACGTCGACGGCGACGCCCTGACGGTGACGGCGGTCTCCGACCCCGCCAACGGCTCCGTGGTGGTGAACTCCGACGGCACCGTAGCCTACACGCCGGACGCCAACTTCAATGGCACCGACACCTTCACCTACACGGCCAGTGACGGGCAGGGGGGCAGCGCCACCGCCACCGTGGACGTGACGGTGACCCCGGTCAACGACACCCCGGTGGCGGCGGACGACACGTACACCGTGACCGAAGACGGGGTGCTGACAGTTCCGGCGCCCGGTGTGCTGGGTAACGACAGTGACGTGGA
>MGBT01000147.1:4641-5065 GCA_001788395.1 Candidatus Rokubacteria bacterium GWA2_70_23
CCTTCACCTACCAGGCGAGCGACGGGACGGCCAGCTCCAACATGGCGACGGTCACCATCAGCGTGACGCCAGCCAACGACGCGCCGGTGGCGATGGACGACGCGGCGACGACCCCCGAGGACGCGCTCGTCATCATTCCCGTCCTCGCCAACGACACCGATGTGGACGGCGACGCCCTGGCGGTGACGGCGGTTAGCGATCCCGCCAACGGCTCCGTGGTGGTGAACTCCGACGGTACCGTGACCTACACGCCCGACGCCGACTTCTTCGGGACGGACACCTTCACCTACACGGCCAGTGACGGCTTCCTGAGCGACACGGCCACCGTCACAGTGACGGTGACGGCGGTCAACGACGCGCCGGTGGCCAATGACGACAGCGCCACCACGGCCGAGGACACCGCGATCACCATCCCCGTCCTGGC
>MGBT01000147.1:5461-6220 GCA_001788395.1 Candidatus Rokubacteria bacterium GWA2_70_23
CCGTGGATTGGAGGCAGGAAACCTCCGGCGCTGTCATCCGTGCCACCGGTCCCTCGTCCTGGGAAATCCAGTGGAACGGATCGGTCTGGACGCTTACCGGTGTCTCCCACTTCGTCTTCCACGGGAGCGCCTACGGCGACTCCGTGGATGGTACCCTCTTCCAGGGGACGACGGAGATGTACGGGAACGGTGGCAGCGACACCCTCAGGGGCGGCCAAGCCCGCGACGTCCTCTTCGGAGGCGACGGGAACGACTGGCTCTACGGGAACGCCGGCAATGACGACCTCACCGGCAACGCCGGCAACGACCTCCACGACGGAGGAGCCGGTGCCGACCTGCTCGATGCCATCGACGGTGTCTTTGGCAACGACCCGCTGGTCTTCGATGGCCTGGACACGGTCCTGCGGGACCCGGGCGGCGTGCTGCCCAACGTTCTCGTGGTCGATGACCACACGGGGGACGTCACGATGCAGTCGTCGGTCATCTCCCTGATGGAAGTGGATATGGGTGTTGGCGGGGTGTTCTACTCCGTCTACTACGCCGGGGTCCTCCAGGATCCCCACCCTATCCGCGCCAACGGGGATTACATCGACATCACCGTGGCCGACACGCTCGGAAATCTCACCTTCTCCAGCGGCCTCGAGACGAAGCTCGTGGCGGCCGGAGTGGAGGTTCGGAAGCACACCGCTCCCGGTGGCGGTGGAAACCCCAACTTCGGGTAATGAACCCGAGAGAGCCGTCCAGTACGGATGACCGTCC
>MGBT01000147.1:6267-6541 GCA_001788395.1 Candidatus Rokubacteria bacterium GWA2_70_23
TTCTTCACGGCTTCCTCGAGCATGGCGCTTGCAGCGTCACCGAGGTCTCCGGAGGACATCATTCCGAGACTCTTCACGAGTTCCTTGAGTTTGGAAGCAACTACGTAACTCATAATGAATAAGGGTAATGAGATAAAACAGAGCGGATTCTAAGGGGATGTCTGCAAGCCATGCAAGCAAAATTCCCAAAACCAGAGGCAAAAATGACAGGAAATGTGCAATTGACCGAAGTAGACTTTTGTGTCTGATGAAGGGCGCTCCAATAGCTTTTGGA
>MGBT01000148.1 GCA_001788395.1 Candidatus Rokubacteria bacterium GWA2_70_23
TCACCAGATGGTCTCGACCACCCTGCTCGCGCGGATGCGCGCATCGCGGCTGACCAGAGGCACCCCCTCGGCCCTCGCGGTGGCGGCGATGAGCCGGTCGGCGGGGTCGGCGGGGAAGGTGTCGGGGAAGTGCGTCGCCAGCGCGGCGATCGAGGGCGTGATCTCCTTGACCGTCACTCCGCTACGGTCCACCAGCGCTCCGAGCCAGGTCTCCGGCGTTCCCTGGGGGATCACGCGGCCCCGCACGAGCATCATCGCGACTTCCCAGAGGCTGATCGAGGCGATCGCGAGCCCGCCGTCATGCGCGGCTCGCCGGATCGCGGCCGCGGCGACGCTCGACAGTCGCCGCGGCTCGAGGCAGAGCCAGAGCCAGGTGTGCGTGTCGAGGACGATCACCGCGGCGCCCGCCGGGCGCCGGACCGCCTGGCTCGCCGCGCAACGCTTCTGCGGCCGCCCGCCCTCCACGTCCCGGCGCCGACGACGGGGGCCTCGATATCACCGACGATTCGCGCCGAGCCGGCCAGGCAGCCGAAGACATCGGTTGCCGGCGCGTCGGGGGGGACGAGCTTGGCCACCGGTCGGCCCTTCTTGGTGATCACCACCGGAGTCCGGTACTTCCTGACCTCCTCCATCACGCGCAGGCAGCGCGCCTTGAACTCGCCGGCCGGCATCGTCTTCATGGTCTCCCCCGTCGGCTCATGGTCATGGCGACGTGACCATGATAGCACGCGCGTGGCCTACGGGATGGTGAAGTCGAGCAGCGCAGCGTCGATGGCGTCCGGGTTCCAGGAGCGGGGCTCGCTGTCGACGAACCCCGGGGTCGCGCCCGGGTAGGTGATGGGGAAGGCGCTGCCCGCGAAGGTGAAGGTGGAGCAGAGCACCTCGTCTCCGCGGCCGACGCCGAGGGCCAGCAGCGCGAGAGGAATGGCCGCCGTGCCGGAGGCCAGCGCCACCGCGTGCGGGGCGCCGGTGTAGCGGCAGATCTCCTGCTCGAAGGCCTCGAGGTCGGGGCGGGCGGGGGCGATCCAGTTGGAGGCGAAGGCCTGCCGGACGAAGTCCAGCTCGCGCCCACACAGGTGAGGTGGCGAGAGGTAGAGGCGGGGCGGGGCGCTCATGCCGGCCGCCTGCGGCCGGGGCGCACCGGGTCGGTCGGCCCGCGTCGCCGGCGTTTACAGCTCAGCCCCGCTCTTCCCACGCCACGGCCCATGTGTCCGTTCTGGTTGCACATCACGGTTGCACATCGCCACCGGCATGATCGGCGCTCTTCTTCGGTGAAGAAGGCGCGCATCGCCACCACCCCCACGGTCCGGGTCAACACGCCCACGGGACAGATGCGGGTCTCCATCCCCGAGGCCACGGCCATCGACCTCGTCCGGTACCCGGAGCATGCGGGCTTTCTCTCCAACGTGGCCACGATCCTCCGGGAACTTGTCGAGCGCATCGACGGGCGGGAGCTGCTCCGCGTCGCCACGGCCGACGCCGAGACGGCGTACGATGAGATCTACCGGCGATTCGAACGACTCGAGCAGGACGGCCACGCGATCACGCAGGCCCTGCGCCGGATCGAGGCGGGACTCGCCGGCGAGCGCGGCCAGCGCGAGATCCTCGAGCGCGACCTCGCGGAGCTGAAGCAGCACGTGGCGGCGCTCCAGTCCCGGATCGAGGAGATCGAACAGCGCCTCGGACGCTAGCCCAACTTCCGCAGTTCGAGCGGCACGACCCCGGGTTTCGGGGCGCGCCGCGCTGTAAGTCCAGACCGCGGCGCACCGGGGCACGGAACTGCGCGTGTAGTGCCGACCAAGTTCATTCGCCGCTCCGCCTCCGGCTGCGCGTGGACGAGGGCCCGGCCCTCCTCGCCCGCTTTGTCTGTGAGGATGGAGCCCCCCCCCGACCCCGTGCGCGAGCGCATGCTCGCACTCGTGCGTCACGCGGCGGCCCCCGTGCCCACCGCCACCCTCCGCACTGCCCTCGGCGTCCGCAAGCAGACGCTCCTCGCCCTCCTACACCGCCTCGCCACCGAGGGCGCCATCCGCCGGGCCGGCCGCGACGGCTGGACGGCCGCGCCCCAGGCAGTTCCCGGTCCCGACCTATTGGAGGGAACCGGAACCCGCTGACACGCTGACCTCGAGGCGGCCCTCGCCGCCCGACTCACGCGGCGGCCCGGGTGACCTCACGCGACTGAAGCCGAGGGCGGGCAATACACTGAAGGGGAGTACGCGCGGCTACATTCCGCTACGACATCGCCGGCCGCGAAGTCAGGCTCCTCTATTGCGGCCTGCGCCGTGAGGACACGTACCGCGATCGGTAGAGGGTCCCGCAGGACGGGAGAGGCGGCTCGTCTCTCCGCGCTGCGCCCCGGTGTTGAGGCCGGAGACCTGGACCGGCTCCTGACGATCCTCGGGGGATGACGCGGTGTTCGGTGCGCTTCACGCTCAGTGCGCCGCCGCGGCGCTCGCCCTACGCCGCGGCCCGATCACGATGGGGCCTGCCGCGCGCTCGACGGCCCCGCCGGTCGGAGGCATCGCGCGGGGTGCGCCGCAGAAGTCGTCCGCCGGCGCCCAGGGATCGCCCCGCACCACGCCCGCCGCCACCAGCCCGCCGGCGGCCAGCGGCGAGAAGTCGAGGATCTCCGGACCGGCGAAGCAGGCGCGCAGCGAGCAGTCCACGTTCCCGGCCAGCCGCAGCCCGACCTGCGCTCCGGGAAGAAGGGCGGCCCAGCCGCTCGCCGCGTTGTTGATCACGGCCGTGTCCCGGAGGCCCGTGTCAGGAGCCGTGATTCCGCCTCCGCGATTGCCGGCGACGGTGTTGTGGGCGATGGCGATCCCGCCGAGCGCCAGCGGGCGATGAAGGCGGGTGAGATCACAGGCCCGGCTCGACCCGGGCGGTCACGACGACGTGCCAGGCTCTGCGCGGCCTTCCTGAAGCTCTCGCCGGTGGTGGCCAGAGCCGCCAGCAACAGCTGGCGCTCCCTCTCGCTCTTCTTGAGGTCGAGCTGCCGCTGGGCGGCGTCCAGGTTGTTGCGGGCCACCGAGCGCCGAGCCCGCTCACGCGGACCGCGCGGGCGCTCAGCGAGTCGCCTGACGGGAGCTGAGCCGGAAAGACGAAGCGGCTATCGGGCCAGGTAGGCGTGCTTGCGCTCGTAGGTGGTCGGCTGAGGGAAGTCTCGCCAGGGGTAAAGCTGGACCTTCCACGAGACACCGCCGGATTCGCAGGCGGCCAGGCAGGCCAGCAGCCTGTCTTCGAGCGCCGGGGCCGGCGCGTTCCCGTCCCGAAGCTGGACCTCGAGGCGCGGTCTGCCGCCATCGGTCGAGGCCCGGAAGAAGCCGGTCACCGAGCGGGCCACGTCAGCGTCCAGGAAGAGCGCCTCCTTGACCGCCTCGACGCTCACCCGCCTCCCGGCCACCTCGAGGCCGTCCCGGCGACCGAAGACGGCCGCGCACGGCAGCCGCAGCCCCGGCATCGGCAGATCGGGTGCGGAGCGCGCCAGGATCTCCTCGAGCCGCCGATACGGGATCAGCCGGACCAGGTCGCCGGTACGGTAGCGGAAGAGCGGCAGTGGCAGGTCCATGGCCGTGTGCGACACCGCCAGATCCCCTCCGGGCCAGCCCGCCGCCGGGATCTCCTCGATGAAGCTCCTCATCGGGTAGTAGACGAAGAAGTGGGGCGTGTGGCTCGCCCCGTCGCCGAACAGCGCCTGGCGGAGTGCCGGGTCCCGATAGGCCCGGCGAATGATCCGGATGGTCTCCGGCACCTCGTGGAAGAGGTTGAGGCCGAGCTCCCCGGCCCCCATGGACGAGGCCACGAACTGGATCGTCGGGTTGTCGGGGTCCTCGATGCCGAGGAGCCCGGAGATGTAGGTCCGCCAGCTCTCGACGAACCCCTCCCCGCCCGCCACCACGGTGGCCCGGAGGCGCTTCCAGTCCACGCCCTGCTCCAGCCCGTCCTCCAGGAGCTTCTTCACGAAGAGCGGCTGGCTCACGATGATGAGCTGGTCGAAGTACCTGGCAAAAGACTTGACGATGGCGATGGCGACATCCGCGTTCACCCCGGCATTGGCCACGGCCATGCTCGTCGGCACCTGGAGCCCCATGGGGTAGCAGTTGACGACGAGCGTCGGGCGCTCGGAGATGCCGAGCACGTACTCGAAGGCGAGATCAGCCCCCTTGGCGGCCAGCTCCGCCCCCTCAGCCGTGTCCACGCTGAAGGCGAAAGTCCCGGAATGCCCCGATGAAGGCACGATGGACTTGATCCCCTTGAGGCTCCCGCCGCGGCAGAGCTGGTGGATCGGGTGGGCGATGAAGGTGTTGGTCTTGTCGGTCAGGGGCACCAGGCGCCGGAAGGCGTCGATATCGACGACCGCCGCGGGATCGACGCCGCGCTGGCTCAGGAGAGCCGTGTAGGCCGGCACCTCGGCGGCAGCGCTCCGGAAGGCCTCGAGCACGGCGGCCTCGCCCATCAGCTCCAGCATCTCGGGGTCGGCCGACTTCAGGAACTCCAGGATGTCCGCGATCGGAGGCAGGCTCACCCGGCGGCCCGCCCGCTAACTCGAAGGCTGGCCGAAGAACTGGAAGACATCGGGCCGGCTCTCCATGACGAAGCGGGTCAGCTCCTCGATGCTCGCGTAGTAGGGGATGACCTCGCCGTAGTAGCGCATGGGGTCGCCCATTTGCTTGAGCCCCAGCCCGAACTTGGATAGCATCTTCTGCAGCCCCGGCTCCATGGCCGCCAGCCAGTACTCGAGCCCCCGGCTCAGGCTCTCCATGTACATCTCCTTGAAGAGCCCGAAGAGGATGAGCGGGTACTGGCTCCTCTTGTAGCTGGCCTCGGCCCGGGCCGCGGCCTCCTTCTCGGGATCGCCGAGCTCCTCGCCGTAGAGGCCGTCATTGGCGCGCCGGCGGTAGCTCTTGGCGAGGATGAGTCGGGAGATCTCGGCGGTCTTGTCCCGCGGCAAGCCCCGGAACTCCCCGGACAGCGTCCCGGCGTGGTGCTCGAGGGGAAACCCGAGCGGTGAGTCGAGGACTAGCCTGAGGGTCGAGACCATCTCCTTCCGCTCGTTGGTCGAGGCGAAGTGGATCGAGTGGGGATCGAACTCGTCAGTCTCGCGTCCGGTCGGATGCTGGGCGGCATCGAGGTACTTGCACTCGAGGCAGTAGACATCGTAGCGCAGGTGCGTGATCCCGTCCCAGAGGCCGTTGCCCATCGCCACCCGGGCGAAGTCGAAGTAGCGCCTGGGCTGGACCTCCTGGGGGATCTCTCCGGAGCCGCCCGAGATCGGCCGCAGCGGAAGGCGTATGCGGCTTTGGGGGAGATCCGCAAGCGTGGATGCCATCACATCACCCCTCTTCTCGACCGACCAGGCTCGAGGCATGTACGCCTATCCTAGGCTCGCCGTGGAACCCGGGCAAGCCGCATTTTCTCGAAACCTGTCGAAAACGTTGACAATCTCTGATGGGCCGATGCGGGCTCCTGCTCTAAGTCACCGGAATCGTGGAGCCTGTCGTTCGGGCATGGCGGCTGCACGGCTAGGCCTTCATGGCTCGCTGGGCCGCGGCACAGTCGATCGCAGTCCCGGAGCCGGCCACCGTGATCCTGCTGGGGGCCGGCCTGCTGGTGCTGAGCTTCATCGCCTGGAGGCGCAGCCGCCGGAAGTAGGGTGACGCCCGCCTGAGGGCTCACCGGGGCCTCCCCGACGAGACTACCCGCTCACCGGCCTTGAGCCCGGCCGTGACCTCCACGTGCTGGTCATCGCGCAGCCCGATCCTGATCGGGCGAGGCTCGCTCCCGTTGGGACCGGCGACGCGGACCGTGGCCTCCTCCGCCCCTCGCGGCACGAGGATCGTGGGGATGACCACCACGCGATCCTTGAACGAGGTCAGGATCTTCACGTCCACGGTCATGCCAAGCTTGAGGCCGGCGCCGCCCTCGGTGACCTCGATCTTCATCTCGAGCACCTTCATGTCCTGGATCTTGGCCGGATCCTCCGGCTTCACCTTCCGCTTGCCCACGGACTGGCCGATCTCGATGATCTTCCCGGGGAACACGCGTCCGGGATAGGCGTCCGCGGTCACGTCAGCGGCCTGCCCCAGGGCGAGCTTGCCGACATCGGTCTCGTCCACCTCGGCCTTGACGATGACCTTGGCGACGTCGCCGAGAACCATCAGCGGCATGCTGACGTCCACGGCCTCCCCGGGCTCGACCAGCTTGCGCGTGACCTTGCCGTTCACGGTGGCGTCCACCACGGTGCTCGCCAGCATCGCCCGGGCATGGGCCAGCTCGGCCCGGGCCTGGGCCACCTGGGTTTCGGCCCGCCCGAGCTCGGCCTCCGCCTCCTGGACACGGGTCCAGGCCGCCTCGATGGTTTCCGGCTTGGGGCCGGCCAGGAGGAGATTCAACGCCGCCTCGCTCACCCTCACCTTGGCCTTCCAGATGCCGGCTTCGGTCTCCGCCGCGTCGTACTGGGACTTGGCGATCAGGCCGTCGTCCACGAGCTTCCTGAACCGCTTGCGCTCGAGCTCCAGGTTCTCCCAGCGCTGGCGCGACTGATCGAGCTCGGCGCGCGCCTGCTCGATCTCCTGGGGGCGGGCGCCGCTCTTGGCCTCGACCCACCGGGCCCGGGCGGCATCGAGCCCGCGCGCTGCCCGCTTGACCTCCGCCTGGGCGGTCACGATGCGCGCCTGGGCGACCCGGACCTGGGCGGCGAGCTCGGCATCGTCAAAGTGGATGATGGGCTGGCCGATCTTGACCCGATCGCCCTCCTTGACCAGCACGGCCTTGATCCGGCCGGGGATCTTGTTGGCGACGGTCACCTCGGTCACGGGCTCCACCCGCCCGATGGCGATGACGATCTGCCGGATGGCGCCCACCGTCACCGGCACGGTCTGCTCGGTCGGGCCCCCGAGCCATCCAGGGAGCCGACCGTCCTGCGCCCAGAAGGCGGTCCCCGCGCCGGCCAGCACCAGCAGGAGCACGATCAGCACGACCTTGCGCATCATGCGACGAGCTTCCCGTCCTCGATGCGGACACTCCGGTCGATATAGGGCATGACGCGATGGTCGTGGGTGACGATGATCACGGTGCGGCCCTCCGAGCGTGTGATTCCGTGGAGCATCTGTATCACCTGCTCGCCGCTCTTCCAGTCGAGGTTGGCGGTGGGCTCGTCGGCCAGGATCAGGAGCGGATCGCCCGCCAGCGCGCGGGCGATGGAGACGCGCTGGCGCTGGCCGCCCGAGAGATCCCGGGGCAGGAAGTGGGCCCGGTCGCTGAGACCGACGGCCTCCAGCAGCCTGAATGTCTCGGCGCGCCGCGCCCGGCGCTCATGCCCCTTGAGCTGCAGCACCACCTCCACGTTCTCCGCCGCGCTGAGCGCCGAGAACAGGTTGAAGCTCTGGAAGATGAAGCCCACGTAGCGCCGGCGCACCGCCGGCAGCCTGCGCTCGTCGAGATCCGACACTTGTTCGCCGTGGATCTTGATCGTGCCGGACGTCGGCCGCAGCATGCAGCCCAGCATCGAGAGGAGCGTCGTCTTCCCGCTGCCGGACGGCCCCAGGATTGCGAGCACCTCGCCGGGCTCGGCCGCCAGGGTCACTTCCTGGACGGCCGGCACCTCGAAGCGCCCTTCCTTGTAGATCTTGGTGAGCCCCTCGGCCTCGATGACGCTCACGAGCGGAACACCACCATGGGGTCAACGCGCAGCGCCTTCCGCACGGACACGAAGGAGGCCGTGAGGCACATGGCCACGGTCAAGACCAGCACCCCCGCCATCAGCGGCGGCGGGACGACCATCACGACCCCGGCGCGCCCCGAGTAGCGCACCAGGAGGACCGTGATGCCGAGGCCCACGGCAAAGCCGATGGCCGCGTTGATCAGCGCCTGCTTGAGGATGATGGCGTAGACGTCGCGGTTCGTGGCGCCGATGGCCTTGAGCGTGCCGAACTCCCGCAGGTGCTCGATGGTGGCGCTGTAGATGGTCTGGCTGACGATGACGACCCCCACGATGATCGCCATGAGCACGGTGAGGCCGAAGCCGACGCCGATCCCCGTCTCCCAGGTCCAGTACAGCCGGGTCTTGAGGCTGTACTGGTCGCGCGTGTAGACGTCCACGTCGCGGATCTCGCGCAGCCGCTCGACCACTTCCCGCGGGTCGTAGCCCGGCGCCACGCGCGCGAGGATGAACACCGTCCGGTCACGGGAGAAGGGATCCAGGTCCTGGCCGGCGCGATACGAGGTGAAGACATAGGGGGCCGTGGTGAAGCCCCGCACCCCCTCGCTGATGCCGACCACCTTGACCTTGTGCTCGTTGATCTCGACATGGTCGCCGACCTTGAGGTAGCCGAGCTTGGGGAAGGCCGACTCGTCCACGATGATCGCCTTGCCGGCCTTGACGGCCTGGAGGGAGCCTTCCTTGAGCCGCCACGGCCCGCCGACCCCCGTCTCCGGGTTGAAGCCGATCAGCTCGATGTTCTCGGCCCCGCCGTCGCGCCGCCGCATGTTGGCCCAGCCGAGGAGAAGATGGTCCGCCCAGGCGACCCCCGGGGTCTCCTTCACCTTGTTGAGCTTGCGCTCGGAGAAGGGCACCGGGAAGTCGAAGTTGGACGAGTTCTTCGACGTGACCCAGATGTCCGCCTGGGTGTTGTCGATGATGATCGAGGCGTTCTCCATGAAGCCGAGATAGATGCCGAACTGCGAGAAGATGAGCACCACCGAGAAGGTGACGCCCACCACGGTGATGATGAAGCGCGTCTTGTCGTGGAAGAGGTTTTTCCGGGCGATATCGACCATCGGCCCCCTGCCGCCTCGGTCAGGGTCCCGACAGTATACCCAACTCCTTCCCGTCACACAAAGGCGGCTCCGGAGCGGCTACTAGCCTCCCAGCTCCTTGATCACCTGCTCGATCTTCTCCGCCTTGGCGAGCTTGGGGTCGAGCTGGGCGGCCCGGCGCAGCACCGAGACGGCGTCGCTCTTCTTCCCGAGCCGGTAGTAGGTCATGCCCAGGTGGTACTGGATGATGGCGTTGCTCGTGAGGCGCTCGGCCGCCGCCGCCAGATGTTTCTCCGCCTCGGGGTAGGCGCCCCGCCGGTACTGCACCCAGCCGAGAGTGTCCAGCACCTCGGGGGATTTGGGAGCCAGCTCCTGCGCCTTGGTCGCCAGCGTCAGCGCCTCATCCGGCTTCTTGCGGACCTCGAGCAGGATCCAGGCGAGGTTGTTCAGGGCGACAACGTCGTTCGGGTTGAGCTTGATCGCCTTCTGGTAGGCGTCGACGGCCGGGGTGATCTGCCCCTGAGCCTCGAGGGCCTGACCGAGGCCGCGGTGGGCGTCGGCCAGATCGGGCTTGATCTTGAGCGCAGCGGCGAAGGCATCGGCGGCCGCCTTGGGCTTCCCCTGGCCCAGCAGCACCGCCCCCTTGATCGTCGGGGGAGCCGGGCTCTTGGGTGCCTCCCGCTCCAGCTCCTGGGCGAGCCTCAGGGCGTCCGGCAGCCGGCCCACCCTGGCATAGAGCACACCGAGCTGGAGCTTGATGTCCAAGAGCTTGGGGTTGACCGTCAGCACGGTTTCGAGATACTTGACGGCCTCCTCCCGGCGGCCACGCTGGGCCAGGTATCCACCCAGCAGCACGTTGGCCTCGAGCTGTGAGGGGTTGACGCGCAAGGCGGCTCTGAGGTGCTCGGCGGCCTCGTCCGGCTTCTTCTCCTGGAAAAGGAAGCGGGCCATGAGCACGTTGGCCCCGGGATGCCCCGGCGCCAGCTCGAGGAGCTTCTTCAGCTCGGCCTGCGCCTCGGCGGTTTTCCCTTGCTGGAGGTAGGTCCGGGCGAGGGCCTCGCGCATGCCGGCGTTCTTCGGGTCCTTCTTGAGAGCCTCCTGGAGCCGCTCGACCAGCTGGGCCTGGGCCGCCGGATCCGGCTTCTCGCCGGAGATCAGGGCCAGCTCGGTCTTTGCCGCCTCCAGCTTGGGTTCCAGCTTGAGCGCGTCCCGGTACGCGGCCTGCGCCTCGGGCACTCGACCCGTCGCGACATACGTCCGCGCCAGGAAGTACTGGGCGAGGCCTGACTTCGGATTGGCCTTCGCCACCTCGGCCAGGTCCTTGAGCGCCGCGGCCCCATCGCCCTTCGAGAGGGAGGCCTGACCGCGAATCAAGCGCGCGGCGTGAAGCTCGGGGCTCTGAGCCAGGAGCGCCGAGGCGCGGCTGATGGCCTCGTCATAGCGACCCGTCTTGACGTAGACTTCGGCCAGTGACAGGGCGAAGAGGGGCTGGTCGGGGCTCGCCTTCACCGCCGCCTCGAGCACGGGCACTGCCTGGTCGTAGCGGCCGAGCTTCTCGGCCACGGCGGCGAGGAGCATCACGGCGCTCGGCTGATTCGGCTGCTCCTTGACCACCGCCTGAAGGTGGCCGAGGGCCTCGTCCTCCTTGCCCTGGGCCAGCGCGACTCGCGCGAGTCCAAGGCGGGACCCCGCGCCCTTCGGGTCGATCTCGAGCGCCTTCTTGTATTGCGCCCCGGCCTTGTCCCACTGGCCCTCGCCCGCGTAGAGCCCCGCCAGGAGCGCATGCAGCCCGGCGCTGCGGGGCTCGGCCTTCAGCGATGCCTCGACGAACTGGACGGCTTCCTTCGCTCGCTTCTGCTGGACGAGGGCCGCCGCCTTCGTGCGCACCGCGACGAGGGACTTCGGGTCGGCCTTGACGGCGGCGTCGAACTCCCGCATGGCCGCGTCGATGTCCTTCTCCGCCAGGCTGAGCCGGCCCAGCGCCAGATGAGCGGGCGCATAGGCGGCATCCAGCTCGGCCGCCTTGGCGAACATCTCGCGCGCCGCCTTGCCGTTGCCCTGCTGGGTCCGGATCTGCCCCATCAGGAGATACGGCTGGGGGGCCTGCGGGGTCAACCGCTGGGCGGTGGCTGCGGCCTGGAGGGCGTCGTCCGGGCGGCCGAGCACCAGCAGAGCACGGCTCCGCTCGAGGTGATACCCGGCGACCTTCTCGAAGGGCTTCGCCACCTGATCGAAGCGCGCCAGCGCTTCGCGCGCCCTCCCGCGCCGGACATAGGCCTGGCCCAGCCTGAACTGGACCGCAGGATCGTTCGGAGCCTGCCGGTTCAGCTCCTCGAACTCGCTCACCGCCTGATCCGCCCGGCCGGAGGCGAGGTACGCCGTGCCCAGGAGCATGCGCGCCGGGGAGAACTTCGGCGCCCGCTGCACCAGTGGCGCCAGAAGGCCGACGGACTCCCCGGCGCGATCGGCTCTCAGGTAGAGCCCGCCCAGCGCCATCGCCACTGCCGGCGTCCTGGCTCTGAGATCCACCTCTTCGAGCTGCCGGATCGCCTCCGGAACCTGCCCGAGGCGCTCCTTGGCCGCGGCCAGCCCGATCCGGATCCGCGGATCGACGGGCCGCTGCGCCTTGGCGTCGGAAAAGAGGGTGGCGGCCTCCTCGTACTTGCCCCGGTCCAGGCTGATCGCTCCGAGGCCCGCGAGAGCCCGGGCGTCCTTCGGATTCGTCGCCAGGGCGGCACGATACGCCTTCTCCGCCCCGTCGATCTTGCCCTGCTGGACGAGCGCCCCTGCGCGCACCGTCTGGATCTCCGGGGTCGACGCCACTCCGCTGCGCGACCCCGCGTCGAGCAGGCCGAGCGCCTCATCCACTCGCCGCTGGCCCAGGAGCGCAGAAGCCTTCACGTAGAGACCGGTGGGGCTCTGCGGCTCCTTGGCGAGGACACGATCCGCCTGGGCCTCGGCGTCCTTCCACAGCCCGAGCTCCGCCAGCACGCGCCCAAGCTCGCTGGCAACGGGAATGGACTCGGACGAAAGCGTCTGGGCCCGGCCGAGCTCGCGCGCCGCGTCCGCGTACCACGCCTTCGCCGAGTACGCGCGGCCGAGGGCGAGGAGCGCCGGGACGAAGTCCTTGTCCACCTGTAGCGCATTGCGCAGCTCGATGACGGCCTCGTTCGGCTTGCCGTCCTTCAGGTACTGCTCGGCCCGCTCGAGCGACTTCTGCTTCTTGACCTCGGGCGTCTGGCTGCAGGCGCCCAGCGCCAGGACCGCGATCAGGACCACCAGCGGCGCGGTGATGCGGAGAATCGGCAGACGGATAGGGTTCACGCCCTGCACCTCTCGGGTTGGTTGACCATCGACGCAAGCATCGGCTGCATCCGCGCCTTGGAGTTTAGCATGGGCAATTTCCCGTCCTTGGGCCTTTCCCCTGCTCATGGATTTCCCCCGACCCCGGAGCGTCCGGCCACGCAAGAATTGCCGGCTCTGGTCGGCGGCCGACCAGGGAAGAAAGCATGCACGATCAGGGCCACACGGGACCCGCCAACCCCAGGGGGTAGCGCAGGCGGCCGCGCTGGGGCATCATAGGGCTCCCTTGACAGAGCCGTCCGCGGAGCGAGAGCGCATCAACCTCATCATGGCCGGAGGCGGGGTCCGGCTTCCGGCCTATGTGGGGGCGCTGGCGGCCCTCGAGGAGATGGGCGTCGAGATCGTCCAGATCGCCGGGGCCTCGGCCGGCAGCATCGTGGGCAGCCACCTCGCGGCCGGCTGGTCGGTGGACCAGATGCGCCGGCTGGCAATCGAGACCAACTTCGCCACCTTCAAGGACCTCAGCCTGCGCGGCTTCCTCTTCGAGGGGGGCCTCTACGCCGGGGACTCCTTCGAGCGCTGGATGCACACGGGGCTGAAGGGCGCCCGGTTCAAGGATCTGCCGCGCGACCTCTTCGTGACGGCCGTCGACCTTTTCGGCCGCCGCCCCTTCTTCTTCTCCAGGCAGGCGACCCCCGACTTCCCCGTCAGCAAGGCCGTGCGCTGCTCCATGGCCATCCCGTGGGTGTGGCGCCCGCTGCGCTGGGAGCACAAGCTCCTGGTTGACGGCCAGCTCATGCCCTGGATCCCGTCCGGCATCGAGATCATGCAGGGGAGCGAGAGCGGCCCGCCGCTTCGCACGGTGATGCTCCGCCTGATCTCCGAGCCGCGGGGGAATCTCCCGGCCAAGCGCCACCTCTGGCCATGGGACTTCGCCAAGATCCTGCTGGAGACGATGCTGAGCGCGCTGGAGAACCAGCGCGTGTCCGGCTCTCTGTGGGAGAACACCATCCTCATCAACGTGGGCACGGTCCACAGCCTGCAGCTCGACATCGGCCACGCCGAGAAGGAACGCCTCTTCCAGTGCGGCTACGACCAGGCCCGCCGCTACTTCCACAAGAAGGCCGCCCCCCCGCCCTCGCCAGCCGCCTCGTAGCCACCCGCGCCTTGCTTGACTCGGCATCCCGACGTGAGCACCGCGTGGGCACACGACCGCCTCCCCGCCCAGCTGCCGTCGCCCTGCCCGGTCCCATCACGCTGCGCCCGTCAGGGTCGCGGGAACAGCCATCCGTGCTACACCGATCCCGTGTCACACGGAAGGAGGCGTAGCCATGGCGACCCTCACGATTGTCGTGAATGAGGCAGTGCTCAGGCGGGCCCGCATGAGAGCCCTGGAGCAGCAAACTTCCGTCAACGCTGTGCTTCGGGACTATCTTGAGTGCTAAGGTCCGCCTACGGGCCCACGGGGCGCACCCGGCACCGGGAGAAAAACGAAGGCGCGGGCCTCTCGCAGCGCCGCGCCGGAATTGGTGGACGATACTGGACTTGAACCAGTGACCCCCGGCATGTGAGGCCGGTGCTCTGCCAACTGAGCTAATCGTCCGTGTGAGGAAATCTACAGCGTCAGTGGATGGTCGTCAACTCCTCGCGGCCCCAGGTTCCGAGCCGTCGAGCGGCGGGAGATCGACGGCCTCGCCCGCCAGCGTCACGACCCAGGCGGCGTCCTCGTAGGCGCGCGCGCCGTCGCTGGCCGAGTAGCGCTGGGTGGGGATGAAGTCGATGTCACCGTAGAAGGCCAGCTCCCGCTCCCGGCGCAGACGCCCGGAGATCTCCGCCGCGCGGCGAAGGCCCGCGCGCACGGGCGGAGCGAACTTGGCCTCGTGCTCGACCAGGAGCCCTCCGACGTCGTGGAACTTGGGAGGCTCGATCCCCACCACTCGAAGCATGCCCTTGAGCGCCAGCTCCACCAGCTCCTGCGCCTCGCGCACCACGTCCGAGTGCGCCCGCTCGTCGCGGAGCACCGCCAGAGCCTTGAGCCGCGCCCGCGCCTTGACGAGGTAGCTCGCGGCCAGCTCGCGGCTGGTCACAGGGTGAAGACCTCGCCGGGCTTGAGGTCCGGCTTGAGTTCCCAGTACCAGCCCCCCTGCCAGGGAACGCGCCGCGCGCCGAGCTCCGCCAGGCGGCGGCGCAGCCGCTCCAGGTATCCCGCCAGAAAGCCGTCGGGATCGTGGAGGATCCTGGCGTCCTCGACCATGTCGAGAAAGAGCGGGCTCCCGGCCTCGACCTCCTCGGGCGTCTTGAAGATGGGCGACAGCGCCGGCAGCAGACCCGGCCACCCTTCGGCACGCAGGACCGCATGCAGCGGGGCCTCGACCGGCTCGAACTCCTCCACCCGGCGCATGCGCCCGTCTGGGAGGTCGCGCGCCACGATGAGCAGGTCGATGTCTGAGTCCTCCCGAGGGGTCCCGCGCCCCACCGAGCCGTACACGGCGCAACCGACGAGACGAGACCCGTAGAGCGCCTGCAGCTCCCCCAGCAGCCGCCGCAGCAGGTCCTCGTAACGCTCGAGCAGTCCCATGGGGCGCGTCCTCGGAACGATTGTATCCCAGTCGCGCGGAGCTTCAGCCGCGATCCCGGCCCCTCACCGCCGGACCCGGCCCAGGTCACCGCCTGAGCTACAGACCGGCCTTGGTGAGATGGGCCTCGATGGCCTGCACATAGCGCGGGTAGACCTCCAGGGCCGTCCGGATGGCTCTCAGCACCTTGGCGTCGTCGAGAGCCTCGTACTCGTGAACCAGCCGGTTCCTGAGTCCGGCTGATGGAGCCAGCGAATCGGCGAGCCCGACGCCGACGATCCCCATCTGCCCGATCCTCACGAACCCACCGTAGTAGTCCTCTGGAATTTCGCCCCCGTCCTCGGCGATCAGGTGGGCGTTGATGTCGAGGGCGGCTTCGATGGCCTCCTGCAGGATCCGCTCCGCGGCCTTGCGCTCGTAGAAGTGGGCGCGGTACTCCACGAGGCTCAGGTCAGCGATTGGACGCAGGCCGTCGAGAGACGCGATGATGTGCCCGAGCTTTCGCCGGATCACGGCCGCGTCCACCGGACTCACGCCAGTCCCGCCCGCTCGAGAAACAGCTGGATGGCCCGCCGCTGGGAGCGGCGGAGCTTCTCGGTGTCGCAGTAGCGGCGCGAAGCCAGCGACTGGAACTCCCGGAAGGCTCCGGGGCGCCGTTCGAAGAGGAGCTTGCCCGTCCGGGCCACCTCGAAGGCCAGCAGGGGCCCGGCGCGGCGAAGATCCACCAGGTCCAAACGGTCGGTCGCAAGCCGGGGGGCGATTGCGAGGTAAAGCGCGTCGACGTCGGCCGCGCCCTCGCATCTGACGGCGAGATCGACGTCGCTACCGGCGCCGGCCCGACCCTTGGCCGCCGATCCGAATAGGACGAGGAGATCGAGCGCAGGGATATCTGCCGGAAGGTCCGCGAGGCGCTGAGTGACCTGCTCGGCGCTGACCGCGCGTGTCATGCAGCCACTGTATCGGAGCCCCCTCAGCGAGTCAACGCAAGCGCGGTGAAAGGCAGGGCCTCATCATGATCGGCGCGAACCTATGAAGTCTTCGGGGGAATAGCCAGAACGCGCTGAACTCGGCCGGCCCCGGTGTGCCACAGTGAGCGGGTGGCGGTCACCCAGAGCGCGCCAAGCGCCAGCAGCGGGGCCCCCCGAACCGTCTTCTATCGCGGCAGTCGGCTCGGGGCGCGGGAGTTCGCGCGGATTCAGCGCGTCATCGAGGGGCGGCCGGGGCTGATGCGCGAAGGGATCGCGCGGGAGGTCTGTCGGCGATTTCAGTGGGCGCGGCCCAACGGGCAGTTCGCGGTCAGCTCGTGCCGCTTGCTGGTGCTGCGACTGGCGCGCCGGGGCTTCATCCAGTTGCCCGCGGCCCGCCGGCCGGGGAACGGCGCGGCGCTGCGCCGGGCCGCGCGGGGGCCCGAGGCGGGGCCCGGCGGCCTGGAGCCCGGCGTGGCGGGCGCGGCGCTGACCGGGGCGCTGGTGGTGCGGCCGATCCAGCCGGCCGAGTACCCGGGGTGGCGCTCGCTCATGGCGCGCGACCACTATCTCGGACGAACGAGATCACGAGCGTCGACCCGCTGTTCGCCGATCTCAACATCCAGGGCGCGGTGGTGACCGGGGACGCAAGGGAGTCCGGCGACTACGACTGCCGGCGCGCGCGAATGCGGAGGGCGCCGAGACCGGCAAGTCCAGCAGCCACCAGCGCGAGGGTCGCCGGCAGCGGGACCGCCCCATCGCTCACGCCCCGCACCTCGACCACGAGGTCGTTGTAATCGCGGTCGCCGAGCCCCGAGAGGTCCTCGAAGGCGATGACGAAGGCGCCCACGTGGTTGTCCGGATGGCCGGCAGCGCCGGTGATGAGCCAGGTGACCATGTGGTCCTGCCCGCCGTCGGACGCGTTGTCGCTTTGCAGCGCGCTCCACAGCCCCGGGGCCCTCGACGTGCCGTTGGGATCATCGCCCCAGCGGAAGGACTCGCCCGACTGGGCCACGGTGAACTGGGCGGAGATCCCGGTCAGGAGACCGCTCTGCGTGATGCTGAACAGGGGGACGAAGGCGCCACCGCTCGCCCCCGTGATGTAGCCGAAGGTCTGCGAGTAGCCCGCATACTTCGCCTTCGCGATGACCTCCGCGGTGCCGAGATTGCCCCATTGCTGGTCGAGGGAGTCGTCGATGCGCGCGAGGTTGGAAAGGCCGTAGAGCGAGTTCAGAAGCCCGCCCGCAGTCGCCAGCGAGGGCTCCCCGCCGGGGTTCGGCTGCACGGGCGTGAGCGTGGTCGCCCCGGCCGCCGTCGCGAGCCAGAGCGCGGCCGCCGCAGCGACGCCGACTCCCATGACCGTCCGTCTGAGGACTTGCGCTAGAGTGCTCATGGGCATGGTCATCAGCATAGGCCGTGCCACGCGAGGCCCACCTATCGGGGTGTGTGATTCCGGGCACTTGCGCCCGCGCAAGACCTGCGCAGCCCGAACATGTCAGGTCGGCCGACGCTTTCCGCCGGTGCCGCTACGCTCCAGGGGGATTCGGCTGTCACGGTGCCGCGGCTGGCTCAAGGCGCCCGCGTCGTTTATCCTCGGCAAGAGCCCAGCACGATGATCGCCGCCGCCGACCTCGCCTACCGCATCCTCTACCGCGGCCTGCTCTCTCGGCTTCCGGAGCGTATCGCGATCCCGCTCGGCCAGTGGGGGCTCAGGCTCATCCCCATCGACCTCGTGCCGATCTTCCGGCATGGAGACCCGCAGCTCGCCGTGACGCTCGGCGGGGTCAGGCTGCCGAACCCGCTGATCCTCTCCTCGATGTATTACGACACGACGATCCTGCGCCGGGCCATGGGGCTCGGCTTCGGCGCGGTGACGACCAAGAGCATCACGGCCCGGCCGCGCCCCGGCCACCCGCAGCCCAATCTCGTGCGCATCGGGACGGCCGAGGGCCCCGGCCTGGTCAACTGCAACGGCTTCCAGAACCCCGGCCTCGAGGCCTACCGCCGCGCGCTGGCCGGCCTGCCCCACCGCGTGCCGCTCATCGTGGCCGCGGCGGGCGAGTCCATCGAGGAGTATGTCGAGGTGGTCAGCGGGCTCGCGCCCCTCGGCGACCTCGTGGAGATCAACATCTCCTCGCCCAACACGACGCTCGTCTACGCATGGTCGCGCAAGCCGTCGGAGCTGGCGCGCCTCTTCCAGGCCGTCCGGGCCGCCACCGCGAAGCCCATCATCGTGAAGGTCTCGCCCGACTACCGTGACGCGAACGAGGAGCAGATCATTCCGGCGGCGCTCGAGGCGGGCGTTGGCATCGTGAACTGCGGCAACACGCGTCGCGTGGAGGAGCCGCGACTCTCGCAGAAGGCCGGCGGGCTCTCCGGCCCCGCGCTCTTTCCAGCGATGCTCGAGAACGTGCGCCGGCTGCGCGCGCGCTTCGGCGCCAGGATCGAGATCATCGCGACGGGTGGTATCGACACGCCGGAGAAGGCGCGCCTGGCGCTCGAGGCAGGCGCGAACGCCTGCGCCTACTTCACCGGATTCATCACCCGGGGGCCGCTGCTGGCCCGCCGCATCCTGGACGGGCTGCTCGCCGTCAGGAAATAGCCCACAGGTTATCCACTTATCCACAGCCGTCCACCGACGCCGAAATCGGACGGTCTGACGCGCCTTCGCGGGCGCGTCCCAAGAATGTGACGGCCTGGCCGTCCACCGCGTGGAGGCCATCCACAGGCGCCAGCATTGACGAGGGGCGAGCGCATCCGATGCGCGCAAGCGTGCGCCTGGGGCGGCGAAACGAAGCCTTGACAGGGTCAGCGCGGGTTCATAACTTTGTTGCGCTGCACGCGTCATCATCGTTCGCAGGACGTCCTGACCACCGCCATGAGGGGACTCGAAGGATGGAAGCCAGCCGGAAGCCGCTCGCGAAGATCGAGGGCAAGAAACGGATGCGGCTCAGTGGGCTCACCGTCGCCTGGCGCGGGACGCCGAGCCTCGACGACTGGGTCGCTTACATCGTCAACGGCACGAAGTCGAAGAAGCTGATCCTCGCCGACCACGCATCCGAGCGGAAGGTGAAGACCCTGCTCGCCCGGATCCAGACCCTGTCGAAGCGGGAAGTGGAGCGGCTAGCCAAGGGCTAGGGGCCTGACCGTCGCGACCGAGGCGGGATCCTCGGCCCAGATGGCGGGGTCGGCGTCCACGAAGAGCTCCACCATGTTCCCGTCGGGGTCCTCGGTGTAGATCGACTGGCTCACCCGGTGGTCGCTGAGAGCCCGGATGGGCACGCCGCTGGCGTCCAGCAGGGCCTTGGCCTCGCGCAGCTCCTCCAGCGAGTCGCCGATCTTGAACGCCACGTGGTAGAGCCCCACCGCGGTTCGAGGCGGCGCCGGCGCGTCCGGTCCCACCGCGAGCACGGCCAGATCGTGGTGGCTCACGCCGGCCGAGAAGAAGACCATCTGGTCCCGGAGGCGTCCCACCTCCTTGAGCCCGAGCACCCCCGAGTAGAACCGGACGGATCGCTCCAGATCGCGCACCTTCAGCACCACGTGGCCGACGCCCTGGATCTTCATCGTGGGCTCAAGCGACCACCGGGAGAACACCGACCCGGAGCACGTAGGACGGGGCGTACGGGAACCGGGCGCGGAACTGACGAAGCGCCTCTGCCCGGGTGTCGGCCAGGAGATGTTCTCCGGTGTCGACGTTGATGATCAGGAACTTCCCCCAGGCTGTTCGCTCTAGCTCATCCTTCAGCGCTCCCTGATAGACTCCACGGTAGGTTTCTTCAGCACGCTCGATCAGCTCGTGGGGGCTCACCGTCTCGTCCTCCTTATCAAGCGTCTTCGTTCACAGCGCACCCCGCTCCGCGAGGCTCGCGAACCGGCCCCGCCCGATCACGACGTGGTCGTGGATGCGCAGATCCAGCAGCCTGCCGCATTCTACCAGCTGCCGCGTCAGCCGGATGTCCTCCCGGCTCGGCGTGGGATCGCCGCTCGGGTGATTGTGGAGCAGGATCAGCGACGCGGCCGACTCGAGAATGGCCGGCTTGAAGACCTCCCGGGGGTGGACGAGACTCGCCGACAGCGTCCCCTCGGAGACCACCACGTCCTTGACAAGCCCGTTCTGGGCATCGAGCAGGGCCACCCGGAAGACCTCCTTCTCGAGGTCCTCCATGAGCGGCCCGTAGCGCGCATAGACCTGCTCGGGGCTGCTGAGGACGATGCGGCCGCCGCCGTTTCTGGACCGCAGCCGCCGCGTCAGCTCGAAGGCCGAGGCTAGCCGCACGGCCTTGGCGCGGCCGACGCCGCGGATGCCGGCCAGCTCCGCCACGTCCCGCCCCGCCAGGCCCGAGAGGGACCCGTACCTGACGAGCATCTCGCGGGCCAGCTCCACGGCATTCGTGCCCCGTACCCCGGCGCCGAGCTGGATGGCCACGAGCTCGGCATCGGCCAGCGCCTCGGCGCCCTTGTGGTAGAGCCGCTCCCGTGGGCGATCCTCTTCCGGCCAGTCCGCGATGCTTGGCGCGCCTTCCATGAAGCCG
>MGBT01000149.1 GCA_001788395.1 Candidatus Rokubacteria bacterium GWA2_70_23
GACATGTAGCGCTGGCCCAGGCGCTGTCCTATGCCCGGGACTTCAAGGCCCTGCAGCAGGCCTCCCTGGCCCGTGAGCGCGAGCTCGGCCAGGCGAACGGACGCCTGCGCGCGGCGCACCGTCAGGCGCTCCGCTACGCGGAGGATCTCAAGAAGACGCACGGCCGCGTCGAGCGCGTCTTCCTGCACAGCCTCCTGGCCCTGGCCAATGCCCTCGAGGCCAGGGACGAGTACACGCGGGGCCACTCGGAGCGCGTGGCGATGCTTGCGCGCCAGCTCGCGCTGTCGGCGGGGCTCCCCGCGCCGCTGGCGGAGCTGGTGGCCCAGGCGGCGCGGCTCCACGACCTGGGAAAGATCGGCATCCCCGAGGCGGTGCTCAGAAAGCCGAGCCCGCTCACCCCGGCGGAGTGGGAGGTGATGCGGGGGCATCCGCTCACCGGCGCCCGCATCCTCGCCCCGCTCGAGTTCTTCGTGGAGGGGACGAGCATCGTGCGCCACCATCACGAGCGGCAGGACGGCTCGGGGTACCCCGACGGGCTCTCGGGAGACAGCATTCCCCTGGGCGCCCGCATCGTCGCCGTGGCCGACGTGTACGACGCCCTCACCTCGGACCGGCCGTACCGCCCCAGGCTCTCGCATGAGGTGGCAGTGCGGCGGCTCCGTCGCGAGTCCGGACGCAACCTCGACGGCGATCTGGTCACCCTCTTCGTCGATCTCATCGGCGATGCCCCTCCTGAGCGCCCCGTTTGACGTCGAGCGCCCGTCCGCGCGAGCGTCGCTCCTGCGACCTCTCGTGGCGGTGGCGGTGGCCATGCTCATCGTGGTCGCCGCGGGGCGCTGGCTGGAGCAGGGCGGCGGGGCGCTCGCGGGCCTGGGCCGCTCCGCGCAGGGGGCGGGGGTGCACGGGGGCTTCATCGCGCTGGGCTGGGTCATCGCGCTCGGCGGGCGGTGGGGCTGGCAGCGCCCCGCGCTTCGCCTGGCGGCCGCGCTGCTGGCGGCCTTCGCCCTGAGCCGGCTCGGCGCATGGGGTAGCGCCGCGTTCGCGCTGCTGCCCCTCATGCTGCTCTGGGAGGGCCGTCGCCATCCCGTGCTGCGGCGGATCGGGTTCGTGGCTCCAGAGCGTCCGCGTGCCCTCCTGCTGGGGGTGGGCGCGGGGGCCTTCCTCGGGAGCCACCTCCTGGTCTCCGCCTCCCAGACCCTCGGGTATGCCGTGCGCATGCCGGACGCCGATGCCTACATCGCCGCCGTGGCCTATGACGTGGGCGCCAATGCGCTGTCGGCCGAGTGGCTGTTCCGGGGCGCGCTCTTCTCCCACTGGTGGCGCCGGTGGGGATTCTGGGCGGCGGCGGTTGCCTCGACGTCCATGGGGCTCACCCGCTACCTGCTGGATCCCTGGCTGCCGCCGACGGTGGAAGTCGGTGCGGGCGCCGTGTTCTACCTGGCGGCGCTGGGCCTCTGCGCCTCCGCGCTGCGCGCATGGAGCGGGAGCCTCCTGCCCGGCTACCTGGCCAGCCTCGTCTTCTTCGCGGCCTATCGGATGTTCGTGGTGTGGTAGCGATCCAGCTCGCGCTCCTCCTCGCTCTCACCGGGGTCATCGTCTGGGCGGGGGAGAGTGCCATGGTGTCTTTGCGTCACCTCTATCTCCTGCCCACGCTCTGGGCGGCCTTCGCGTCGGGGACATCCGGGGGATGCCTCGCGGGACTCGTGGCGGGATTCCTGCAAGCCCCGCTCGTGCTTCCGGGGATCGAGCGCAGCGGCCTCGACCCGGGCGCGCTGGACAGGCTGGTCACGCTGGCAACCCCCCTGGCATCGGGCTGGGTCGTGGGACGGCTGCGCGATCAGTCCCGCGCCCGCGCCGTCAGGCTGGGGGCGCTCCTCGAGATCCAGCGGGAGCTGGCCCGCGAGGAGCCGCTTTACCGGCGGCTCGAGGACGTGGCCGAGCGCACGAGGACGGCCCTGGGCGCCCTCCGCGTGGGGCTCGTGTTGGGCACGGGGGACAGCCCGGCCGTGGCCAGTGCGCCGGTGGGCGCCGGCCTCGATAACCGATCGGCGGCAGCGTGGACCCTGCGTGGCGGTGGCGCCGTCACGAGCCGCGATCTCGCGAGCGACCCTCGCTTTCAGCTGGAAGAACCGCCGGGTCCGGCGCCACGGCCGGCCCTTGTGCTCCCCCTCGAGTCAGGCGCGGGCGCGGTGGGGGCCCTCGCCCTCGAATGGCGGGGAGACCTGACCGCCGCCACGCGCGCGGCCGCGCACGAGATCGCGATGCACCTGGCCCTCGGCATCGAGAATGCCCGGCTCACGCTTCGCCAGCGCCGCTTCGCCGTCGAGCTCGAGGACAAGGTGGCGGCCGCGACGCGCCGGCTGCTCGAGCTCGATCGGGCGAAGTCGGAGTTCCTCTCCGTGGTCTCCCACGAGCTCCGGACCCCGCTCACGGCGCTCCAGGGCTTCAGCGAGCTGCTCCTGTCGCGGACCGTGCCCCCCGAGCAGGCGCGCCGCTTCATCGGTCACATCCACAGTGAGGCCGAGCGGCTCGGGCGGATCGTGACCGAGCTGCTGGACCTGTCCCGGATCGAGGCGGGGCGCCCGGAAGCGTTGCGCCGCGAGCCCGTGGACATGGGCGACATGGTGGAGCGGAACCTGGAGATCTTCGCTCAGAGCAACCCGCGTCACCGCTTCCGGTGGCGGCCCGGGGAAAACCTGCCGCCGATCGTGGCCGACCGCGACGCGCTGGACCGGATGCTCACGAACCTCCTGTCCAACGCCGTCAAGTACGCCCCCCGTGGCGGAGACGTCACGGTCAGCGCAGGTCCAGCCCCCGGCCCCGACCGGATGATGGAGATCTCGGTCGAGGATCAAGGCGTCGGGATCCCGGCCGAGGCGCTGCCGCGGATCTTCGACAAGTACGTCCGGGTGCCGGATCCGGAGACGATCGGCGCCCGGGGCCTGGGTCTCGGCCTGGCTGTCGTGAAAGCGCTGGCCGAGGCCCATGGCGGCTGGGTGGAGGTCGAGAGCCGGGCGGGGGTCGGATCCCGCTTCCGGGTGCTGATGCCGCTGTAACCCCTCGACTTTTGGCCGATTTTCCCAGCGCTCGGCTTGACACCCTTTGCCGCGCCCGTGTAGTGTGAGAGAGCGCCATGGGGAAAAAGGACGAGCTGGCGGGACGGATGGCCCAGGAGGTGATCAAGCGCCTCGTGGTCCGGAGGCTGATCGAGACCAAGGATGAGGCCCGCGCGCGGGAGGCGGTGCGCCGGATCCTCTCCGAGAACCTCCTGGCCGAACAGAAGCTCGACGCCGACGCCCGGGCCCTCATGATGGACCATGCCAAGGAGATCCGGGACTCGGCCTCCGACTACAAGCGCCTGCTGACCCTCGTGAAGGGGAAGCTCGCCAAGGAGCGGGGGTTCACGCTGTGATGCGCATGGGCCGCGAGCGGCTCTTCGCGCTGGCCGACCGCATCGTGGCGGAGCTGTCGACCACCGAGGGCGTGGTCATCAGGGCGCTCACCGACGAGAGGACGCGCGGCCATCTCCGCACCGAGGTCTTCCGCGTGCTGGAGGACGAGACGAAGCTCGAGGAGTCCATCGACCAGGAGGTTCGCCGGACGCTGTTCACCTACGCGCGCCCCGCGCCCGAGGGGAGCGCCGAGTGGCAGGTGCTGTACCAGAAGACCCGCGCCGAGGTGTACCGCCGCAGGTTCCGGCTGTGAGGCGCGTCGTCGTCGGCATCAGCGGAGCCTCCGGCGCCATCTACGGCATCCGTCTCCTCGAGCAGCTCCGGGGCATCGGCGAGGTCGAGACCCACCTCGTCGTCTCCGAGGCCGCCAAGCGCACCATCGCCGAGGAGACCGACTGGAGCCTGCGCGACGTCGAGGCCCTCGCGGCGCGGCGCTACAGCGACAAGGACATCGGCGCCGCGCTGGCCTCCGGATCCTTCAAGACCGACGGGATGGTCATCGTCCCGTGCAGCATCAAGTCGGCGGCCGCGGTGGCGCACTGCGCGGCCGACACCCTTCTCGCCAGGGCGGCGGATGTCACGCTCAAGGAGGGCCGGCCGCTGATCCTCGTGGTGCGCGAGACCCCGCTGCATCTCGGGCACCTCAGGGTGCTCACGGCGCTCGCCGAGATGGGGGCGGTGATCCTGCCGCCCATGCCCGCCTTCTACACCCGGCCCAAGCAGATCGACGACCTCATCGCCCAGACCCTGGCCCGGGTGCTCGACCGCCTCCGGCTGCCTCACCGGCTGGTGCCGGAGTGGCAGGGCACCCCACCGTCCGCCCCGCCTCCGGGCCCGTCGCCGGAGCGGGGCTGATGGCTCAGCGCCCAAGCGTGGATTCGCCCATGACGGCCGCGCCAGACCTGTCCATCGTCGTGCCCGTGTACAACGAGGAAGACAATCTGCCCCTGCTGTGGCCCGAGATCCGCGAGGTGATGGCCACCACGCCGCTGCGCTACGAGGTGGTTTTCGTGGACGACGGCAGCCAGGATCGGAGCGCGGAGATCATCCGCGAGCTCCGCGAGCAGGACCCGCGCGTGCGGCTCGTGAGGCTCAAGGCCAATGCGGGCGAGACGGCGGCCACCGACGCCGGCTTCAAGACGGCCCGCGGCCGCCACGTGGTCGTGATGGACGCGGATCTCCAGAACGACCCGCACGATATCCCGGCGATGCTCGGCCACCTGGACCAGTGGGACGCCGTGACGGGTTGGCGGGTGAACCGCGGGGATGGTGACTCGGTGTTGCGCCGCGTCTCCTCGCGCATCGCCAACCGGTTGCGCAATGCCCTGAGCGACGAGACCATCCAGGACAGCGGGTGCACCTTCCGCGCCTTCCGGCGCGAGTGCCTGGCGGACCTCGTGCTCTACAAGGGGTTTCACCGCTTCATCCCCACGCTCCTCAAGATGCGAGGCTTCCGGGTGCTCGAGATCCCGGTCCATCACCGGCCGCGCCGCTTCGGCCAGTCCAAGTACGGCATCGGGAACCGCGCCGTCCGCGCCTTCTATGACCTCTTGGTCGTGCGCTGGATGAAGGACAGGCTGCTGCGCTACGAGGTGGCCGAGGACCTCGGCGCCGATGAGAGGACGCCCCGCGCATGAACGTGCTCTTGGTCGGCCTGGGGCGCTGGGGCGAGAAGCACCTGCGCGTGCTGCAGGAGCTGGGCGTCGAGCTCTGGGTGGCCGACGTGTCCGAGGCGCGGCGCGGCTTCGCGGTCAAGGCCGGCGTCGCCCCGGAGCGGGCCGTCGAGGACTTCCGCCGGGCGCTGCCCCACGTGGATGCGGTGGATCTGGTCACACCGGCCGACACTCACCTCGCGCTCGCCCGCGAGTGCCTGGAGGCCGGACGCCACTGCTTCGTCGAGAAGCCGCTGGCGCTCACCTACGCCGAGGGCCGCGAGCTTGCACGGGTGGTGCACGCCACGGGCCGCGTCCTCCAGGTGGGGCACATCTTCCGCTTCCATCCCGTGACCACCGCATTGCGGGAACAGCTCGCGAGCGGCGCGGTGGGGCCGGTGCGCTATGCCACGGGCCGCTTCACGGGCTTCAAGCGCCCGCGCACCGACGTGGGCGTCACCCAAACCGATGCCATCCATTACTTCGACCTCTTCGCCCATCTGCTCGGGCGGCGGCCCACCGCCGTCACGGCCTTGCTGCGCGACTATCTGGGGCGCGGCATGGACGACTGCTCCTTCGCCACGGTCGAGTACGACGGCGTCCCGGCCTTCATCGAGGCGGGCTACTTCGCCCCTGGCACCTCTCGCGACTGCGTCATCGTGGGGGAACAGGCGACGCTCAGTGCCGACTTCGGCTCCTCGGAGGTCACCGTGCACGGCAATCGCCATGT
>MGBT01000150.1:0-9183 GCA_001788395.1 Candidatus Rokubacteria bacterium GWA2_70_23
CGGCCTTGAGCTTCTCGGCTGTGAACTCGGGGGACTGGCAGGTCGAGATGATCCGGCGCTCCATGGCCTCGACCTTGGCGATGGCCTCCGGGATGCCGGGGGCGATCTCCTCGGGCAGGGTCAGCACCCCGTGCTGGTCGCCGTGGATCAGCTCGCCCGGCTTGATCCAGACGCCGCCCACCTTGACCGGGATGCCGAAGTCCACCATGTGGACGTTGGCGTGGGACACCGACACGTGCGCCGCGCAGAACTGAAAGCCCAGCGCCCGCACCTCGTCGAGGTCGCGCACGGACCCGTCCGTCACCACCCCCACGCAGCCGAGCGCCCGGTGGATATTGGCCTGCACCTCGCCCCACTGGGCGCCCTGGCCGCGCGGATCGTCGAGGTCGTGGACGACGATGACCCGCGGCGTGGGGAGGGACAGGACGAAGTCCCACCAGGCGAAGAGGCTCGCGCGGTGGCCCTCGATCGGGCCGCGCTCGGCCCGGATCAGGCAGGTGGCGGCATAGCCCACCACGGGGCCCAGCTCGGGGAAGAGGGCCCGGATGTCCGAGGAGAGGTTCCCCTGCTCGCGAGGCCGCACGTTGAAGGTCTCGATGGCGTTGGCGACGCTCGGGCTCGTGATCTTCTTGAGGGCGTCGATCTGCTGAGCACTGAGGGGCACGGCGGTTCCTCCTATGAGCGGGTGAGGGCGTTGTCGACGGCGGTGAGGGTCGGGGCCACGGTGTGGAGCGGTCCGGCCTGGGCCATCGGGGCCTCGGGCTGCTTGAGGCCGTGGCCTGTCGCCACGCACACGACCAGATCCGTCGGCTTGATGATGCCGCGGGCGCGGAGCGTCATGGCCACCGCCAGCGAGGCCGCGGCCGACGGCTCGCAGAAGACGCCCGTCGTGCGCGCGAGCAGGGAACGGGCCGCGAGGATCTCCTCGTCCGTGGCGCTGGCCGCGGCGCCACCTGTCTCGGCGATGGCCGAGAGGCAGCGCCAGCCGAGCGCGGGCGCGCCGGCGGCGATGGACTCGGCGATCGTCTCGCCGACCTCGACGGGCTCCACCTCCCGCTGGCCCTTCTCCCAGGCGCTGACGATGGGCGCGGCCGCCGCCGACTGGGCGGCGGCCATGCGGGGAATCCGCGCCGTCCAGCCGAGCTCGCGCAATTCCCGCCATCCCTTCCAGCATGCCGAGACGCCGAGCCCGCCGGCGATGGGGTGGATCATCCAGTCGGGCACCTCGCCCTCGAGCTGCTCCCAGATCTCGAAGGCGTAGCTCTTCTTGCCCTCGTTGCGCCACGGGTTGGAGGAGAGGCACGAGTACCAGCCGAACCTCCTGAGGGCCTCCCTGAACAGCGCGGCCGTGGCGTCGAAGGCCGCCTCCACGGCAATCACGGTCGCTCCGTGGATGCGCGCCTGGACGATCTTGCTCGGGGAGGTCGCCGCCGGCACCATCACGACGCACCCGAGCCCCGCCGCCGCCGCATAGGCGGCCACCGAGGCGGCATGGTTGCCCGTGGAGGACACGGCCACCGTATCCGCCTTGACCTCCCGGGCGCGCGAGACGGCCACGGTGACGGAGCGATCCTTGAGCGAGCCCGTCGGAAGTACGGTGTCGTTCTTGACGTAGAGGCGCTCGATCCCCACCTGGCGGGAGAGCCGGCCGGAGCGGACCAGGGGGGTGTCGCCCTCGCCGAGCGTCAGCACGGCCGCCGGGCTCTCGACGGGGAGGAACTCGCGCCAGCGCCAGAGGCCGCGCGGGCGCCGGCGGATCTCCTCGGCCAGGCCCGACGAGACGTGGCCGAGATCCATCTCGATCTCCATCACGCAGCCGCAGCGGTCGCAAACCACCGGGGGCCCGGAGAGATCGCCGGGCCCGGCGCAGCGGGGGCAGGCGAGGCGGCGGACGATGCCCATTCGGCGTCCCCCCTCTCAGATGGTCCCGCGGCGCTTCTGGATGAGGAGGGCCTTGAGCTGCTCCACGGCGGCCTCCACCTGCTCCATGTTGGGATTCACGTCGAGCGCCCGCTGGAAGTACTCGAGCGCCCGCTCGGGCTTGCCGAGCTGCAGATAGATCTGCCCGTAGCCCGCCAGCGCCCCGAAGTGACTGGGATTGCGCTTCATCACCTCGTCGCAGTCCTTGAGGGATTTCTCGTACTCGCCGATGAGGTAGTAGATGGTGGCGCGCTTGTTCCAGCCCTCGGCGAAGTCCGGTTTCTGGTCGACGATCTTCGTGAAGGTCTCGATGGCGGCGCGGGGAGCGCGCTGGCTCATCTGCTCGACACCGAGGGCGAAGAGCGCGTCCACCTCCGGATCGCCCGAGCGGCCCCAGACCTGCCAGAGAGCGTTCTCCGCCAGCCCCCGGACGACCCCGTCGCGGTCGCGGAGCGCCTGGACCAGGGCGGGCGCATCCCGCATCGCGCCGTGGTCGCCGAGCCAGGCGGCGGCCTCCGCGCGGGCCTCGGCGTCGCCCCGACCGAGCCGCTCGAGGGCCTGCTCGCGCGTGAGCGGCGGCGAGGGTTGGGCGGCAACCGCCGCGGCGGAGAGCAGCAGCGTGGCGGCGAGGGCGGCGGCCACGAGCTTCATGGCGTCCGGCCCACCAGACGGAGGAAGTCCTCCTCCCCGAGAATCTCGACCTTGAGCCGGCGCGCGTCGTCGGCCTTCGAGCCCGGGTCCTCGCCCACGACGACGTAGTCGGTCTTCTTCGAGACGGAGCCGCTGACGCGTCCGCCGAGCCGGATCACGAGGTCCTTGACCTGGTCGCGCGTCAGGCTCCTGAGGCTGCCCGTGAGCACGAGGGTCTTGCCGCGGAGCGGCTGGGGTCCCTGGTGCCTGCCCTCCTCGGCCATGGCGACGCCGGTCTCGCGGAGGCGCTCGATGGTCCGGCGGTTCCGCGCCTCGGTGAAGAAGGCGCTGACGGCCTGGGCGATCTGCGGTCCGATTCCGTAGATCTCGGCGATCTCCGCCTCGCTGGCCTTCTCGAGGCGGTCCATGCTGCCGAAGCGCGAGGCCAGGAGCTGCGCCGCGCGCTCGCCGACCATGCGGATGCCGAGGCCGTTGAGCAGGCGGGCGAGCCCGCGCCTCTTCGAGGTCTGGATGGCGTCGTGGAGGTTCCGCGCCGATTTGTCCGCCAGCCGGTCCAGGGCGGCGAGCCGATCCACGGGGAGGGCATAGAGATCGGCGAAGTCGTGCACGAGCCCGCGATCCACGAGCTGGGCGATCACCACCTCGCCGAGGTGCTCGATGTCCATGGCCCGGCGCGAGCCGAAGTGGAAGAGGCGCTCCTTGAGCTGAGCCGGGCAGGCGATATTGGTGCAGCGCCAGATGGCCTCGCCCTCGGGGCGGACGGCGGAGCCGCCGCAGGCCGGGCAGCGGCGCGGCATGCGAAAGGGCTTCGCGTCCCGTGGGCGGTTGCTCGTGACCACCTGGACGAGATACGGGATGACGTCGCCCGCCCGCTCGATGAGGACCGTGTCGCCCACGCGCACGTCCTTCCGCCTGACCTCGTCCTCGTTGTGGAGGCTCACGTTGCTGACGGTGACGCCGGCCAGCTCCACGGGCTCGAGCTTGGCCGTGGGCGTGAGCGCCCCCGTCTTGCCCACGGTGATCGTGATCTCCAGCACGCGGGTCGTGGCCTGGCGCGCCGCGAACTTGTAGGCGATGGCCCAGCGCGGGTGGTGCGAGGTGGCGCCGAGCCGCCGCTGCTGCTCGAGATCGTCGACCTTCACCACCACGCCGTCGGCGTCGTAGTCGAGCGCGTCGCGTCCCTCCTCGATCGTCCGGCAGGAGGCCAGGACCTCGTCCATGCCCGCGCAGCGCGTCGAGCGCGGATTCACCGGAAAGCCGCTCTCGCGGAGGGCCTCCAGCGTGTCCCAGTGGGAGGTGAAGCGGGCGGGGTCGCAGTGGCTCACGTGGTAGAGGAAGATATCCAGCGGGCGCGTCGCGGTGATCGCCGGATCCTTCTGCCGCACCGCGCCCGCCGCGGCGTTGCGGGGGTTGGCGAAGACGGGCTCGCCCGCCTCCTCGAGGGAGGCGTTGAGCCGGGTGAAAGCCTCGCGGGGCATGAAGACCTCGCCGCGGACCTCGAGCGTCCGGGCGGCGCGCAGCGGGCCGTGCAGTCTCTCGGGGATCGCCTTGACGGTCCGGAGCGTGTGGGTGATGTCCTCGCCCACCCGGCCGTCGCCTCGCGTCGCGCCGCGGATGAAGTGGCCCTGCTCGTAGAGGAGCGCGACGCCGAGCCCGTCGATCTTCGGCTCGCAGACGTACTCGACCGGCAACCCGGGGAGGGTGCGCTTCAGCCGTGCCTCGAACTCGCGCAGGTCCTCGGCGCTCATGGCGTTGTCGAGGGAGAGCATGGCCGCGCGGTGTTCCACCGCGGCGAAGGCCTCGGTGGGGCGCCCGCTCACGCGCCGGGTGGGGCTGTCGGGCGTGGCGAGCTCGGGGTGCGCGGCCTCGAGCCTGAGGAGCTCGCGCTTGAGCCGGTCGTACTCGGCGTCGGAGATCTCGGGGCGGTCCCCGGCGTAGTACAGCTCGTCGTGGCGGCGGATCTCCCGCCGGAGCGCCTCGATCCGGGGGGCTGCGTCGGCGTCGCGCGTCATGGATGGTGAGAGCATAGCATGCGCGTTCTCGGTGGGGCGGCGACCGGCGGCGAGCGCCGGGACTCAGGAGCCGCCGCGGCGGCCGCTCAGTCGGAGCGTCAGGAGCACCGGCACGAGCCCCGCGACGACAATGGCGAGCGCGGGCACGGCCGCCTCCTGCCACATGGCCTCCGAGGTGCGCTCCCACACGTCGATGGCGAGCGTGTTGAGCCCGAAGGGACGCAGGAGGAGGGTCGCCGGCATCTCCTTCATGAATGTCGCCGAACTGTACGGCCTCGGGCTTGCGCGCCCCTCAACGGCGACGTGACCAAGAGGGGGGCGTGACCGATCAGATCCACCTGACGGTGATCTGGCCCTCAAGGGCACTGAACTCGCGATCACCGGTGACGAGGATGGCCCCGTGGCGGATCGCCGTGGCCGCGGCAAACGCGTCGGCGTACGAGATGGCGTGCTGGGCCTTCAGCTTTGCCGCCTCGATCACGTCGGCGAAGGCATTGGGGACAGGGTCGATCGGCATGGTCTCGAAGGTGTGGAGAAATGTCTCGGCCGCGGCGGGTGACCGGCGTTTCGCCACCACGTAGTAGACCTCACCGATGTTGACCTCATTCATCAGCACGCGTTCACCGGCCGCGTCGGCGGCCCGGAGAAGATCCCGAACGGCGGCGCCCGACCGCTCGCCGCTCAGATACGCGATCAGCGCCCAGGAGTCCAGCACGCTTCTTTTCTTGGCGGGTGTCATCCTTTCGCCTCTCCTCCTTCAGCGCCGCCAGCAGCGACGGGTGCTTGGAGAGCATGCCGTAGGCGGCGCCGATCGGATCGGCGGCGAGCGGATGGATCAGAGCGGCGTCATCCCCCATCAACGTCACCATGACCTTGCCGCCGGGCTTGAGTCCGATTCGCGCTCGGATGTCCGCCGGGATCACGACCTGCCCCTTCACCGAGGTCTTCACGATAGGCACGGCGTTCTCCTCGAGGAGTGTTGGTTCTACCTTCAGATCACGAGTATAACGCTGTCGCGTTGGGTGTACCATGGGGAATCGGTGTCGCTGAGGCTGTGCCATCGGCTCCTGGGGAAGCGGGGCACATCCGAGTCTGGACGCTTATGTCAAGGTGCGCCCCACCGACGGCGCCGCCCCGGCCTGGGCCACGCCGGACACCGTTCATGTCGGCTATGCTCCGCGACGGATGCATTCGCTCTCGTGGATGTGTCGGAAGTCGAGATCGAGTCCGGTATAATCGCGTTCATCGAAGAGGAGGCCGTCCCAGCCGATGCCAAGGTTCTGCGGCAGACGTGGAAGAAGGCCAACAAGGATGGTTCGCCCGATCGGCGGTTCGCGAACAACTATCAGATTCCAGTTGTCGAGTACGGTAGGCTGACGGTGACCAGTTCGGGCGACCTCAACGAAGAGTACATGCTCAGCAGCTTCGCGGCAGTCACGCAGTTCACTTCGCTTTGGAAGTCATTTAAGCGGGCGATCGCTGGAGCCACCGCGTAACAACCGCTTGCAGCGGCCGGCGCTGCGCGCCGTCGCTGAACCGGAGCGTTGGGCGGACTCGACGATCAACTTCGATTCTTCCAGTATCCCGGACGCCGCTTCAGGTGGGCGATGGCCACAATCACCATCTCGGTGGGTCTGAGTCGGTAGACGACTTGGTACGGAAACGTGATCACCAAGGCACGACGGGTTTGACCGTCGGCCGAAATCGTCGTGCCGATTTCCGGGTTGGTTTCGATTGAGCGAGAGCGTTGCGGCGACCGCGTTGAAGAACTCACTCCCGAGGCCAGACCGCCGGGCTTCGTACCAGCGAACCGCCTCGCTGAATTCGTCGGAAGCCGGTTCAGTGGTGCGGATCGGGCGCGTCACCGGCCGAGGATCTGGTTTTCGATCCGACGCTTCACGTCCTCCCAGGGTTCGAGCTTGACCGTTCCGGCCTCGATCGCGGCAACGCGCCGTTCGATCTCAACTTTCCACGCAGCTTCAGCATCGGGGTCCGCTGGGCCATCAAGGCTCGCGAGAAGTTCCGCGGCAACTCCGGCGCGAGCATCGAGGTCGAGTCGCAAGGCATCGGCAAGCACGGCTTCAGCGGCCTTGGTCATGCCTCGATCTTACGCTCGGATTCGCCGCCCAACAAGCGCTTGCAGCCGGCGGGCCCTGCGGTTCAGACACGACCGGTCGGCCAGAGGCCCACTTGCGCCCGCGACCGGCGCTGCCGCCGCTGAAGCTGTATGGGGGCGCCCGAAGCGGGACCGATGAGCCATGCGGGTAGTCCGGCTGCCATGGCTCCTGGGGAAGCGGGGCACGTCCGAGTCTGGGAGGTTATGTCACGTTGCGCCTCACCGACGGCGCCGCCCCGGCCTGGGCCACGCCGGACACCGTTCATGTCGGCTCTGCTCCTCTTGCTCGCCACCACATATGCCGGCGGCCTCCGCGTCAGCGAGGTGATCGCCCTCACGGTCACCGACCTCGACCGCGAGCGCATGACGATCCGGGTGGAGCCCGGCAAGGGCGGCAAGGATCGCTACGTGCCCCTCGCCGACCGCCTGCTCGTCGAGCTCCGGCGGTACTGGAAGCTCGTGCCCCCCGCCCACTGGCTCTTCCCCAATCGCCAGGGGACGCGGCCGATCGACATCACGGTGGCCCAGAAGATCTACATCAGCGCCGGGCTGTACAGCTTGCGATCGAGGAGGCGAAGAAATGAAAAACAGCGCCAAGTACGTGAAGATCGTCGAGTGGTCGGAAGAGGATCACTGCTGTCGGAAGTGCTCCGGGTTTGATATACGCAGGCTGCCACGGGAGTGACGAAAAGGAAGTCTTCGATGAGCTGTGCCGAATCGTTGAGGAAGCGATCGAATTGTATAGGAAAGACGGTAAGCCGTTACCTCCTCCAACTTCCGGGCGTGACTTCGCGACCGAGATGCAGAGCGTCGCATGAGGCCTGAGCATAGCACGCGCGTTCTCGGTGGGGCGGCGACCGGCGGCGAGCGCCGGGACTCAGGAGCCGCGGCGGCGGCCGCTCAGTCGGAGCGTCAGGAGCACCGGCACGAGCCCCGCGGCGACAATGGCGAGCGCGGGCACGGCCGCTTCCTGCCACATGGCCTCCGAGGTGCGCTCCCACACGTCGATGGCGAGCGTGTTGAGCCCGAAGGGGCGCAGGAGGAGGGTCGCCGGCATCTCCTTCATGGTCTCGACGAAGACGAGGATGAGGGCCGTGACGAGCCCGCCGCGCATGAGGGGCAGGTGGATCCGCCGGAGCGTCGCGCCGGCGGCGGCCCCGAGGGAGCGAGCGGCGTCGTCGAAGCTGGCGGGGATCTTGCCGAGGCTCGCCTCCACGGTCTGCAGGCTGACGGCCAGGAAGCGCACGAGGTAGGCGAAGAGGAGTCCGGCCGCCGAGCCCGTCAGCAGGAGCCCCGTGGGCCGGCCGGTCAGGCGGTCCACGAGCGGTGCCACGGCGTGGTCGAGCCACGACAGGGGGAGCAGGACGCCCACCGCGATGACGGCGCCGGGCAGCGCATAGCCCATGGAGGCGAACCGCGCCGAGAAACGGATGGGCCGCGACGGCTCCAGGCGACCGGCGTAGGCGAGCACCACGGCGAGGAGGCTGGCGGCGATGGACGCCGCGCCCGCGAGCCAGAGCGTGGTCGCCAGGAGGCGCCTGAAGGTCGGGGCGACCTGGCCGGCCGCGATGGTGCGGGTGGCCCAGAGCGCGAGCTGGCCGACGGGCAGCAGGAAGGCGAGCCCCAGCACGGCGAGGCAGACCGCCGTCGCGGCGCCGGCACGCCAGCCGGTGAGAGTCACGGGGATCATCTCGCCGCGCCGCTGGGCTTGAGTGAAGCGCGCGCGGCCGCGCGAGGCGCGCTCGAGCACCAGGAGCGTGAGCGCGAAGAGGAGCAGGATGCTCGCGAGCTGGGTGGCGGCGGGGCGATCGAACATGCCGTACCAGACACGGTAGATTGCCTCGGTGAGCGTCCGGTAGCCGAAGGTCGCCACGGTGCCGAAGTCGGCGAGGGTCTCCATCATGGCCAGCGACACGCCGGCAGCGAGGGAAGGCCGCGCCATGGGCAGCGTGACCTCGAGGAAGGCGCGCAGGCGGGAGCGGCCCAGGCTGCGTGCGGTCTCCAGCGTGGCGGTGCCCTGCTCCCGAAAGGCGGCCCGGGCCAGCAGATAGACGTAGGGATAGAAGACCAGCGTCATCATGAGCGCCACGCCGCCGAAGGAGCGCAGCTCCGGCAGGCGAACCCACTCGCCCAGCCACGCGCGCAGCGCCGTCTGCACGGGACCGGAGAACTCCAGCATTCCCAGAAAGGCGAAGCCCACCACGTAGGCGGGGATCGCCAGCGGCATGATGAGCGCTCCCTCGAGGATGCCAGCGCCCGGGAACCGGTAGCTGACAACGAGCCACGCCAGTCCCGTGCCCACGACGAGCGTGCCCGCGCCCACGGCGAGGAGCAGCAGGACGGTGTTGCCGATGAGCTCGGGGAGCTGGGTGCGCCAGAGGTGGGCCCAGACCTCTCCGGCCGGCGTCAGCAGAGAGGAGAGCACCGCCACGATCGGCACCGCCAGGAGTGAGGCGATGGCGAGCGCGGCGGCCGTCCACGGAG
>MGBT01000150.1:9204-26708 GCA_001788395.1 Candidatus Rokubacteria bacterium GWA2_70_23
CCCCGAGCGCGCGGCCGCGGCCGGGCGCGCCCGTCAGCGGGTCGATCTCACCTGTAGCCAGCGCGGTCGGCCAGTCGCGTGGCCGCGGCCTGGAGCTCGCCCGCGGCCGCCACGTTCGTGTCGTCCTGCGTGAACTTCCCCCAGCGGGCGATGATCGGGTTCACCGCGGCCTGGGGGTTGGCCGGGTACTCGAAGTTCGCATCCGCGAACATCTGCTGGGCCTCGGGGCTCGCCAGGAACTCGATGAGCTTGACGGCGTTGGCCCGGTTCTTCGCGTGAGCCGTGACGCCGGCGCCCGAGATGTTCACGTGGGTGCCGGTCGTCTGCTGGTTCGCCCAGAAGGGGGCGACCGGGAAGGTCGGATCCTTGGCGAGGATGCGGCCCAGATAGTACGTGTTCGCCAGGCCCACGTCGCACTGTCCCGCGGCGACGGCTTCCAAGATCTTGGTGTCGCCGTTGATCAGGGTCGGGGTGTTGGCCACCCAGCCGCGGACCATCGCCTCGACCCTGGCCTCGCCGTGGCGCTTGATCAGGGTCGCCAGGAGCGACTGGTTGTAGATGTGGCCCGAGGTGCGGAGGCAGAGGCGGCCCTTCCACCGGGGATCCCCCAGAGCCTCGTACGTGGACAGCTCCTCCGGCCTGACCTTCTTCGTGTTGTACATGATGGTGCGCGCCCGCATGGTGAGCGCGAACCACCGGTGCTCGGGGTCGCGGAGATAGGCCGGGATGGCCGCCAGCAGCTCGGGGGAGTCCACCCGGGTGAGCAGTCCGGCCCGCGCCGCGTTCCAGAGGTTGCCCGCGTCCACCGTGATCAGCACATCCGCGGGCGTCTTGTCGCCCTCCGCGCGGAGCCGCTCGAACAGCTCGGAGGAGTTGCCCCCGAAGATCTTGACCTGGACTCCCGTCTTCCTGGTGAAGGCCTCGATGGCCGGCTCCTGGCCGTAGTGCGAGCGCGCGGAGTACACGACCACCTCGGAGGCCTCGCCCCCGCCGGCGCCCGCCCCGAGCGCAATCACCGCCGCCACGACGCCGACCAGGAGCCCGCGCGCGCTCCCCGATACCTCCCCCATCGTGTTGATCCCCATGGCGCCCCCTCCCTCTGTGTTGCGAGTGTGGCCGGCTTTCCGGTGCGGGGCCGGCTCCACATAAGGGTAGCCTAACTACGGAGGTGCGTCAACCCTAACGTTGTCAGCGGGGCTGGGGGGTGGATTTCTGGGCGCGGGCCTTCTCGATCAGGGCCTTGACCTGGTCGTGCTCCTCGCCCTTGGGCACGAGCACCAGGAAGCGCTCCCACGCCTTGATGGCGCCGGGAGAGTCCTGCTTGAACTCGTAGAGCACCTGGCCGCGGTAGAGGTACGCGGGCGCGTAGCTGGGATCGATCTGGAGCGCCTTCCCGAAGGTCTCGAGGGCGGAGTCCCCGTGGCCACCGATGGCGACGATGCGGGCCAGGTGGGTCATGGCGTCCACGTTCTTGGGATCGCGCTTGAGCACCGCCTGGTAGGCGCTGATGGCCTGCTGGTACTGCCCGGCCTCGAGGCTCTGGCGGGCGGCCTGGAGCATGCCCGCCATCACCTCCGGAGTGACCGGCTCCCTGGAGATCTGCGGGGGGCCAGCCGGAGTCGGAGCTTCGGCCCCAGCCGAGCCTCCCGGAGTCGGCGGCATGGGCATCGTCATGCCGCCCTGTGGCATCGCGCTCGGGTCTGGCTGGGTGAAGCGCCCGATGTTGAGTCCGAGGAAGACGCCGAAGACGAGCAGGAGCGCAGCGCCGCCCGCGAGGACTGCCGGGTGGCGGGTCCAGCCGCGCCGGCCTGGGGGCGCGGCCGCTTCGTCGCGCGCTGTCTCGGCCTGCCGCCGGGGCTCGGGGGCGAGCGCGTCGAGGGCGTGGAGGAGCGCCGCGGCGCGCGACTCGTAGCGATCCCGGAGCGGGCGGTAGTCCTCCTCGGACAGGTGACCGGCCTCGTAGTCGAACTCGATCTCCTTGAGCGCCCGGTAGACGGAGGCCTTTTCCTCGGAGAGCTCGAGCCGCCTGTCGTCGGCGGAGGTCGGTGCGGTGCTGGTTGCGGCCCGTCCCGCTGCTCCGCGCCGGAAGAGCGGCCAGAGGACCAGCAACAAGCCGGGGAGTGCGATCAGGATGACCGGGAGGATCTGCCTCATGAGCGGTCGATGTCGGCCATCTCGCGGTGGATGCGGTCGCGGGTGGCGGCGTCCATCTCGGGGATTCCCGCGGGCACGGCGGCCGGGCGGCGGCTCCAGCGCCGCACGGTGAAGGCCACGAGCACGAGGCCCAGGCCGAGGCCCACGAAGGGGACGATCCAGACCAGGAGGTTGAAGCCCTGCTTCGGCGGCGAGAGCAGGATCCAGAGCCCGTACTTCTCGACGAAGTAGGCCTTCACCTGCTCCGGGGTCTCGCCGGCGGCCAGGCGCTCGCGGATGATGGCGCGCATCTGGTTCGCCGTCTCCGATGGGGAGTCGGCGACGGAGAGATTCTGGCAGACGACGCAGCGAAGCTCGGTGCCGATCTCCCGCACCGTGTCCTCGTTCACCGGCGCCGCCGCGAGAGCGGGCAGCGCGGCCATGACGACGAGGAGCGCCGCGGCCGCGAGGCGGGTCAGGGGAGGGTGGCTCATGGGCGCTCCGCGAGCAGTCGGTCCACGTTGGCGCTGAAGATCGCATCGGTCACCGCGCCCACGTGCTTGGCCCGGATGCGTCCCGCGCGATCGATGAAGAAGGTCTCCGGCACGCCGTAGACGCCGTAGTCCACGGATACGCGGCCGGCGGGGTCGGGCGCGTTGGGGAAGGTGTGGCCGAACTGGGCGAGGAACCGCTTCGCGGGCTCCTCCTTGTCCTGGATGTTGATGCCCACGAGCATCACCTCGCGGTCCTTGTACGCGCGCCAGCCCCGCTCGAGCACCGGCGCCTCCTCGTAGCAGGCCGGGTAGCACCACGAGGCCCAGAAGTTGATCACGACCACGCGGCCGCGCAACCCTTCGAGGGAGATCTCGGGGCCGTCGAAGGTCTTCAGCCTGAAGGCTGCGGCGGGCTTGCCCACCAGGGGCGTGGGGATGGCCCGGGGGTCCGTGCGGAAGCCGTAGGCCAGCAGCACGATCACCGGGATCGCCGCCAGCGGGATGGCCCAGCGGCCCCAGCGGGTGGAGCCGCTCATGCCGCCTTCTTCCGGTCGGGCAGGATCGCGAGTCCCGTGCCGAGGGTGAGCACGAGCCCGCCCAGCCAGAGCCACGAGACCATGCGGTTCACCTGGAGCTTGATCGTGGCCTGGGAGCCGTCGCGGGCGAAATCGCCCAGGACGAGATACACGTCCTCGATGAGCCCCAGCCGGTAGTCCACGTACGCGATGGGGTTCTGCTCCTGAGCGTAGTACTTCTTCGCGGGATAGAGGACATCCCGGCTGCCGACTCCGTTGGAAACGGTGAAGGTGCCGGTGACCTTGAAGTGATTGGACTCCTCGGAGGCCCGGAGGCCGTCGAAGCGCACCCGGTAGCCGCCCAGCTCCACGCTCTCGCCCCTCCCCAGCGTGGTTTCCGTATGCAGCGACCACGCGTTCGACCCCGCGACGCCCAGCGCCACCACCAGGATACCGAGGTGGACCACGAAGCCGCCGTAGCGGCGGTTCTGGCGCCGCAGCAGCCCCAGCGTCGCCGCCGCCCAGCCGTCGCCGCTGCGGCGCCGGGCGCGCACGGCGCGGAGGAAGTCGAGCACGATGGTGCCCGTGACGAATACCACCGCGGCGATGCAGAGCAGGACAAGGCTGTTCGCGATGCCCAGCGCGCGCGCGATCACGGCCGCCGCCACGCCCACCGCCGTCGGCATCAGGAAGTTCCGCCTGAGGTTGTCGGCCGAGGCGCGGCGCCACGCGATGAGCGGGCCCACGCCCATGAGGATGAGCAGCCCGAGGAAGAGGGGGATGTTCACCAGGTTGAAGAAGGGGGCGCCGACGCTGACCTTCACGCCGCGCACGGCCTCCGAGAGGAGCGGGAAGATGGTCCCGAAGAAGACGGTGAACGCCGCCGCCACCAGGAAGACGTTGTTCAGGAGGAACACCGATTCGCGCGAGAAGATCGAGTCCAGCTCTCCCTGGGCCTTCAGGCGGTCCATGCGCCACGCCAGCAGCGAGAAGGAGGTCAGCAGGACCAGCGCCAGGAAGCCGAGGAAGAAGGCCCCGATGGAGCCCTGGCTGAAGGCGTGAACGGAGCCGATGATGCCCGAGCGCGTGAGGAACGTGCCGAAGATCGTGAGGCTGAAGGTGAGGATGACGAGCGTGAGGTTCCAGATCTTCAACATGCGCCGCCGCTCCTGGATCATCACGGAGTGGAGGAGCGCGGTGCCGGTCAGCCACGGCAGGACGGCGGCATTCTCCACGGGATCCCACGCCCAGTAACCGCCCCAGCCCAGCACGTGGTAGCTCCACCAGCCACCGATCAGGAGCCCCAGCGCCAGGAAGTACCAGGCGATGACGGTCCAGCGGCGGGTGATGGTGATCCACTCGTCGCCGATCCGGCCCGTGGCCAGCGCCGCGATGGCGAACGCGAACGGGACGGTGAAGCCCGTGAACCCGAGGTAGAGCGCCACCGGGTGGGTGATCATCCCGGAGTCCTGGAGGAGTGGGTTCAGGCCGCGCCCGTCCGGGGGCACCGGGGTGAGCCGCTCGAACGGCGGCGCCGGGATCGTCATCACCAGGAGGAAGAAGGCCGCGATGCCCATCATGGCCGAGAGCACCCAGGGGTAGAACTCCGGGTGTCGCCGGCGGTACTGGACGACCACGATGAGCGTGTAGAGGGCGAGCATCCAGGTCCAGAGGATGATGGAGCCCTCGAGCGCTCCCCACAGCGCCGTGATCCGGTAGTAGAACGGGGTGCCCCGGTTGGTGTTGATGGCGACGTAGCGCACCGAGAAGTCGAAGGTGAGGAAGGCGTAGACGAGGAGCAGCATGCAGCCCGTCACCAGGATCCACACGCCGACGGCCGCTCGCTCGGAGGATTGCACGAGGGCCGTGCGGCCGGTGCGGCCTGCGACGGCGGAGGCGATGCTCCCGTACAGGGCGAGCCCGAAGGCCACAACGGTGGCCGCGTACCCCAGTTCCGGAGTCATGGGCTACTTGCCGGAGCTGCCCTGGAGGGTGCGCAGGAGCTCCTTGTAGCCGGGCTCGGCCGCGCCGTCGTCGGGCGCCTTGTACTCTTCCGAATGCTTGGCCAGGATGGTGGCCGCCTTGAAGTGCCCGTCGGCGGTCCACGTGCCCTCCACCACCGCCCCGCGCCCCTCCGCGAACAGGTCGGGGGGGGTGCCTTTGTGCCGCACCGGCACCGCCGTCTTGCCGTCGGAAACCGCGAAGGTGAGGTCGAGGCTCTTCGGCTCCCACTTGAGCGTGCCCGCCTGCACCATGCCGCCGAGCCGGTAGGTTTTGCCGCTCACTGGCGCCGCCATCAGCTCGCTGGGCGTCACGAAGTAGACCACCGACTGGCTCACGCCGGCGTAGATGAGGTAGCCGAGGGCGCCCAGGATGAACACCCCCCCGACGATGAACTTGGCTCTGCGCTTCATGCTGCCCCGCCTTCCTTTCCGCGCCGACGCGAGAGCAAATCCCGGCTCCGCCGCGCGAGGTGACGCCAGTACCCCCCGAACGCGATCGCCGCGAACCCGTATGCCGCGAAGACGTATCCCCAGTGATCGGGCATCATCTTATCAGGCATCGACGGCTCCATCATCCAGTCGCGCGATCTCGATCCGGCGCGCCAGGAAGTAGACGAACAGCAGCGTGAAGGCCACCCAGTTGACCAGGAGCGCGGTGGCGATGGGGGCAGCGATGGGGGAGGGCTCCGGCCCGAGGATCGTGGACGGCTGATGGAGCGCCCGCCACCACTTCACCGAGAAGTGCACGATGGGGATATTGGCCGCTCCCACGATGCCGACCACGGCCGCGTACCGCCCCCGCCGCTCGGGCTCGTCCACCATGCCCCGCAGGAGCAGGTAGCCCGTGTACACGAGGAAGAGCACCGCCGTCGAGGTCAACCGGGCGTCCCAGGTCCACCAGGTGCCCCACGTCGGCTTGCCCCAGATCGAGCCCGTCACGATGGTGACGCCGGTGAAGAGCACTCCCAGCTCGGCGGCCGAGGCCGCCAGGCGGTCCCACGCCTTCCCGCGCGTCGCCAGGTAGCCGATGCTCCCGAGCAGCACGAGGCCGAAGGCCAGGTACGCCGTGAGGATCGAGGGCACGTGCAGGTACATGATCCGCTGCACGTTCCCCTGGGCCGCCTCCCGCGGTGCATAGCCGAAGGCGACGGCGAGGCCGGCCAGCAGTGCTAGGCCGGCCAGCCATCCGAGGGCGCGCGTGCGCACGATCGGCCTCCTCTCAGGCATCCAGGATGAACTCGAAGGTGAGAAGCCCGATGACAAGGTACACGACGTCGGCGCCGGCGAGGAGCTTGAGCCACGAGGCGGCCTCGGCGAGCGGCTGCCCGCCCAGCACGATCTGGGTGGCGCTCACGGTGGCCAGGAGCACGGGCACTTGCACGGGCAGAAGCAAGACCGGGAAGAGCAGCTCCCGCGCCCGCACCTGTGCCGTCATGGCCGCGAACAGCGTGCCCACGGCGGAGAGTCCCACGGTGCCCAGGAACAGCACCACGGCCAGGGGCCCGAGCACACCCCAGAGGTCCACGTTGTAGAAGACGCCGAACAGGCCCACGAGCACCACCTCGACCACCGTCATGAGGACGAAGTTGGCGAGGAGCTTGCCGAGGTAGATCGCCGACTTGTCCCCAGGCGTGAGCAGGAGCCCTTCCCAGCAGTCGTTGTCGCGCTCGGCGATGAACACCCGGCCGAGGCCCAGGAGCCCCGCCAGGACGAAGCCGAGCCACAGGAGACCGGGCAGCGCCGCCTGGAGCCGCTCCCGGTCGGGACCGAGGGCGAACTGGAACAGGAAGAGCAGCAGCAGGGAGAAGAAGAAGAGCGCGTTCAGGCTCTCCTTCGAGCGGCGCTCCGTGAGGAGATCCTTCCAGAGCACGATCCAGGCCCGCCGGCCGTACGCGGTCATTCAGCTCGCCTGAATGTGGATGACATGGGGTGGCGGTTCGGCCTCTTCGCCCTGACGGGCTCATCGGGGCGGCGAGTCAACCCTCGCCTCTTCGCGCAAGCGGTCATCTGTCTTGCTTGAATGTGGATGAATGCAGGTGGCGGTCTGGCCTCTTCGCGCAAGCGGTCATTGATCTCGCCTGAACGTGGAAGGTTCCACGTTGCGGTTGGGCCTCTTCGCGCAAGCGCTCATCGGGGCGTCCGTGTCACCGCGCTTCCTCATCGGGGGGAGCCTTCGGTCAGGTCGTCGTAGAGACGGCGGAGGTCGTCCCGAGACAGATCGGCGGCGGGCTGGTCCAGCACGAGCCTGCCGCCGGCCAGGATCGCGATGCGGTCCGCGACGCCGAGGGCGCCCTCGAAGCTGTGGGTGGCCAGTACGACGGCACCGCCCCCGCCCTTGAAGGCGAGCAGGAACTCGCTGAGCCACTTGCGGCCCTGGCGGTCGAGCCCAGTGAAGGGCTCGTCGAGGAGCAGCAGACGGGCGCGTCCGAGGGCGACCCGCGCCAGACCGATCCGCCGCTTCATGCCGGAGGAGAAGGTGCGCGCGCGCTCGTGGGCCACGGCCTCGAGCTCCACCTGCGAGAGCGCCGCCAGGAGCCGTCCTTCCGAAGCGTCGTGGCCCCCCATGGTCGCCCAGAAGCGCAGGTTCTCGAGCGCGCTCAGGTCCTCGTACACGTAGGAGCCGTGGGCCACCATGGCGATGGCTTCGCGGACGGCCTCGGGGCTGCGGAGAGCATCGACTCCGGCCACCGTGAGCGAGCCCGAGGAGGGGCGGACGAGCGTCGCGAGGATCCGGAGGAGCGTGGTCTTTCCGGCGCCGTTGGGTCCGAGCAGGACGAGACAGGTCCCGGCTGGCACCTCGAGCGACACGCCGTCGATCACGGGCGTTCTCGCGAAGGACTTCCGGAGACCGGCGGCGGTAATCATGTCATGTCGTGAAAAGGGGGGAGCCGATCGCCGGTCTCCCCCCGGGCTCTCTGGTGTCTGGTCGTGACCTAGATGGTCATGGCGCGGAGACGGGCCACCCGCTCCTGGATCGGTGGATGGGTCGAGAACAGCGTCGCCAGCCCCCCGCTCGTGAGGGGGTTGACGATGAACAGATGCGCCGTCGCGGGAGTCGCCTGCATCGGGACCATGCTGGCGGCCATCTCCATCTTCTCGAGCGCCTTGGCCAGGCCCCACGGCCGCCCGACGATGCGGGCTCCGGTGGCGTCGGCGTGGAACTCGCGCGCCCGCGAGATGGCCATCTGGATGAGCATGGCGGCGATGGGCGCCAGTACGGCCATGAAGAGCGCGCCGAACATCCCGCCGCCGGAGCGCTCCTCGTCGTCGCGGCGACCTCCGCCGAACATGGCCGCCCACTGCGCCATTTGGGCCATGTAGGTGATGGCCCCCGCCAGCGTGGCCGAGACGGTCATGATGAGCGTGTCGCGGTTCTTGACGTGGGCAAGCTCATGGGCCAGGACGCCTTCCAGCTCTTCCTCGTCGAGGATGCGCGTGATCCCTTCCGTGACGGCCACGGCCGCGTGCTCGGGATTGCGGCCGGTGGCGAACGCGTTGGGGGTGTCCCCAGGGATGACGTAGAGCCGCGGCATGGGCAGGCCCGCGCGCGTGGCCAGGTGGCGCACCACACGGTGCAGGCCGGGAGCCGTCGTCTCGTCCACCGGCTGGGCGCCATACATGGCCAGCACGATGCGGTCGGAGAACCAGTAGCTCCCGAAGTTCATGGCCATGGCCAGGACGAATGCCATGACCATCCCCTGCTCGCCGCCCAGGGCGCCCCCGATCACGATGAGCAGGCTCGTCAGGAGCCCCAGGAGCACGGCGGTCTTGAAGATGTTTCCCATGGACTGTACCCTCCCGCCAAAATGCTAACAGTTGGTCCTGAGACCGTCAAGCGCAAGCGCCCCGCCCGGGGCGTTCTAGCAGACCGCGGAAGAACTCCGCAGGCCGCTCAAAAAGGTCCAGATGCGAGGCGGCGCCCGACGGCCGCACGCGAGGCGTACTCCGCCTGGCGAGCCGAGCCGGAGGCGAGGTGAGCGCATCCGGAGATCCGGGCGAGCGTGAGCGAGCCACGTTGAGCGTGCGGCCGAGGGCGCCAACGAAGCAGATGGGCCTTTTTCACCGGCCTGCTGGGGGGCTTTGGGGTTGACTACGGCGGGACCCGCTGGCTATACTGACCGGGTTTCAGGAAAACTCATTGTTTGATACAACGTTAAGCGAGGTTTCGTCGATGCTCATCCGGGTCTCCGAGATCCCTGACGAGGGAATCCAGATCGAGGGGGCAGCCTCCCTGCCCCACCCCTTCGAGGACCCCGCCTGGACGCTGGAGGAGCTGTCGCTCGCCATCGAGAAGGACGGCTCGGCGGTCTTCGTCACGGGGGCCCTGGCCGCACGGGTGCCCCTCGTATGTGGGCGCTGCCTCGAGCCTTTCCAGCTGCGGATCGCGCCGGAGGTGGACGCCCGATTCGTGCCGAGTCCGCAGGGGCGGGCCGAGGAGCGGGAGCTCGGGGCGGATGACCTGGGGACCGATGTATACGAGCACGGCCTCCTCGACGTCGGGGCCCTCGTCGTCACGGAGACGACCCTCGCGGTCCCGATGAAGCCGCTCTGCCGTGAGGACTGCCGCGGCCTCTGCCGCCTCTGCGGCGGCAACCGGAACCTCACGCCCTGCGCGTGCGAGGAGCGCATGCCCGATCCCCGGTGGGCGCCCCTCAAGGGGCTGTCCGACCGGCTGTCACGGTAGCCTCCGCGGGAACCCAACCGGCGCGGGCCAGAGCCCGCGTGGGGGATACAGGAGCCAGACACTCATGCCACTGCCCAAGCGACGCCACTCGAAGACACGCGGCCGGAAGCGCCGGACGCATTACAAGATGGCCGCGCCGACGCGCTCCATCTGCCCTCAGTGCCGGGAGGTCAAGGTCCCGCACCAGCTCTGCCCGCACTGCGGCTTCTACAAGGGGCGGGAAGTCATCTCCATCGAAGGGGAGTAGTCTCCGCATCTCCGGGGTCCGCCCATGAAAATCGCGCTCGATGCCATGGGGGGCGACTTCGGGCCCGCGGTTGTCGTCGAAGGCGCCGTGGCCGCGGCCCGCGAGTTCGGTCTCGCCTCCGTGCTCATTGGAGACAAGGCATCCATCGAGCGGGAGATCATCCGGCTCAAGGCCCAGGACCTCCCCGTCGCCATCCGGCATGCCTCGCAGGTCGTCGGCATGGCGGAGGCGCCCTCCCAGGCCCTCCGGCGCAAGCGGGACTCCTCCCTCCGCGTCGCCGCCGAGCTGGTCAAGGAGGGCGAGTGCAGCGCCCTTGTCTCGGCCGGCAACACCGGCGCCGCCATGGCCATCGGCATGTACGTCCTCGGTGTGCTCCCTGGCGTGGACCGGCCTGCCATCGCCGCCGCGCTCCCGAGCCTGTCCGGCTTCACCGTGCTCATCGACGCGGGCGCCAACGTGGACCCCAAGCCCCGCCACCTCTTTCAGTGGGCCGTCATGGGCCACGTCTACTCGCGCGACATCATCGGCAAGGACAACCCGCGGGTCGGGATCCTGTCGGTGGGGGAGGAGGAGGGGAAGGGCAACGATCTGGTCAAGGAGACGTACGAGGCCCTCAAGGGTTCCTCGCTGAACTTCATCGGCAACGTCGAGGGGCGCGACATCTACAACGGGCGCTGTGACGTGGTGGTCACCGACGGTTTCACCGGCAACGTGTGCCTGAAGATCTCCGAGAGCCTGGCCGAGATGCTGACCTCCATGATCCGCGAGGAGCTGACGCGCGACTTCCTCTCGAAGGCGGGCGCCGCGCTGTCCCGCGCGGCCTTCGCGCGCATGAAGCGCCGGGTGGACTACACCGAGATGGGCGGGGCGCCGCTGCTGGGGATCAACGGCGCCTCGATCATCTGCCACGGGGCCTCGCCGGTGAAGGCCATCAAGAACGCCCTGCGCGTGGCGGCCGAGTGGGTGAAGACCGACGTCAACGCGCACATCAAGACGGCGCTCGAGGCCGAAGCCCTGCTGGCCGAAGGGCGGGAGGGGGGACGCGAATGAAGCGCGCGAAGATCATCGGCGTCGGCGCCTACGCTCCCAGGCGGGTCCTGACCAACCCGGAGCTCGAGAAGATGGTCGCGACCTCGGACGAGTGGATCGTCCAGCGCACGGGCATCCGGGAGCGGCGGATCGCCGACCCGAGCGAGGCCACCTCCGACCTCGCCCTCCGCGCCGCGCAGCAGGCCCTCGAGCGGGCCGGGGTGGAGCCGGGGGAGATCGACCTGATCGTCGTCGGCACCACCACCGGGGACATGGCCTTCCCCACCACGGCCAACATCATCCAGCACCGGCTCGGCTGCCGGAACGCCGGCTCCACGGACGTGTACGCCGCGTGCTCCGGCTCCATCTACAGCCTCTCCATCGGCTCCCAGTACATCCAGACGGGCAAGTACCGCACCGTGCTCTGCATCGGCGCCGACTGCCTGTCGCGCATCACCGACTATACCGACCGGGGCACCTGCCTCCTCCTGGCCGACGCCGCCGGCGCGGCCGTGCTGCGCGCCTCCGACGACGAGTCCGGCATCATCGACACCGATCTCTACTCCGACGGCCGCTACTGGGAATTGCTCTACCAGCCCGCGGGCGGCTCGCGCCACCCCGCCACCCACGAGACGGTGGACAAGCGGATGCACTACGCAAAGATGAAGGGCAACGAGGTCTTCAAGGTGGCGGTACGGATGTTCCAGGACTGCGCGGAGCGGATTCTCCAGCGGAACGGTCTCACCCCCGACGACCTGACGCTCTTCATCCCCCACCAGGCCAACCTGCGCATCATCGAGGCGGCGGTGAAACGCCTCAAGATGCCCATGGAGAAGGCCTTCGTCAACGTCGACCGTTACGGGAATACGGGCGCGGCCTCCGTCTACGTGGCCATGGAAGAGGCGTGGGCCACGAAGCGCATGAGCGCGGGCGACCTGGTCCTGCTGGCGGCCTTCGGGGGCGGCTTCACCTGGGGCGCCGCGCTCATCCGCTGGTGAGCCGTCCGTGAAGATCGCCTTCCTCTTCCCGGGCCAGGGCTCCCAGTCAGTCGGCATGGGCCGGGAGTTCACCGTCGCCTCCCGGGCGGCGGCCGCCGTGTTTCAGGAGGCCGACGACGCGCTGGGATTCCCCCTGTCGCGCCTCTGCTTCGAGGGGCCCGAGACAGACCTCGCCCTCACCGCCAACACCCAGCCCGCCGTCCTGACGGCGAGCGTGGCGGCCGCCGCGGCCCTGGCCGAGCGAGGCGTGACGCCGCAGCTGGCCGCCGGACACAGCCTCGGGGAATACTCGGCGCTGGTCGTGGCGGGCGCGCTCCGGTTCGCCGACGCCGTGCGGCTGGTGCGCAGGCGCGGCGAGTTCATGCAGGAGGCGGTGTCCGTGGGTGTGGGGGCCATGGCCGCGCTCCTGGGCGTCGAGCTGTCCGTGGCGGAAGAGGTGTGCGCCGAGGCCGCGCAGGGAGAGGTCGTCGGGGTGGCGAACATCAACTCCCCCGGGCAGATCGTGATCGCCGGGCATCGAGGAGCCGTGGAGCGGGCGGTGCGCGGCGCTGCTGCGCGGGGCGGCCGGAAAAGCGTGATCCTCCCCGTCAGCGCACCGTTCCACTCGGCCCTCATGAAGCCGGCGGCCGACCGGCTCGCGGTCGAGCTCGACTCGGTCCAGGTTCTCGCCCCGCGGATCCCGGTGGCGCGCAACGTCGATGCGGGCCTCACCACCACCGCCGACGAGGTCAAGCCCTTCCTCGTCCGGCAGGTCCAGAGTCCGGTCCGCTGGACCGACTGCCTCGAGCGCCTGGCCCGCGAGGGGACCACCGCGTACGTGGAGGTGGGGCCGGGGCGCGTGCTCACCGGGCTCCTCAAGCGCAATCTGGATGGGACGCGAGGGCTTGCGGTCGAGGACCCGGCCTCGCTCGAGAAAACGCTGGCCGCTCTGACCCTGGCCGCTCTGACCGAAATCCCCCGAGCGGAGCGAGGCGGCGGGGAGAGCGCGTGACCGACGCCAAGGCCTTGGCGGGGCGCGTCGCCCTCGTGACCGGTGGCAGTCGCGGCATCGGGCTGGCCATCGCCCGCTTGCTGGCAGAAGACGGGGCTTCCGTGGTAGTCTCTGGCCGCGATTCGGGCCGGCTCGACGCCGCGGCCAAGGAGCTGGAGGCGCTGGGCGGCCCCGTCCTGGCCGTCGTCGCGGACGCGGCCAAGCGCGAGGATGCGGACCGGCTCGTGGCTGCGGCCCGGGAGCGGTTCGGGCGCATCGACGTCCTCGTGAACAATGCCGGCATCACGCGGGACCAGCTGCTCGTCCGCATGAAGGATGACGACTGGGACCAGGTCGTGGACACCAACCTGCGGGGGGTGTTCCTGATGACGCGGGCCGTGGCGAAGGTGATGATGCGGCAGAAGAGCGGGCGCATCATCAACATCTCCTCCACGGCCGGCGCCATGGGCAATGCCGGGCAGGTGAACTACTCGGCCGCGAAAGCAGGGGTCATCGGGCTCACGAAGGCTGCTGCGCGCGAGCTCGCCCACTGGAACATCCTGGTGAATGTCGTGGCGCCGGGGCTGATCGACACCGACATGGCGGCCTCGATCCCGGCGGAGGCCCGGGAGGCGCTGCTCCAGCAGGTGCCGCTCAGGCGAATGGGCGCCGCGCGGGAGATCGCCGAGGTCGTGCGGTTTCTGGCGGGCGACGGCGCCGCGTACATCACGGGACAGAGCATCCACGTCAACGGCGGTCTGTACATGTAGCGCCTGTAGCGCCGCGGCCGTGCCGCGGCAGGCAGTGGACTTTCACGCACGTTAGCCGTGCCATGAGGAGGTGTTGATGTCCAAGCCAGTCGAAGAGCGGGTCCGGGAGATCATCAGCGAGAATCTCGGAGTCAGGCCGGACGAGATCACCATGGAGGCGAAGTTCATCGAGGATCTGAACGCCGACTCCCTCGACACGGTGGAGCTGGTGATGGCGTTCGAGGAGGAGTTCGGCCTCGAGATCCCCGACGAAGACGCGGAGAAGATCACCACGGTCGGAGACGCCATCCGCTACATCAAAGAGAAGGCGTGACGGCGGGGCGTCTCAGCGAGGGCGATCGGTGAACACGACGCGGGTCGTGATCACGGGAGTGGGAGCCGTGACCCCGATCGGGAACACGGCCGAGGAGTTCTGGTCTGCGCTGCTGCAGGGCAAGTCCGGCATCGGCCCTATCACCCGCTTCGACACCACGGGCTACCCGACGCGCATCGCGGGTGAGGTGCGGGGCTTCGAGCCGCTCCAGTACGTGGAGAAGAAGGACGACCGCAAGCTCGACCTGTACCTGAAGTACGCCCTCGCCTGCGCGGTGATGGCGGTGGAGGACGCGGGGCTCGACGTGGGCCGCGTGGATGGGACGCGCTTCGGGGTCCTCGTGGGCTCGGGCATCGGCGGCATCACGACGCTCCTGGAGAATCACAAGATCCTCCTGGAGAAGGGGATCGACCGGGTGTCCCCCTTCTTCATTCCCATGCTCATCATCAACATGGCCTCGGGCCTGATCTCCATGCGCTTCGGCGCCCGGGGGCCCAACTCGTCCGTGGTCACCGCCTGCGCCACCGGCAACCACGCCATCGGCGATGCCATGAGGATCATCCAGCGGGGTGACGCCGACGTGATGATCGCCGGAGGCGCGGAGGCCATCATCATCCCGATGACCATCGCCGGCTTCTGCCAGATGAAGGCCATGTCCACCCGGAACGACGAGCCGACCCGGGCCTCGCGGCCCTTCGATTCTGAGCGAGACGGCTTCGTCTGCGGCGAGGGCGGGGGACTGGTGATGCTCGAGTCCCTGGAGCACGCCCGCCGGCGCGACGCGCGCATCTATGCCGAGGCGGTGGGCTACGGCATGACCGGCGACGCCCATCACATGACGGCGCCCGATCCGACGGGCGACGGCGCCGCGCGCGCCATGCAGGCGGCCCTGCGGGACGCCGGGCTCGCCCCGGAGTCGGTGGGCTACATCAACGCCCACGGCACCTCGACGCCGTACAACGACAAGTGCGAGACCATCGCCATCAAGCGGGTGTTCGGCGAGCACGCCCGCCGGCTCGCCGTGTCCTCCACGAAGTCCATGACCGGCCACCTGCTCGGCGCCGCTGGCGGGATCGAGGCGATCGCCACGGCGCTCGCCCTCCACCACGGCGTCCTGCCCCCGACGATGAACTACGAGAAGCCCGACCCGGACTGTGACCTGGACTACGTGCCCAACCAGGCGCGCACGCAGGCCGTGGAGATCGCGCTGAGCAACGCCTTCGGGTTCGGCGGCACGAACGCCACGCTGGCCTTCAAGAGATACCGCGCGTAGTGCCGGGGCAATTCACTTCGCCATACTTCGTTCTCGGTCGTCGCCAGCGCTCAACGTACACCCACGTACGCCTCGCGCTGGCTCCTCCCTCGGGCCTCGTCTGGCTCGCAACTTGCCCCGGCACCCGAGCCCTCCCGTGACGCTGTGCCGTCCGGGGCCGTCCCGCGCGTAGGTGGCGCCGCCGGCTGATCCGCTGGCTGCCGTGGAGGCGCGTCTCGGCCACGCCTTCGGGGACCGCAACCTCCTCCTGCAGGCCCTGACCCACCGCTCCTACGCCAACGAGCACCCGTCGACGCAGGACAACGAGGGGCTGGCGTTCCTCGGCGATGCCGTCCTCCAGCTCGTCGTCACCGAACAGCTCTGGCAGGCCACGCCGGGCGATGCCGTCGGCGTCCTGACTCCCCGGCGCGCGGAGATGGTCTCGGGCGTGAGTCTCGCCCGCTGGGCCGCGCGGCTCGAGCTGGGCCCGCTCCTCCGTCTGGGCCGAGGCGAGCAGCAGCAGGGCGGGCAGGTCAAGGAATCGGTGCTCGCGACGGCGCTCGAGGCGGTGCTCGGCGCGCTCTACCTCGAAGGCGGTCTGCCCGTGGTGCGGCCAGTGGTCGCCTCCCTGACCCTGTGGTAGCGTGAAGCCATGCCGCTCTGGCCGTTCCGCCGACGCCGGCGAGTCGCCGTCAGCGCCCTCTCTCCGGATGCGCTCCTCGTCACCGAGGATCTCCTGCGGCGCAACGTGGAGGACATCTTCATCGTCCGGGAGCGCGGGAGCCGGGGGCACGCCTTCCTCTTCGGCGGCGAGCTGCTGCTGGAGCCGCCGCGGGCGCTCACCCTGCTGGAGGCGCGGCTCAAGCCGCTCGGGTACACGCCCTTCCTGGTGCGCGACCGCGGGCTGACGTGGATCCAGGCCCTGCCGCTGGGGGACGTGACTTCGCCCGCGCGCCCCGCCGTGAACGTGGTCCTGTTCCTGCTCACCCTGCTCTCCACGCTCATGGCGGGGTCGCTCGTGGCGGGTTCGATGCCCTTCGTGACCTTCGATCCGCGGCTGGAGCCGCACCGTCTGCTCGACGGCCTGCCGTTCGCCGCCACGCTGCTCGGCATCCTCGGCACCCACGAGTTCGGCCACTACTTCACGGCCCGCGCCTACGGGGCCTCCGTGAGCCTGCCCTACTTCATCCCGGCGCCGCCGCCGCTCTTCCTCTTCGGGACCCTCGGCGCGGTGATCCGCATGCGCTCGCCCGCGCGCGACCGGAACTCGCTCTTCGATATCGCGGCTGCAGGGCCCCTGGCGGGGCTGGTGGTGGCGATCCCGGCGCTCTGGCTGGGGCTCGGGTGGTCGCGCGTCGGGGTCGTGCCCGACAGCGGGGCCATGGCCTTCGGCGACTCGCTTCTCCTGCGGGCCATGACCTACCTCATGTTCGGGCGGATCCCGGAGGGGATGGACGTGTTCATCCACCCCGTGGCTCTCGCCGGCTGGGTAGGGCTCTTCGTCACCGCGCTCAACCTGTTCCCGGTGGGGCAGCTCGACGGAGGGCGGATCGCCTACGCACTCTTCGGCGGGCAGCACCGGCGGGTCTCGGTGGGCACCGTGGCGGCACTGCTCCTGCTCGGAGCCGTGACCGGCTCGGCCAACTGGCTCGTCTTCGCCGGCCTCGTCACGTTCCTCATCGGTTTCCACCACGCCCCGCCGCTCGACGACCTCACCCCGCTCAGCCCCGGCCGCTACGCAGTCGGGTTCTTCTGCCTCCTCCTGCTGGTGCTGCTGATTCCCCCCGTCCCGATCCAGATGAACTGATGATGTATGGACTGCAGAATGTCATCAATCTGCAGGTCTCGCCGGTGGAGGGGTGCGTCAAGGTCGACGACACGGTCCCGGGCGTCGAGGAGGGGCTCAACGCGGGGATGTGGAGCATCGGGCTCGCCATGAGCGGCAACGAGGTGGGCCTGCCTCTCAAGGACGTGCAGGCGCTCCCTCCCGCCGACCGCGAGCGCCGGCGCCAGCGCGCCTACACGCGCATGTCCCAGTGCGGCGCCCACTACGTCGTGGACAGCATCGCCGACATCATGCCGTGCCTCGACGACAT
>MGBT01000151.1 GCA_001788395.1 Candidatus Rokubacteria bacterium GWA2_70_23
CGACGTGCGGCTCTGGACCATCGCCTCGGGCACCTCGGAAGTCATGCGCGAGATCATCGCGAAGCGGCTCCTCCAGTGATCCTCCACATCAATCACTTGCCCTCGCAGGGCGGGCATCTCGCCGCGCAGAAGGATCTGGCCGCTCGGGCCAGCGCGCTCCTCGGCGCCTTGCTCGCCCTCGTCGAGGAGGGGCGCATCGACTCGCGGCTCCTCCCCGCTCTCAGGGTCCACTTCGACTGGATCCAGTACCGCGCCAACTTCCGCGAGCCGGTGATCGCGCGGCGGGCCACGGACGCCCAGGGCGCGCCCATGACGCTGGCCGAGATCGCCGTAGACCTCCGCCAGGCCGAGCCCGGGCGCTTCCGCGACGACTTGCTCGGCGCCGTCGCCTCCATGGATGACGCGGCCGCGGGAGGCGAGGGGCGCGTCCACCTGGACGACTTCGTCCCCGTGCGCGAGAGCGTGATCTGGCACTTCAATCGGCTCTTCTGGCAGCGGGTGGGCGACTGGGAGGCGGCGACGGGGCGCAGCTTCGAGCAGGCCCTGCCCAGCGGCCAGTCGGACGCCAATCACGCCCAGGCGGTGGCCGACTCGGTGGCCGACTTCTGGACCCTGCTGCGCGAGATCGACAAGCGCGGGCAGCTGCCGGCCGAGATCTTCGCGCTGGAGATCGGCGTGGGCTCCGGCACGCGGGCGGCGCTCTGGCTCGACCGGTTCAGGGCCCTGGACGACGAGCGCAGCACGGGCTACTATCCGCGCCTGCGCTTCCTCCTGGGCGACTACTCGATGCCGACGCTGGACCGCGCGATGCTGGCCGTGGCGGGCCACCGCGACGCGGTGAGCGTCATCCCCATGGACGCCCTCAACCCGCTCAAGACCCTCTCCTTCCTCCGCTACAAGGTGCTCTACATCCACCTGACCAACGTCTATGACAACCTGCCCCACGACGAGCTGGTCCGCCGCGACGGCCGCCTCTACCTGGTGGAGGCGCGCGCCTACCTCCGCGCCACCGATGCGGCGCGGATCGCCGGCGCCCTCGGTCTGCGCCCCGAGGATCTGCCCCGCGCGGTTGCGAAGCTCCTCGAGGCCGGCGCCGACGTCTTCGCCGACCGCGCCCAGGGCGTCCTGTTCTGGCGGGAGGTCTGGGGAGCCCTGCGCCTGGAGGAACGCCTCCGAGGGCTCGAGGGCCTGGCGCAGGTGCCGCTGCCCCCGGGGCTGGACGCGAGCCACCTGGAGGACCTGCTCCACGAGGCCCCGGACGACGTGCGCTTCCACCTCTCGCGCGGGGCCGCCGAGAGCTTCGTCAACACGATCCCCCTGCTGCACCCGCGGGGGTACCTGCAGGTGCAGGACATCTTCGTCACCTCCATGGGCCAGTACCGCCAGGGCTTCCGCGGACCCGGCAAGCTCGACGGCTCGGTGGTGAGCTGGGTCAACGGCGCGCTCCTGCGGGCGGTGGGCGCCCGCGCCGGCTACGACGTGCACTTCGCGCCGTTCCGCTACCGGCCCGGGTCGCGCACCTCCATCCTCTACACCACTCAGCGGGACTAGAAAGAGCGGGTGGCGACTGACATGACCACAGCGCGGATGATCGAGCCCCTGCTCCCCACGGCCGTCGTCGGCAGCTACTCCATGCCCGGCTGGCTCGAGCGGGTCAAGAACGACTACCTCCTGCGCCGGATCAGCCGCCACGACCTCGACGAGATCCACGACCTGGCCGTGAAGGCCGCGATCAAGGACCAGGAGGTCGCCGGCGTGGACATCGTCTCGGACGGCGAGCTCAGGCGCGACAACATGATCGACCACTTCGCCCTGCGGCTGCCGGGCGTGCAGATCGACCACGCCTCCAAGCGCTTCTACTACGACTTCTATGACAGCGTGGTCCGCGCGCGGATGCCCACGGCCTCCCTCGGGCTCGTGGAGGAGCTCCGCTTCCTGCGCCGCTTCACGGACCGGCGGGCCAAGCTCTCCGTGACCGGACCGCACTCCCTCGTCAAGCGCATCCGCAACGAGTTCTACCCGGGCGAGGAAGCCTTCGCGCTGGACATCGCCCGGATCATGAACCTGGAGCTGCGGGAGCTGGTGAAGGCCGGGGCCACGGACATCCAGATCGACGAGCCCTACTACTCGGGCTTCCCGGAGGACCTCCCCTGGGGCGTGCGGGCGATCAACGCGCTGGTGGAGGGCGTGGAGGCGCACCTGAGCCTGCACGTCTGCTACGGCAACCGCTACGGCAAACCTTCCTGGGAGGGCTCGTACCGCTATCTCTTCCCCGCAATCCTGGAGGCGCGGGTGAAGCAGCTGACGCTCGAGTTCGGCCGCCGGGGCGCGGAGGACCTGCAGGTCTTCAAGGAGCTCGATCCGCCGTTCACGCTGGGCCTCGGGGTCATCGACGTCAAGACCAACGACGTGGAGACTGCGGCCATCGTGGCCGAGCGCATCCGCAAGGCGCTCGAGATCATCCCGGCGGAGCGTCTCGCCGTGAACCCGGACTGCGGCTTGCTGCACGTGCCGTGGGAGGTGGCCTTCGCCAAGCTCTGCGCCATGGTGGAGGGCACGCGGATCGTGCGGAAGGAGCTCGCCGGGTGAGCAACCCGCTGGCGGTGGCCCTCCGGGCCGGGCGCTTCGTCCACGTGGTGGAGCTGGTGGCCTCACGCCTCCGCCGCGAGGCCCAGGTGCTGGACGTGGCGGGACGCCTGGCCGGGCTGCCGGAGGTCGTCGCCGGCAGCATCACGAGCTACGCCGGCGGGGCCATCGGCCACGATCCGATCCGGGTGGGCACCGCGGCCCGCGCCCGGGGGCTCGCGCCCAACATCCACCTCACGTGCGTGAGCCAGGATCGGCAGGGGCTCCGGAAGATCCTCGAGGACCTGCACGCCCTCGGCATCGAGAACGTCTTCGCGCTGAGCGGCGACTACCCGCAGGGCAGCGACCCCGGCCAGCCGCCGCCGGTGTTCGATCTCGACTCGGTCCAGCTCGTCCGGATGATCGCCGACATGCGGCGGGCCGGGATGTCCTTCCATATCTCGGTGGCCGTCTCCCCGTTCAAGTATGTCGAGGCGGACTGCGTCTACCAGTACCTCAAGCTCGAGAAGAAGATCGCCGCCGGCGCCGATCTGGCCATCACCCAGGTGGGCTGGGACGCGCGGAAGTTCTTGGAGCTCAAGCGTTACCTCGACCAGCGCGGGCTGCGGACTCCCGTGCTGGGCAACGTGTACGTTCTCGGCAAGCGCCCCGCCGAGCGGATGGCCGGGGGCCAGCCGCCCGGCTGCTGGGTCTCGCCCGCCCTGCTCGCGGCGGTGCGGGAAGAGAGCGCCGCGCGCGACGGTGGCCGCCGGGCCCGGCTTGAGCGCGCCGCGCGCACGGTGGCGGTGCTGCGGGGTCTCGGCTACGCGGGCGCCTATATCGGCGGGACCCACGATGCCGAGGAGGTGGACGGGATCGTCCGGCGCGGCCTGGAGCTGGCGCCGCGGTGGGAGGAGCTGGCCGCCGAGCTCTCCTACGGCGCGCCCGACGGCTTCTACCTGTACGCCGAGACTTCGGGATCTGGCCGCGGGGCCCCGGCCCCCTCCTCCACCGCGAGCACCACAATCACGGGTCTCGGAGGGGACCGGGGCCCCGCGGCCCGCCCCGCCTCCGGAAGCCGCGCCGCCCTGCCCAGGGTCCTCGACGCCCTCGGGCGACTCGTCCCGGTCGATCGTGACACGCTGGCGCGGAGAGGGCTGACGAGCGTGTTCCGCTGGGTGGACCGCCGCCCGGGGGTCGCCCACGCGCTGGAACGGGCCGAGCTCCTGGTCAAGCGGCCGCTCTTCGGCTGCCAGGCCTGCGGCAGCTGCGTCCTCGGCCACCTCGAGTACGTGTGCCCGCAGACCTGTCCCAAGCAGATGCGCAACGGCCCCTGCGGCGGCGCCGCCCTCGGGCGCTGCGAGGTGCTGGACCGACCGTGCATCTGGGTCGGCGTGTACGAACGGGCCCGGGCGACGGGCCGCGTGGACGACCTCCGGGGCTACATCCCGCCCCCGGACCGGTCCCTCCAGGGAACCAGCTCCTGGATCAACTACTTTCTCGAGCGCGACAGCCGTCCGGCGCGGTGAGAGCCCGCCGGGAGAGCGGGATCACACCGTTTCTGAGAAAGGACAGGCTATGGCCGCGACACTTCCGATCCTCCCGACGCACGTCATGGGCAGCCACGGCTTCCCGGGCTGGTTCTGGACCGCGCTCGACAAGATCAAGGCGGGCGAGTACGGGCAAACCGACACCAGGGAGACCTTCGACGACGCCACGCAGCTCGCCATCCGCGACCAGGAGCGCGCCGGCATCGACGTCATCTGCGACGGCGAGATGCGCCGCTTCTTCTTCGTCCAGACCTTCTACGGGAAGATGGACGGCCTCGAGCATCTGGAGCCCCTGCGCAAGACCGGGCTCTACGCCTACGACAGCGTGCCCCGCTACCGGGCCACCCGGCGCATCACGGTGCCCAGGGGCCTGGGGACCGTGGAGGAGTTCACGTATCTGCTGACCCAGACCGACAAGCCCGTCAAGGCCACCTGCCCCGGGCCCGTGACGCTCTCCATCCACATCCAGACCCGGCCCGGGGATGCCTACAACAATGACCGCCTCGCCCTCTGCTGGGACCTGGTCCCGGCGGTGAACGCCGAGCTCAAGGCGCTGGCAGCGGCCGGCGCCACGTGGATCCAGGTCGACGAGCCCTCGGCCGCCATCGTCCCGGGGCAGGCCGCCGAGTACGTCAAGATGTTCAACGCCTGCGTGGAGGGCGTGGAGGCCAAGCTCGGGCTGCACGTCTGCTTCGGCAACCTCCTCTCCCGGCCGCGCGGCAAGCGGTCGTACCGCTGGATGTTCCCGGCGCTGCTCGAGGCCAGGTGCCAGCAGTTCGTGTTCGAGTACGCCAACCGCGAGATGGCCGAGATCGAGATGTGGAAGGAGATCGGCGTGGACCGCGAGGTGGCCTGCGGGGTGGTTGACGTGAAGTCGTTTTACATGGAGACTCCCGAGGACGTGGCCGAGCGGGTCCGGCTCTGCCTGAAGTACGTCCCGGCCGAGCGGCTCTCCCTCGTGCCCGACTGCGGCTTCTTCCCGGTGCCGCGCTGGGTGGCGTTCGAGAAGCTCAAGCGGCTGGTGGCGGGCGTGAAGCTCGCGCGCAAGGAGCTCGGTGGCTAACCAGCACTCGAAGGAGGGGACTTCCATGGGAACCAGCAGACGTGACTTCCTCAAGCAGGTCGGAGCGGGAGCCGTCGCGGGAGCCGCGATCGGGTTCCCGGCCACGGCGAGGGCCCAGGCGCGGCCCGGCGTCCCCGCCGGCCCCGTGAAGATCGGCGTGCTCGCCATCCGGGCTGGCATCGCCGCGCCCGTGGGCGCCGCCGGGCTGCGCGGGACGGAGTGGTGGGCCGATCGCGTGAACAAGGCGGGGGGCATCCTCGGCCGGCCCGTGCAGCTCGTGGTCGAGGAAGAGTCCAACCCCAAGGACACCGTCGAGCGCTTCCGCAAGCTCGTCCTCCAGGACAAGGTCGACGTGGTGCTGGGGGGCATCTCCACCGGCGTCACGCTGGCCCTCGGGCAAGTCGTCGAGGAGATGGCCTTCCCCTGGCTCTCCTGGGACGGCACGACTCAGAAGGGTGTGGAAGAGACCATGCCCAACCCCAAGTGGGCCTTCCGGAGCGTGGACAACGAGGTCGAGGCGATCGTCGCCGGCATCCTGACCGCCAAGTACTTCAAGGGCATCAAGACCATCGCCGGGATCAACAACGACTACTCCTACGGCCACGACTGCTGGGAGTCCTACCAGGCCGTCCTCAAGAAGTACGGGATCGACGTCAAGCCCGTGGTCGAGCTGTTCCCCAAGCTCGGCGTCACCGACTTCACCTCGCACATCGCGGCCATCCAGCAGGCCAAGCCCGACCTCCTCATGACCTCCTTCTGGTCGGGGGATGCGACCATCCTGATGAAGCAGGCCGCTGCGGTGGGTCTGTTCAAGAGCATGAAGGGCGTCTTCACCACGGCGGGCGGCGTCCACGACTCGCTCAAGAAGGAGTTCACCCCCGAGGGGCTGCTGCTCGGCTACAACTCCATGTACTTCGACGACCCGAAGGGGAGCGCGCTGCTCAAGCAGTTCGTCCGCGAGTACAAGGCCAGGTACAACGAGTACCCGCCCTACGAGTGCGACCACGCCTACTTCGGCGCCGAGTCCTACAAGGCCGCGGTGGAGAAGGCCTACGCCGGGGCGCGGCAGTGGCCGGCCAAGGGGCAGCTGGTCAAGGCGCTGGAAGGCATCGAGGTGGAGTCGCTCTCGGGCAAGCGCTCGTGGCGCGAGGACCACATCCAGATGGGCAACTTCTACCAGGGCATCACCACGCACAAGAACGCCTACGACTTCGTGACGATCAACCCGATCGAGGTGGTGTCCACCAAGCAGGCGATGAAGCCGGCGGGCTCGAAGCTCTTCGACTGGATCAATTCCTGGAAGGTCTAGTGTCCTGTCTCAAGAGTTCGTTGACAGGCGGCGTCGGCCGGGGCAGGGGGCCCTCCCCGCGGAACACGCTCAGTCGCCACCCGCGGCACCGTCTCGTAAGGAGCCACGAGATGAGGGGCTTCGGCTCCGGCATCGCGCAGAAGCCACGGTCCCGC